>JAUMUA010000031.1 GCA_030530925.1 Rothia sp. (in: high G+C Gram-positive bacteria) | reverse complement strand
AAGTCAAAGGTTCCTAAAAAGGAAGAGAGGGATGGAGGGGCAAAGAGAGTGAAGAGGAAAGAGGTTGAGGGAGAAAGGGGAGGAAGCTGAAAAAATTGCGTGCTTGGATAGTTTGTTCGGACGTTCTGAAGAGGATAGATTCCTGGGCTTGTTGATTGAAAAACCCCGACAAGTCAGCTGGAACACTGTTTTGCCGGGGGGTTTATGAGAGCTAGCGCTAAATAGTCTTACTTGCCCTTGCGGGAAAGGAAGAGCGCAAGACCTGCGCCCAAAAGAACGACGTCTTTAGCAAGAGCGGTACCCTCTTGTGAGGGGCGGATGCCGTCTTCCATGGTCATCTTTTCGTCACCAAAGTACATGGTGAGCATGCCTGCGGAGAAAGCGGTGAGGCCAAGGCCTGCAAGCTTAGCGGGAACGATAGGCAAAAGAAGAGCTGCGCCTAGAGCGGTTTCTGAGTATGCAAGTGCCTTGCCGAAGGTCTTGGGCGAAACCTGTTCAACCTGAGGGATGCCGGTCTTAGCCATCTGCTGAAGGTAAGCGTAAGTGCCTTCGTCCATGCTCAACTTGCCGATGCCCGAGTTGAGAATGAGTGCACCAGAGGTAAGGCGAAGAGCTGCATTTGATAGCAATGACATGGTGTTTGTCCTTTTCTGTTGAGAACGGATTGTTACCTTAAGACTTTACAAGGAAAATAATTTTAATGCGAGGGGTTCTGCTTTAAACCCTTTCGTTAGAGTTATTAATCATGCTCTGAGTTGCCGTTAAGCAGTCCGTTCGGTGGCGTTCTACTCAACTATCCTCTACCCTAAATGTAATGAACAACACTCTGATGTGTGTGCGGAGCATAATTTACCCCGCACCATACCCCGCAAATTATCAGAGCGATACATCTTTATGGGAGGCATAGTGCCTAGTCACACAACTGAAGAGACCCTCGAAAACGATGGTTCTCTGCAACGCGGCCTAAGTAACAGGCATATTCAGCTCATTGCAATTGGCGGTGCCATCGGTACCGGTCTGTTTATGGGCTCAGGCAAAACCATTCACCTTACCGGCCCTTCAATTCTGTTCGTTTACATGATTATTGGTGCGGCGATTTTCTTCGTGCTTCGCGCCATGGGAGAGCTCCTTCTCTCCAACCTTTCGTATAAATCATTCTCCGATTTCTCCTCAGATATCTTGAGTCCCGCAGCTGGCTTCTTCGTGGGCTGGTCGTACTGGTTTATGTGGGTTGTGACGGCGGTTGCCGACGTCATTGCAATCACCGGTTATTGCAAATTTTGGTGGCCCAACGTTCCACTTTGGGCACCGGCAATCGTTGTTATTGGTCTTCTGCTGGCGCTGAACCTTCCTTCGGTGAAGAACTTTGGCGAGATTGAATTCTGGTTCGCACTCATCAAGATTGTGGCCATTCTTGCCCTGATTGTTGTGGGTGGCATTATGGTTGCTACCTCCTTCACCTCACCGTCAGGTTCAACCGCTCAGGTTTCTAACCTATGGGCTAACGAGGGCGGTTGGTTCCCTCACGGTGCTATTGGCTTCTTGGGGGCGTTCCAGATTGCTCTCTTCGCATTCCTCGGTGCTGAATTGGTGGGTACTGCAGCTGCAGAGACTCAGGATCCTGAAACGACTCTTCCCAAAGCTATCAACGCGGTTCCCGTACGTATCATTTTGTTTTACGTTCTCACCCTCGCCGTCATTTTGATGGTGACTCCCTGGACTCAGATTGATCCTGCACAAAGCCCCTTTGTGTCGATGTTTAGCTTGGCAGGTTTGGGTATCGCGGCATCGATTATTAACTTTGTGGTGTTAACCTCGGCGACGTCGTCGGCTAACTCAGGTATTTTCTCTACCTCACGTATGGTCTTTGGCTTGGCAGAAGAGGGCTCCGCGCCCACTATGTTTGGTAAGTTGAGCAAAAACGGCGTGCCCCGCAACGCATTGTTCCTCTCGGCAGTTCTTTTGCTGTCCTCAATCGTTCTGCTTTACTCGGGAGATTCGGTGATTGGTGCGTTTACCTTGGTCACCACCGTGGCTGCTATTTTGGCAATCTTCAACTGGTGCATGATCGTCATCTCGTACATTGTGTACCGCCGCAAATTCCCAGAGCGTCACGCACACTCCTCATACAAGATGCCCGGTGGTGTTATTGCCTGCTACCTCGTGCTCGCATTCTTTGTGTTCATGCTCGTGGTGTTGGCATTCTACGAAGATACTCGTGCGGCACTCTTTGCCATGCCAGTATGGTTCATTGTGTTGGCGATAGGTTGGGTTTTTGTTCGCCGTCATCCCAACCACCATCGCTTGCAGGAAAAGGCAAAGCTGGAACGTACTGCAGCTATTCAGCAGGTTCCCCCAGCTAATAAAGACATCTAATAACTCAGCTTGGCTGAGGTCATAAAAAAGGGCGGCGCCGGTATCGAAAGATACCGGCGCCTCTTTCTGTTAGGCCATTACTGTTAAGGCTTTTATCCAGTTAGCTAACCAGCTAGCTTTGAGCGGTACGCCACTTGGTCGGGGCAAGAGACCAGAACTTGCTCCATAGACTTCTTCTCAGCCGGTGAAACCCACAAATGGTAGGCAGCTTTGACTGAAATTTGCCGGGCAACGTACTCACACTGGTAGCCAGCCTGTGGCAACCACTGCGAAGCGTCGGCGTCGGACTTTTCGGTATTAGCCGTGTTATCGGTGGACTGCAAGTTCAGCGGATCGTTGGCTAGTTCTCGACGTTGGCTTTCGCTCAGCAACGTTGCTCCGGTTTTCCATGCGTTAGAAAGCGCCACCACGTGGTCAATGGGAATCATCTGACTCGTTTTGGCACCACGCTTGAATTCGATGGTCTGCGCCGTATAAGGATCAACCAGTTTTCCTGCCATCACCTTGCAGTTGTTTTGACGTTCCAGCTCGGTGAGATCGCGTGCCAAGATATCGTTGCGAGTATCACACCCGTTGCGGTCGACGTCAGCCCAGGCATCGCCAAAGAGAGTGCGGGAGTAACCGGTTTCGTCACCGTCGGCACGCACCTGCAGAGTTTTGAGAACTTCGGAGGCGGTGGAGTAGGTTTGCACTCCGCTGTGGGCAAACCCGGTGCTGATGGGCGTACCACTATCGTGAAGGTCATCGAGCGCCTCACGCACGTTCCAGTGGTGGGTACCTAGCCAAACTACGCTGGCTAACAGCAGTAATGCCAAGCCAATAAGGCTGAGATAAAACCGAACTTTAAGGGGTAATTTTTTAGATCTAAGTTGTGTGCGTACCAATTAATCGAGATTTTTCGAGTTTGAGTGAAAGGTGTGCTGATGGGCGTTAGAGGTGGAAGAATCCTGCTGAATCATAGACAGCGAATGCGCCGCTGACTGGTTCGTTTCGGATTCGGCGCTGTTCGTGGGGTTCTCTGATTGGAAGTAATCAGAGCGCGTACAACCCATACCAAAGCGCATAGCAGCAATAATTTCAGGGGCGGCAATGGCTACGTTGAAGAAGTTATGACTCCACACGGCACTGCCGTCACGAGGTGCCGCCCAGCCATTAGATGCCAAGAATTCCACGTTGAACTGCGGTTCAAATGCCACAAAATCAACCGAATCGGTGAGCTCACACAGGTAGCCGCCGGGGGAGCGCAAAATAGTGGCGTAGGGGGTGAGATCTTCTGCAGAGATTGATTCGGGACTCACGTAGTACACCCGCAAAACTTGGTTCCACGGTAGTTCTTGGAGTTGAGATTGCAGGACGGCGCTGAGCGACTCCCACGCGCGTTTTTCAACTTCGTGCGGATGCGGTTTTTGCGACTGCACCACGCCAATACCTTGAGCTTTGAGGTCTTCGATGCGGAACGAGGCAGTCTGCGTGGTTTCCGGCTCGTCGAGTCGGGCAGGAACTGCTTGCGCTGAACTCATCTTCAGAGCGTCATTGATCATGCGGCGTCCAAGTTTGAGCGCGCGATGCCACGAACCGTATTTTCCCCGTACGGCGCCGAGCAGAGGCACACGGGAGAGCTGGTTGCGTGCCACAGCCCAGCTACCGTACAACAACATAGACGGCTTACGGTCGTAGCGAATGCAATAACTCAAAAACTCGCCTAAAGCGTTGCGAAAGGCGCGGTCGGTGACGGACGCTGGGGTAACCGTCAGTGCCATCTCCTCAAGATCAGGCGGGCAAATACCCACCCGCAAGAGGGCTTTGCTAAAGCTGCCTTCGCCGAGGCGGTCTTCAATAATCATGCGCGAGGGCGGCCAGGTGAATACTTCGTCGGTAATCCCTTGCGCCTCAGGCGGTAGGTTTTCTAAAAAGTCGTCATAACTAGCTTCGTCCAGGCGAACATACGGGTTCTTGGAGAGGTGATGCAACGCCGCCCCGCACTTATTGATGATGTCAGCAATATGTTGATCGCTCACCCCGATTGCGGAAAAGACGCGCGGAATATCTTGGGCAATGATCGGGTCAAGATGCACCGCGCTAAATTCGGGGTCCGGTTGCATATCGTGGGTTACGGCAACCGCGTACCAGAGGGCGGCGCCCATCATGACGTTGTTGAGAAGGTTTTCTTTGCGGCCCACAAAGGTCCACTGCCCAGAGTTTACTGCCTGGTGCACAAAGTCTGAGTTGAGATGAGGGTACATGACCGTGATGCGGTAATAAGCCTCTGAGGGGGTCCAACCTGCATGGGCGAGCTGAGCGAACAAATCAGAATTTTGTTCGATGAACTCTTCGTACGTATCTGTTGACACTGTGAAAACTTCTTTCTCTGCTCAGGCTCGCAACCCGCGCAGTACAACCATAGATATTTCAGATTGGAAATAAATCTTCATTAAAAACTGTATGCCCCAATTCGCGCCCCAGCAAACTTAAGAAGCAGTGTTACCTAGAAGTCAAAGAATTCGGTGAGGACTCTGAAAATAACGAGAGAACCAGCCACCTAGAAATTAGCAGTGCCAGCACACAAATGAGAAACTATATTCTATGACATCAGCCAGCACAGTTTCACACAAAATCGAAAGCGCTATAGCGCAAGAACTCGGTGTAAAACTCTCGAGCGTTCGCTCCGCCATCGAGTTACTTGATTCCGGTGCAACTGTGCCCTTCATTGCCCGCTACCGCAAAGAGAAAACCGGCGGGCTCAGCGACGTCCAATTGCGCTTATTGCAAGAGCGATTGGGGTATCTGCGGGAGCTAGAAGAGCGACGAGCGTCAATCCTTGCGATGCTGGAATCGCGAGGAGTTTTAGAGGACTCGCTACGCGCGTCCGTGCTGGCGGCGCCGTCAAAAAACGATCTTGAATCGCTCTACGCCCCCTACAAAGTCGCACGCCGCACCAAAGCTCAGATTGCCTTTGAAGCTGGCCTAGAACCCCTAGTGGACGACCTTTTAGAAGTTCCCTTAGCTGATCTGCAAGATATTGCAGCCGCCTACATTCACCCCGCTGAGGCAGGCGCTGCCGAAGACACTGCGGTGCCAGATACCGAAACCGCGCTCGCAGGGGCTCGCACCATTTTGCAAGAGTACGCGCTCTATGACCACGAGCTCATGAACGAGCTACGTGAAAAGCTGTGGAATACCGGCGTTATTAGCTCAAAAATTACGCCGAGCCACCGCAACGATCCTGCGCGAGAAACCAGTAAATTCAGCGACTACTTTGATTTCTCTGAGCGGATTCGCAAGATTCCCTCTCACCGACTTTTGGCACTGTTGCGCGCTGAAAAAAACGGAATTGTGCGCGTGAGCATTGACGTTGCCGAAGTTCCCGGACCTAAAACCGGGCTTAAGGGGCAAGATTTAGCTCGTCACGAGCGTCTGAGCGAAGACTATGAGAAAGCCCGCCACGGCTTTGAATCAGATATTGCCTTTGCGCTGGGAATCCCGGTGCAGGTTCTCAACACGGTCTCTGACGAAGAACGCGTGCTGGGTTGGCTTGCCGCTACCGTGCGTCTTGCCTGGCGCCAGCGAGTGCTACCGCGATTGGCTACCGAACTGCGCACGCAACTTTTTGAGCGCGCCGAGCAGGACGCCGTCAAAGTGTTCAGCTCGAATCTGCGTGACTTGCTGTTGGCAGCTCCTGCTGGGCACCGCACTATTTTGGGGCTGGACCCTGGTTTGCGAACCGGGGTCAAAATGGCAGTGGTTTCGCCCTCTGGTGCGGTGCTAGATACCGGTGTGATTTACCCACACGCGCCACAAAATCGCATGGACGAGGCACTGGAAACTCTTGAAAAATTGGTGCTGGAATACGGCGTAGAGCTTATTTCTATTGGCAATGGCACAGCCTCCCGTGAGACCGATCGTTTGGTAGCACAACTACTGCAACGTCTGACGCAAAAGGGCGTGGACGGCGTCCAAAAAGTGACCGTTTCAGAAGCTGGCGCCTCAGTTTACTCCGCCTCAGAACTGGCAACTGCTGAACTGCCTGAACTTGATGTTTCTTTGCGCGGTGCGGTCTCTATTGCTCGCCGTCTGCAAGATCCCCTGGCTGAGCTGGTCAAAATTGATCCGCAGTCTATTGGCGTGGGGCAGTACCAGCACGATATTTCAAGTGGCGTGCTCGCGCGTGCGCTGGGCGCCACCGTTGAAGACTGCGTGAACGCGGTGGGCGTGTGGGTCAATTCGGCTTCGGCGGCTCTGCTTTCGCATGTGGCAGGGCTGAATCAGAGCATTGGGCAAAACATTGTGGAGTACCGCAACGAACACGGACCCTTTGCCCGCCGGGAAGATTTACTCAAAGTGCCGCGAGTTGGACCCAAAGTTTTTGAACAAGCTGTCGGGTTTATTCGTATTGCCGACGGCGCCGAACCTCTCGACGCTTCGGCTGTTCACCCCGAATCATACGAGCTGGCTCGGGCAATAGTTCACGACGCCGGGGGAATGGTGGGCTCATCTGTTCCTGCCGAGGCGATGGCGGCTTTGGCCATGGAAGATTACGTGAACCAGCAGGTGGGGTTACCCACCGTGCGCGATATTTTTGCCGAGTTGGTGCGCCCAGGGCGCGACCCTCGTCCGGAATTTAAGACCGCCGAATTCGCTCCCGGTGTTGAAACTATCGAGGACGTTGCACCGGGCATGATTCTTGAGGGAACCGTCTCTAACGTGGCGGCGTTTGGTGCTTTTGTTGATGTTGGAGTGCACCAAGACGGACTGATTCACATCTCGCAAATGAGCACCGGGTATGTGGATGATCCGCACAAGATTGTGCGCTCCGGTGATGTGGTGACTGTGCGGGTTACCGAAGTGGACGTTAAACGACGCCGTATCGCGCTCTCGCTGTTGATTGATCAGCCGCCAACGCCGCAACGTAAAAATCAGCGCGGCAGGTAGCTGGTCAGCGGCGGGATAACTTCGGTCATTTGTGCTGCCTGACGTGCTTGTTTGCCGTGGAAAACAAAACGGTCAAGCGCCCAATAACGGAAGACCATGGCGAATAGGGTGCCCAGAATGGGTCCTGCAATAAAATCGCTCATTTCTTGAGCGAAAAAGGAAATGTAGGGCACTGCTAGGTGAAACACGTAGCGGGAGATCCACTGCGGGGCGGCATTGATGACGATGCCCGCCACCGTCACG
Organism: Rothia sp. (in: high G+C Gram-positive bacteria); assembly: GCA_030530925.1. Taxonomy (GTDB): domain Bacteria; phylum Actinomycetota; class Actinomycetes; order Actinomycetales; family Micrococcaceae; genus Rothia. Next base: position 13,052 of record JAUMUA010000031.1, on the reverse strand, counting down.
AGCAAAAAGCCCACCATTTCTTTGGGCGCGGGGTCGCCACCGGCGTCTTTCCATGTCCATTTGGCAGAGAGATAGTAAGAGACCACCGAGGCTACTGCGGTAGCAATAAGAAGTGCGGTGGTGGGCTTATCCTGCATGACGGAGTATTTCAGACCGTAGTTGATTGCCATGGTGAGCACAAAGCAAAATCCACCGACGATGAGAAAACGAATCTTCTCGTTGTCCACCAGTTTCTTTACCGTAGCAACCATATAGCTCTGCTCTTTTCTCTGTTTTTCCTGCCAAAAATCGTGTGCCCTCGAGGGTAACAGTTCTCAACCTAACACCCCAAGATAAGAGCAATCTGGGAGTTCAAGACCAAGAACCTTAGATTTTGGTTTCAATTTGGTCACAGAAATGATGTGCCCTGTAAAAAGCGGTGTGCCCTCGGCACCCAAAAAATTGAATACCGAGGGCACACCGCTGGAGTGCTATTTAGTGCGCTATAGAGCTTTTGTGCGTGAAGACGCAGGGTAGCGCGCTAAAGCGAGCCCAGTTTAGAAGTCGCATTCTGCGGGGTCGGGACCAATGCGGCCGTCGTCCTTAGAAAGCGCAGAAATCTGCTTAACTTCTTCGGGGTCAAGCTGAACCTCAAGCGCGTTGAAGTTCTCGATAATGCGATCTGGGGTTACCGACTTGGGGATCACTACGTTGCCAATAGCAAGGTGCCATGCGATAACAACCTGAGCGGGAGTCACCTCGTGCTTTTCAGCAATTTCGGTAATCACGGGATCAGAGAGGATGTCGCCACCCTGGCCCAGCGGTGACCAAGCTTCGGTGACGATGCCTAGTTCTTGGTGAACATCGCGAAGAGCCTGCTGGTTGAAGTAGGGGTGAAGCTCAATCTGGTGGATTGCAGGAGTTACGCCGGTTTCTTTGATGATTTCGCGCAACTGCTCTTCTGGGAAGTTCGAGACGCCAATGCTCTTGACCTTGCCCTGCTTCTGAAGCTCAATCAGAGCCTTCCAGGTTTCAACGTAGAGGTTCTGCGAAGGCTTAGCCCAGTGAATCAGAAGCAAGTCCAGTGGCTTATCCAAGCCGAGCTTCTTCATGGATTCCTCAAATGAGGCAGGGGCCTTCTCGGTGCCCTGTTCGCTGTTCCATACCTTGGTGGTCACAAAGATTTCGCGCTCGTCAATATCTGACTTAGCCAAAGCGGCGCCTACGCCAGCTTCGTTGCCGTAAATCTGAGCGGTATCAACGTGGCGGAAGCCAGCGTCAAGAGCCAAACCTACAACTTCTTCAGCAACATCGTTTTCAACCTGCCAGACGCCATAACCAAGCTGGGGGATTTCGTTGCCGTCGTTGAAGACTTTACGAGGTGAGGTAGTCATGAACTGTTCCTTTCACAAAAGAAATATTGTTCTATCAGTTTACTTGGTATCTGCGTTAAAGGAATCTCTGTCGGAGTAGGTGGGTGCTCCCAGATCGCCTTCGGCGGGGTCTGCGCCAAGCCGTGCGCCTTGTGGTAGCGCGCTGATTTCACGCATTTCTTGTTCACTGAGGGTGAGCTGTAGTGCCTCAAAATTTGAACGAATTCGTTGCGGCGTCACCGATTTGGGAATCACCACGTTGCCCAGTTGTAGGTGCCAAGCGATAATAACCTGCGCCGGAGTAGCCCCGTGTTGAGCAGCAATAGCGGCGATCGTTTCGTTTGAGAGGTCTTTACCTTGACCCAATGGCGACCACGCCTCGGTCACAATATTGCGCGCGCTATTATCGGCGCGCTGTTGCTGCTGGTTCAACAGCGGGTGCAGTTCAATTTGGTGTACGACGGGCGTCACCCCGCTGGGCTTGAGCGCATCGAGTTGTTCGGTGGTGAAGTTTGAGACTCCAATAGATTTCACCAAACCGCGTTTTTGTAACTCAATGAGGGCGTCCCAGGATCGCACAAACTGTGCTTGAGCAGACTGCGCCCAGTGAATCAAATACATATCGAGGTAGTCAAAGCCCAAGAGCTCTAGCGATTTTTCACACGCCTCAATGGCGGTTTCAAACCCCTGATCGGTGTTCCACAGCTTGCCGGTGACAAAAATATCCGCGCGGTCTACGGCAGAGGCTGCGATGCCTGTGCCCACCTCGCGTTCGTTTTTATAAATGGTGGCGGTATCGATATGGCGGTATCCGGTTTCAAGCGCGTGTTCCACTGCCCCTTGGGTACTGTGCGGAGCAATGCCGCACACGCCAAATCCAATCTGTGGAATGTGGGCGCCGTCGCTGAGCATAATTCTGGGTTGATTTATCAGATTCACGAGTTCTCCATGATTGAAGTGTTTGCCATAGTGATTTCTCAATATACTGAACCCTATGCCGCAACTGCTCATGGATCTCACACCGCTCAAAGAAAATGTGGATTACCGTCGGCTCTGGACCGGGTCGGTTTTTTCAACGATGGGGTATCAAATTACCGCTATCGCCATTGCGCTGGAGATTTTTGCTCTCACCGGTTCGCCCGCGGCGGTAGGGTTGACCGGTTTGGTAGCGGTGGGACCGCTCATTTTTGGGGGTCTCTATGGCGGGGTCATCGCAGATACTCACGATCGCCGTAAAGTAGCTCTCTGTGCCACGATTGGTATGTGGCTGGTGACGGTGGCGGTAGCGTTGCATGCCTGGCTGCATATTGAAAACGTGGTGGTGCTCTATGTTTTGGTAGCTATTGAGTCGCTTTTACAACCCATTAATCAATCAGCGCGAGGGGCAATTATTCCCAAGCTGGTACGCCGGCGCATGCTACCAGCGGCAAACGCGCTCAACATGAGTGTGGGCACGCTTGGTATGAGTGTGGGGCCAATGCTCGGCGGCGCGCTCGTTGCGGCAGTCGGTTACCCTTGGACTTATTCCATTAATGTTTTCGCTCTTATGGTCTCGTTGTGGGCACTGTTCAAACTGCCGCCTATGCTCCCCGAGAAGAAAGAGAGCGCACCGCAGGGTAGCGGTATCTCATCTGTGGTTGAGGGACTCAAATTTGTACGACAAGTGCCGGTGGTCGGTATGACCTTTGTGGTTGATTTAATCGGCATGATTTTGGCGCAAGCAAAACCTATTATTCCTGCGCTGGTTGTGACGGCGTTCGGCGGTGGTGAAGCCGGTTCGGGCATCCTTCTCTCCGCCGGTGCTATTGGCGCTTTCATCGGAGTGGCCTTCTCTGGTTGGCTCAAAAACGTGCAACGCCAAGGCCGTTTTCTCACTCTCTCGTATGTGGGCTGGGGCGGCGGCTTCTTCCTCTTTGGCGTCGTCGCGTTTGTGCTGGACGGGCGCAACCCGGCAGTTGGCGTGATCGAAAATCTTTGGGCTATTCTGCTTGGCGGCGTGGGGTTGGCGTTTGCTGGCTGGTGTGACGCATTGGGTTCAGTGTTCCGTTCCACTATTATGCAAACCGCTGCACCCGATCACATGCTGGGTCGCATGAACGGCATGTTTATCGTGACGGTGACGGGCGGGCCCAATTTGGGTACTGCCCTCATCGGCGGGGTGGCTCAGCTTGTGGGTTCAGCTATGGCTGCGATGATTGGCGGAGTGGGATGCATTGTGGCGATTGCAGGATTCACGGTGGCAGTTCCAGCTCTATGGAAGTACGTTTTGGAGCCGGTGCCAGATACCAATCTGCTCCCAGAACTTAACCACAACCCCGATAACCCGGTGACCGCCTCCATCAAGATTGTGCCCCCTGCTAGTAACAAGTAATTGCTGTTTGACATGAGTAACGGCGAAACCTGTACGAACGGGGCAATATTGTAAGCTAAATGATAAAGAACCCCCTCGCACGAAATAACTGAACACTCGTGTGCCATCCATAAGGAGAACCTATGTCCGGTGGTCTTGCCGCCCTACTCGACGACGTCGCTGCCCTGGTAAAACTAACTGCAGCAAGTATTGATGATGTGGGGGCCGCTGCTGGCAGGGCCAGTGTGAAAGCTACCGGTGTGGTAATTGACGATACCGCCGTGGTGCCGCAGTACGTGGATGGGATTACCCCTCAGCGAGAACTGCCCATCATTAAGAAAATTGCCATGGGCTCTTTGCGCAACAAACTGGTGTTTATTTTGCCCATCATTTTGTTGTTGAGCTGGCTCTTGCCCGCATCACTCACACCGCTTTTGATGCTCGGCGGTCTGTATCTGTCGTTTGAAGGTGCAGAGAAGGTCATTGAGATGTTTTCATCTCATGAGGATGAGCAGGAGTCTGCCCAGAAAACACCAGATTCTGAGAAGAAAATTGTCTCTGGCGCGGTGCGTACTGACTTTATTCTTTCCTCTGAGATCATGGTAATTTCGTACAACTCTATTGCCACGGAAAGTTCTTTCTGGTTGCGCGCGGCAGCTCTAGTCGTTGTGGCAATTCTGATTACTCTGCTGGTCTATGGCGTGGTTGGATTGCTCGTCAAAATGGACGACATAGGTTTGGCACTGGCTCGCAAAGATTCAGAAACTTCCCAAAAAATTGGTAAGGGTATGGTGCGAGCCATGCCCAAGGTCATGAACGTGATTTCTGTAATCGGCACCTTTGCTATGCTCTGGGTGGGTGGTCATATCCTACTCGTTGGTCTCGACTCGCTCGGCTTGCACTGGCCCTACTCGATTGCGCACCACGCTGAAGAATTCGTGCACGAGCACGTTCACAGTTGGATTGGATCAGCACTCGCATGGCTTGCTGAAACCTTTGTTGCTATGGTCTTTGGCGCAATCGTTGGCTCTATTATTGCCGTAATGATGCACTTTATTCCGAAGAAGAAGTCAAAAGATCACGCACCTGCTCAGCACTAAGCTGCGAAGAGAAGAATTGACCCTCATCGACCACGGCGTCAAAAAGTGCCGCTTTAGACTCTTTGAGGTCCATAACTTTCTCTTCAATCGTGCCCGCTGAAACCAACCGGTACACCATCACATTGCGCTTTTGCCCAATGCGGTGCACACGGTCAACAGCCTGCTGCTCAGCGGCAGGGTTCCACCACGGATCCATAATAAAGCAGTAGTCTGCGGCGGTGAGGTTCAGCCCAAAACCACCGGCCTTGAGGGAAATCAAGAAAACCGGTGCCACACCGTTCTCAAAAGCTTCTAGCACCTTGGCGCGATCGCGCGTACTGCCGTCAAGGTAGAGATAAGTAATTCCTAGCGAATCAAGACGCTCAGCAACCTTTTTCAAATAGGTGGTGAACTGCGAGAAAATGAGCGCACGGTGCCCATCTGCCACAATCTCGGGCAGGTTCTCTTGCAGATAATCGAGCTTAGAAGAATCCACCCCGGCGTATTGTTGCGCGTCAATGAGCGTGGCGTCTAAAGCCATACGGCGCAAGGTGGTGAGCGACTGGAATACCGTAAAACGGTTCTTATCCATGTCTTCTAACAACCCTAAAACCTTTTTGCGCTCGCGCTGTAGCGCAGTGTCATACGCCCGACGATGCGCAGGTGCCAGCGGCACATCCACGCGCACGTCATTTTTCTCGGGCAAATCGGCGGCAACCACGTCTTTGGTGCGCCGCTTCATGAGTGGACGAACGCGCTGACGCAAGCGAGGTAGCGCTTTTTTGTCTTCGCCGTTTTCAATTGGTCCGGCGTAATTGTCTTTGAACTGTCGGGCGCTGGGGAACAATCCGGGCGCCACAATGGAAAACATAGACCACAGTTCCATGAGGTTGTTTTCCATGGGCGTGCCGGTCACTGCCAGTTTGAATGACGCCGGCAGATCGCGCGCCGCTCGGTGTGCCTTAGTTTTGGCGTTTTTGACGAACTGGGCTTCGTCCAGAACCAGCCCGTTCCAGCGCTGGTGATAGCCAAAGTCGCGGTAGGCTTCTTCGTCAATACGAAACAGCGCGTAAGAGGTAACGACGACGTGCGCACCGGTAATCGTGGCAGCGAGCGGCTTCTTGGATTTATTTTGCGAGGCGTAAATGGTTGCGATGTTCAGGTGGGGCGCGAACTTCTTGATTTCTCGCTCCCAGTTGGGCACCACCGACGTCGGTGCGACTACCAGGAACGGGGCGAAATCTTGCCCTGATTCGCTCTCTTGCCAGAGCTGATACGCGCGGCAAATCATGGCGATGGTTTGAACGGTTTTACCCAAGCCCATGTCGTCGGCAAGCACGCCGCCGAGCTGTTGTTGCCACAAGAAGCTGAGCCATAGAAAGCCCTCTAGCTGATAGGGGCGCAAGGTTGCCTGCAACTGTTGTGGCACCTCTGGTACCGGACCATTGGTGATATCCAAAAGCGCGGAAACCTGCCGATCCCACGAATCAACGGTTTCTACTTCGGCAGCTAGCTCTTCGAGTTCCTCCCACATGCCTGCCTGGTGGCGGGAAATCTGCAGAGGAGTTTTCTGGTCTTTGAGAGTGCTCGCTTCGCGGAGTAACTCTTGTAATTTCATGAACTCTGGGCGGTCGAGCGCAAAGTAGCTGCCGTCTCCTAAGAGTAGGTGAGATTTACCGGCGTTGAGCGCTTCAAATACCTTGGCAAAGGGCACATACCATTCACCCATTTTGATGGCGATGCCCAGCCCAAACCAGTCACGATCGCCGGTAGATTCCACCGACACGGTAATTTCTGGTTTTTGATCGAGCTCTTTGAACTCAGGAACAGGGCCGGTCAAATCAACGCGCACTCCCGCCATTTCTTGGTATCGGGCTACCGAATCTTCCAGGAGCGAGCGGGTTGCCCAACCCTCATAGCGCTGCTTAGCAAAAGGAACCGCAGGGCGTACCGCTTTGACATCTTTGAGCACCCGGTATTCGAACTTGGTGTCCCGTATCTCTTGGTGATCTTCTCCGGGATACCCCAGGGCAGAAAGCACATGAACGTCCAAATTTTCGCCCTCATTGCCCAGCGGGTTTTCGGGGTATTCCCAATGCCACACCGTGGTGGCGTGATGCGGGTTGTCATCATCAAATTCAACGGTCAGTACCAGTTGCGGTGATTGGACGGCGGGCAAATGTACTTCAGAATCGGCAACCCGCAGCGGCACCGATCGCGCTAACTGCGGGTAAAAGTCTTCGAAGAAAGCATGCTTATCTGCCGAGGGAACCTCGATAGCTCCGGATACTGCCAGGGATTCGCTAACAGGATCCAACGGATCCGTCAACGGTATGAAGAGCATATCCACCGACGAATCTAACCAGTTTGGTTTTGTGGCGGTGGGTTTTGTTGTGGCGTGTGCGGGGTCGAGCTTAGACTCGACCTCGGTCGGTTCGTCAGTTTCGGGCGTTACGGTAGCCGCGGCGTCACCGTCCAAAAGGTATTGCTCGTTTTCCACGAGTTCTAGTGCGGGTTTGCGAGTGGTGCTCCACTGCGCTGATTCTGCCGCGCGCACATAGGCTGTTTGCGCTTGATTACCCAGCGCAATAAAACCCATGCGAGGTTCGCCGAGTTTATGGCAGTGCTCAGCAGGCAAAAAATAGTTTCCCCACCGTAGAACCGGGGTCAATGACAGCCCAAAGGTATCGGTGTGATCCTGCTCGGCAACCGACTCCACTTCAAGCTCCACCGCTGTGGGCTCAGCCAAGACCACTTGCGCCTCTTGCCCATCAATCAAAAACGGAATGCCAATGTGCTCTGCTTTTTTCAGCACCTGCCATAGCAGCGAAGAATTGACGGAACTGAGCGAAACCCAATCACGGTGGGAGGTATAGGCAGATTGCCAGGGGCGCACAATGGAATAAAATTCTGCAAACCATCGCTCGTGTTCTGAGTAAATGGTGTGACTGTTGAAGCCGCGGGATAGGTCGCGTTGAAAGTCTTCCCAGCTCAAGCCGCCTTTTATCCATTTGCCGCGGGCGCCAAGCATCATGGGTCGAGCTTGCAACGAAATTTGGGGGAGTTTTGAACCACCGCCACCAATAGCAAATTTGGTGCCTACTTGTAGCGTGAAATCCAGTGCGCCGGAGACCCTGCGGGATGCGTCAGAACCAAATTCTGGGCGGGCAGCGAGCGTGTGTGAGAGAGCTCTGCGCCATGCTGGAATCTTTGAGTATTTCTGCTCGTTCTCTAGCGCTAAGTCCACCAGAGAATCTTCGCGCGCTTGCTGCGCCTGAGGTAACTGGGATGCAGCGTATACCCCAAATTCTTCGAGTCGTTTTTTGAAATTGGGGTCGAGCTCGTTCGCCTCTGCGGCGGGCTCGTGTGCTGGCGTGCGCCAGGTGGGTGACGACGTCGTGAGTGCTTTTCGTGCCTTGTCGGCGCGGTCAATGGCGGTGAGCATGAGCGCCACCGCGTGTTTGCAATCGGTGCGTACCGGGCAGGTACACCGTGCGGAAAAAGCGAGGGAACCGGCGGTTTTTTCGGCGGGGAAGGTGACGTGTGTGGAGTAGGGGGTGACGTTGTTGCCGGTTACGGTGCCGGCGAGTAACCGGGCGGGCTCGTCGTAGGAGTAGCGCGCCACGTGACCGGCGCGCATGTATTGTTGCCCGCGCGAATAAGCGGAGTGACCAACCTGCCGAATGATCTCGGCGGCGGTGACTGGAATAGCGGGAAACGCCTGTGAATCGCTCATAAAACCCTCGCACCAAAAAACACGTTAACTTAACCAGAATATCTGAGCTGACTCACTCACCCACTCCTTTGAAGCCAAGAATTGAAAACTGTGAAGGGGGTTTATGACGGTGTCGTCGCGAACTGCTGCGCGTTATCGAGGGCGATGCGGTGGATGGTGTCGGTGGCTTCAGAGAGTGCGCCGTTATCGTTCTCGTCGAGTGTTTTGAACCAGGTGCTCATGACATAATTCCCCATGGGAGTGACCTTGAGAATGAAGGAATCGCCGTCGTTTTCGCCCTCTAGCGTGTAGGTGTGGTTGCTCTGTTTGATGGGAGGCTGAGATGTCTGACACATCAAAAATAATGGGACGGATATTTTCTTTTACGCCCTGGTGGGTTATGGTTTTAACCAGCTTCAAGAGTTTCAACTGACAAGCTCCGACTTTAGTTGAACGCCAACCCCATGTTCACGGGTGGCTCGGATGACGAAGCGGTCTGTATTCGCGTTGTTGGCGCGTTTGCTACCAACGCAGGCTGGTACAGACAAGAGCACTTCGAAAGGAATGCGCGAAAGCGCAGTGTGGATTATGACTACCACCGCTCGACCCCACCAAACTCTTCAAAACAACCTAAATGCTGCATCTGTTGTGGCGCGTGGCGGTTATACCGCCGTCTCAATTCAGGATTACACCCGAATTTCAAATGAACGCACGGAGTTTTTGAACTTTTTGCTCACCCCTAACCCCGCAGGTGTGCCCTCGACTGAATACGGTGTTCTGCAAGCAGCATGAGTCAATTTGCAGGATTGTTACTTGACTCTGATGTGCTCGCCGAGATTCGCAAAGCTGAACCTGCCCCGCAGGTAGTGGCGTATTTGCGGCGTAATTCTTATAAGGTGCTCTACGTTTCGGTTTTGAGTCTTGGCGAGCTCAAAGGATTATTTCCTTATGCAGAAACAGATCGCTGGCTCGCTGAACTGGTGGATCGTTTTGGCAATCATGTGCTCGAAATTGACGAAAAAATATCGTTGCAATGGGCTGGGCGGCACGCCGAACGCGCTTTGCACGCGATAGGTTCCCCTGCCACAGCGCCCCTGGCAACTGCTGCGCTGGAAGGGCTGATATGCGCGACGGCGCAAGTACATCAGCTAGAAATAGCGTCTTCAAAAGCAGAAGTTTATAAGCGCTGGGGTGTGGCGGCAGTGAACCCATTTATTGAGGGTTAGCGATTAGTAATCGCGAGTGCCAGCAATTGCCATGCCCACCATTTTGCGCGGTAGTATTCTGGACGCGCGCACCAAAACCTTGTAGGTCAGTGAAGGTATGACTACTGCTTTACCAGCATTGTTGGCGGCGATTGCTTGTTGTGCCACGTACTCTGGGGTGAGCCAAAAATTGCGGGGTAGTTTGGGTTCGGTTGCCTGCATGTTGCGATGAAATTCTGAGTGCGTTAGACTGGGGCACACAGCGGTAATCAGCAGTCCCTGTGAGGCATACTGCAAATTCGCTGATTCACTCATCGACACCACAAAACGTTTCACCGCCGAATACGTGCCACCTGGGGTAAATGCCGCCACTGAGGCAACGTTAATAATTTTGCCGCGACCTCGCTCCCTCATACTTACAATTGCTGAGTGCATGAGCTGTAACGGGACGCGCGCCAACACATCCACCTGGGCAAGATGTTGCTCTGCCGTGGCGTCGTGAAACGACTTACCTAAACCGAACCCGGCGTTATTGACCAGCACCTCAACCGGTTTTTCGGTGTGTTGAATACGGTGCACGAGCTGAGCGACATCGTCAGCCTTCATCAAATCTGCTACTAACACCTCAACTGCAACGCCGTACTTAGTGCGAAGTTCAGATGCCAGCGATTCAAGCAACCAACCGTTGCGAGCCGTAACAACCAAAGAATAACCCGCACGAGCATATTCGTGAGCAAAAGCTACCCCAATACCCGAGGAAGCGCCGGTGATGAGAACAAAAGAGTTCTTTAGAGAGTGAGTCATAGTCTTTAGTCTAAGAGCCTTTGGTCATACAAATCTGAGAAAATACCGCCAAATTTAAGTTAGCGAGGTTCTTAGCTGTGTGTGAGGCATAGGTTCGTGACAAGATAAAAGACGATGAAAACCACCAAAGCACCCACCAAAGCACGCACTCTACCCATGCCTTTATGGCTCCAAGGGGTCATAGAACTTTTAATCACTGCCGCCGTATCGATCGTGGCAGTGTTAGTTTTGCTGACGGCGGTGTGGTTTGCCGGTGGTTTTGACGATCGAGACCTATTGGGTGTCGCTCGTCTTTCGAGCCAAATTTGGTTGCTCATTCACGGTGTTCCGCTCCATTTGGAGATTCCAGAACACGGTACTTTTGCGGCGATTTCGGGCACCATTAGCCTGATCCCGCTGGGTCTTACCTTAATTCCGCTGGCACTGTGTTTTCGCGCTGGACGCCGTTTGGCGCAGGCGTCGTATGAGGGTCAGTTTTGGGTGCCTACGGTGGCGGGTACCATCACGTATTCGCTGGTTTCATTGGCTTTGAGTCTTTTTTCGACGACAGCGGCAGTCTCTACTCATCCGATTGCGGCGGCTCTTACTCCCGTGTGGGTAGTTTTGCTCGGCTTGATCGGTGGTGGCTGGTATGAGTCGCGTTCGCTAGCTCGCATGATTGGTGTGAACGCCGCGGAGTGGGTTTCGCACTTTAGCCAGTATTCTCGCTGGGCGGGGTCGTACGTGTGGGCGGTGTTGCGTTCGTCGTTGGTCGCTGTTCTGGCGTTAGTTGCTGGTGGCGCTTTGCTGTTTGTTGCCACGATTTTTTACAACTGGAACGACATTCTTGCCGTGTACCAAATGCTTGGTGCTGGGGGAGTGGGCGATACCGCGGTCACTCTGTTGGAACTAGGTATTGTTCCTAACTTCGTGGTGTGGGCCATGGCATGGTCCACCGGCGCTGGGTTCTCAATTGGCGAGGGCACGGTCGCTAATTTGGCGCAGACCAATGTGGGCGCTATGCCGGCGTTGCCAGTTCTTGGCGCGCTTCCCAACCCGATTGAACCGTGGTCTTATCTAGCGCTCATCGTGCCAATTGCGGCAGGTATTTGCGCGGGCTGGTGGTTCTTTAGAGCTGGCGAGAACCACTTTGACGAGTGGCTGTCACTCAAGATTCGTTTCCGGTGGATTTCCAGCGTGCTCTCGACCCTTGCTCTAGCACTTTTTATTGCTATTCCTGCAGGAATTATAACGGCGCTCATCGGTTGGTTTGCGCACGGCTCTTTGGGGTTGGGGCGTTTTACCATCGTTGGACCGGCGCCGTTATTGTTCGGTGCGCTGGCGGCGGCGTGGATTGCCGTGGGCGTGATTCTTGGTTCTATTCTTGCGCCACTGGTTGAACCCGACACCAGCAAAGAACTTGATCGGTTCGCTCAAGATTCGGCAGCAGATCGCCGAGCACGACGTCGCGAAAACCGACGGGCGAAAAAGGCTGCGGCACAGCAGAATAAATCGCAGCGAAAGAATAAAACTAAGCGGAAGAACAAGGACGAGCGCGAGAAGTCCTTGAAATCAGCCGATGCCGGCGTGACGAGCGCACACGGTTCTGTTGCTGCAGATTCGGTGAGTACCGAAGCGGCAGAAGCATCCTCTGCCGATCACATGCATGCAATCGACCGGATTTTCTCTGAGTCCGATTCCTTAAACTCAAACTCTTCAAAGTCAATCTCGGCAGGGTCTATTTCTGCTGAGTCAGAAAAGTTAGAATTGGCTACTTCCCAGGTCTCAACTAAAGCACAGAGCACTACTGAGGCACATGCCCCCGCAGACACGAAGCTACCCGCAGAACCCGAGGACCCCACGCTGCCTCGTCTAACGCGCGGCCCCGTAATCCGCCGTCCTCAAGCGCGCAAAAATAAGCGCCCGCGCGGCGGATCCAGCGACGAGAACTAGGATCCGCTCAGCAGGTTGTGAAGCAAGCCGTCCTTGAGTTGTTCGGTGCACTGCTCTTGGCGGCTAATGGTCAACGCTGAGCGCGTGCACTCGGCAAACGCATTGGTCTGATCTATAAAAATAAGCTGTACAACCGTGCCAAAAGCTAGGTAGAGCATTCCTAAAATAAACAGGATGCATACGGTATAGGCAAAACCGCTCGCGTGAGTCTTAGCAAGTAGGGTGAGCGAGCGGATAGCGCACGCCACAGCAATGAGCTGAAAAATAAGCGCCAGAACCAGCAGCCACCCCGTCAGCGACATCAACAGGAAACCCAACAAACCGGCACCCACCATCAAGCGGGTGAACACGGTGAGTGTCTCGCGCGTTGCGCGTTCAGAAGCGGATAATTCGCGAGGTTCCATAGAATTTTCAGACATAGGCACCAGAATACCCTCCGCCGCACAGAGCACAGCAAACACAGAGCGCCCAGCTGACACAAAAAGTGTTCATTCTGAAGCATGTGGCAGGTACGGTAAACTCACTCATATGCGCATTGTGGTGATGGTTTCAGGTTCGGGAACAAATTTACAGTCAATTATGGACGCCGTAGCTCGCGGAGAACTCAACATTGAG
>JAUMUA010000030.1:19449-21201 GCA_030530925.1 Rothia sp. (in: high G+C Gram-positive bacteria) | reverse complement strand
GCGGCTTCTCGCACGTCACCGGCGGCGGTTTGGCAGCCAACTTGGCGCGCGTCCTCCCGCAAGGAACCGTTGGTTTGGTTGACCGTTCAACCTGGGAAATCCCCGCGATCTTCCGTTTGGTGGGCGAGCTCGGTTCGGTTCCCCAGGCTGATTTGGAGCGCACCTTGAACTTGGGCGTTGGAATGATTGCTGTGGTTGACCCCTCGGTTGCCGACGCCGCTGTGGAACGCCTCAACCAGCGCGGTCTAACCTCGTGGGTTTTGGGAACCGTTGAAAAAGACAACGGCGATCACACGCAGAACGCTGACTATGTGCAGGGCGCCAAGGGCGTGGACGGCGGCGCAGCGGTGCTATTGAACAATTATGCTCACTAGGCTTTAGGCCAAAAAGTACCGTTGAATTTTGTGATGACCGTTGTACGGTGGCCATCACAAAATTCAGCGGTACTTTATTATTTAATGTTTAACTGGGTTTTCGCCAAATCACCTCTCCATGAGGCATCAGGAACCAAGCATCTTTATCATCTCCCCAAGATTTCCAAGCGTTGACCATCCTTGCCATACCCCATGGAGTGGTGATTGATTTCTCGAGAGCTTGTTGTCCATGTGAGCCTTCAGTTCTAGCTATCCACGATTCACTTAAAGACTTACGTTCTTCTTCATCGCTAAAGGTCCAACATGCACCAGTAACAGAAACACCATCTAAACCTGCTTGATGTGCCCACTGTAGTAATTTTCTACCGGCACAAGGATCGCCACCATTACTCTTTGCCAAGGAAAGGTACATCTCACGCCATTCATCTAGCCCTGGAAATTCTGGCGACCAAATGAATCCACCATAGTCAGCGTCTCTTACCGCTACAAGACCACCAGGTTTACAGACTCGTGCCATTTCTTGGAATGCTTGAACAGGATTCGCAACATGCTGTAAAACTTGGTGAGCATGAACTACATCAAATTTTTCATCCGCAAAAGGAAACGAGTGCACGTCACCTACGTGAAACTCTGCATTAGTGAGGGAATTATCCTGAAAGAATTGTTGCGACTGGGTAATTACCTCGTGAGAAATTTCAATAATGGTTACGCGGTCTACAATTTTTGCAAAATCTGCGGTAATTGTTCCTGGACCAGCACCAATGTCTAGTAGATGTTGTTCCTTATGTAATAACGGCAGGAGATATGCGGCAGAATTTTCTGCTGTGCGCAGGGCATGAAAACTCAATACTGCTGGGGAATGACCATGTGTATATTTCGAAGAATTTGCCATAGTTGATTTTCTGATTCACGATTGCTTTTAGCTAGTGAATCTTGCATATTGATATCGGCCGAAAAGTGCCTACAAATATTTTTGCTCTCGGTGGCCTAGTTGAGGAGAAACCTCTATATGGTTTGGAAAGGCAGTACATTCTCAAAAGACTTATGATGAGGGTATAAAATAAATAACCTTTACATAAGGGGCGAAAAGTGCCACGTCCAGGTCCTCGATATCTAGTAGCTATCATGAGTTTAGGAATGTTTCTCATAGGAAGTATCGCTACCTATTTTCAAGCTAAATCCGGAACCTTTCCTACCGTAGGAATAATAATTCTGGTCACGGGGTGTTTCTTATTATTTTTTGGCTTACGTTTCCTTAAGCACAACAAAGTAGAAAACAATGGGAACTACGGAACGCTTGATCTCTTTTCCGCTTTTTCTCGTATTAACATCAAATTATTGGCTATCACTTTGTGCACTGCTATTCCCGGTTTCATCA
>JAUMUA010000030.1:9511-19439 GCA_030530925.1 Rothia sp. (in: high G+C Gram-positive bacteria) | reverse complement strand
GTTATCTCGATTTCTCGGGAACCCTTGGATGTATATTGGTATAGGTCTTTTTCTCGTTGGATTTGTTTGCCACGCAATGAACGTCATTCAGGCGATGTTCAAGCGAGGTTAAAGACCAGTGTCAAAAAGTACCGCTAAATTTTGTAATGACCGTTGTACGGTGATCATCACAAAATTTAGCGGTACTTTTTATGAAGGATTTTTGACAGCCAGGATGTATCAGTTAGGCCTTGACAAGGTGCTTTTGCTCTGCCTTATGTTCTGGCGCTATAGCGCCACGCTGAGCTTGGACGTTGATTCTCTCGCTACGAAATACCCAGCGCTTCTGCACAGCAAAACTGATGGGCACTAAGGTGGCTTCAACAATCACCTTGGCAACAATGAGCGGCAGACCAGCCCAGGTTAGCGCCGCCATCAACGAAGCGTTGGTTGCCAAAATACCCACTGCCAGCACTGCGTACCGTGCCAGGGAGGTCTTGGTGTTCGGCTGTGTACCGCCGTCGTGCAACACCACTTTGTTCAGCACAAAGTTACACAAAGCGGAAATGGTACGCGCCAAAATGACGGCGGGAACCACGTGCAACCCTAGTCCCACAAGCCCTAACAGCGCTAAGGTGTCGATACCAAAACCTGCCAGCGACGTCGCCAAGAAACCCAGAAGCGGCGCGTAAATTCGCAACGAATCGCGGATCGGTTGAAAGTGGCTGGTGGGGTTACCGGGTTCGTACACTTTGGTAATTGCCACTTGTTCGAGCAGCATATTTGCTTTGGACGCTCGCAAGAGCATGGTGAATTCGTACTCGTAACGGTTACCCGGAATACTCAGCGCCCAGTGCACTACATCGGGGGTGAGCCCGCGTAAACCGGTTTGCGTGTCCACCACTTTTTGCCCGGTGGCTAGTCTGAAGAAGGCTACCGTGGCGGCGTTGCCGATTCGCGATCGCCAGGGCACTTTGACGGGTTCCGGTGCCAGGGGATCTTCAATAGTGCGCACACCCAATACCAAAGCTGAGCGTCGTTGCTGTTTGCGCAACTCGGTGGCAACTCCCACCGCTAAAATATCTGCCGCAAGGTGCTGACCGTCGGCGTCGGCAGTTACCACGCAGCTACCGGGGCGGTTCGCTACGCACCATTCAAACCCTGCACGCAACGCCGCACCCTTACCCCCGTTTTGTTCGAGCGTGAGCACATGAATACGTGGGCTTTGAATTGATGCCGCTTGGAAAAATTCTTGATACTGTGGCCCCGAGCCGTCGTCCACCAACAAAATTTCGAGCCGCGAATTTGTGGCGGTCACGCGCATCAGAAGCTTTTTGCACAAAAGAACCATCTAGTTATCGGGTTTGTACGCTGGAATCAGAATAATCATGATGCAGTCCCTGCAATGTAGAGGATGTCGCTGGTGCCGCGTTCTTCGCCCTTGCCCAGCGGGTTGTTCACAACGGAGCCGTTGAAGACCATGTCGGTGGAACCGCCGCCGTCGATGTTGTACGCGGTGGTGCAGCCCAAATCGATGAACATTTGCGCAAATTCGGTCATGGTGACGCCGCGCGAGTAGCCTTCTGAACGGCCGTCAACAGCCAAGAACATCAGATGGTTATCGCCAAGGACACCGATGCCGGTACGTGGCTGTTCGCCCTGGATTGAGTGGTTACCCACGTTGGTGTCGACTTCATAGTCTTCGATGCCGTCTGCTACGGCGCCGTCGCTGATCAAAGAGGGGCCAAAGGAGAGGGTGTTCCACGCGCCTGCGTCTACCAGGGTTTGTGCGTCGGTGGTGGTTTCGTCGTAGACCTTGACCGAACCGTCGCGGTAGAACGCTAGACCTTCGCGGGCGCCGGCGTCGCGGTACACCACGCCGTTGCGAATCACGATGCCGGTTTCGCGGAACCCGTAGTAATCACCGTTGATTGCCCAGATCGCGTTGTGTTCTGAGGCGATTGCGGTGGGAACGTCAATGATGTTTAGACCGAACTCGTTGTTAGCAAACGCTGACTTGAGCAAGGTGGCGTCGTCTAGTTTGATTTCGGCGGAGAACGCGGTCACAGTATCGCTGTCTGAACCATTCACAATCTTGTTGATAGTGATGGATCCGTTATCAGCAGTTGCACCCGAATCAGTCACCTTCAGATTGGTTAGTTCGGTAGCGGCTGCGGCAGTGCCCGATGACGACGCCGCGGCAGCTTCGTAGGCTGCGACGTCGGTGATTTCTGCGTGATCGGCAATGTAACGGTTGTAGCCCCACGCGCCACCGGCACCGGCGAGCGCCAAGGTGCCTAGCCCGCCAAAGAGTGCGGTGCGTCGGGTGGTTTTCTTCTGCCAGAAGCCGCGGTTTTGGTCAACGGCCACACTGGTAGCGGATGCGTTGTTAGCGTTGGCGTCACTAGCTAACGAGCTTTGCGGGGTTTCTTGCGGCGAGGCGTTCTCAGACTCAAAATTCTTCATGCCCTAAGCATCTCGAGCGCACCAAAGAATGGGATTTGGCAAAGCTATGTTTGAGCTGTGAGAGTTTTTCTTCTGCGAGCGCGGGAAAAGAAATGCTGATATTCGCACAACAACTTAAAATAAAAACAGCCCCTGCCTCTGCGGGCGTGGGCTGTTTTTGGGTACTACGAAGCGAGAGAGAACCGCTACAGTCGGTTATTGATCTCCCGCGTAATCATCAGAGTACTTTGCAAGGTACTCCGAAAAATCATCTTCATCGTCGCGTTTGCGTGATGGAGCTGAACTTGATGAATTCTTCTTGGCACTACTGAGCTCACGTTCAAGCGCAGTGTAATCGGTCTCGGGACTGTAGTACTTCATTTCCCGAGCCTGCCGTGTTGCTTTAGCCTTTTGACGGCCGCGCCCCATGGCGTGACCCCCTCTTTATCCATCGGATCCGGTCTGGCCAAGGTGCACACGCACAACAGCCTTCGGAATGCTTACAGTTTTCGTTTCTTAAGGGTACATGTTTTTAGCGTTATATGCAGATTGATATCCCAGAAGGCGAAAAATCGATGAAACATTTTTGCATAAAGCTACTCGGCAGTGACTGTAGCTGCCTCTTCGCCGTTGACGTTGATGGTGTAGCTCTGGCCCGAAACAATGCCCTCGGCTGAGGCGAAGAAGACTGCAGTGCCCTTGTCAGTGACCTTATAGCTCGCTACAGTCGCACCCGATGAGTCCACCACAGTGACTTCATCGCCCTCGCTGGTAGCGAGTTCGGTGGTCTTGAGGTAACCCTGGCCTTCAGTGGTAGGTGCCACGAACATATCCGAGGTGCCACCTGCCAGCAAAGTGCCACCGCTAACGGTGAAATCACCATTCACGTCGAAGACGCCATTGCCGCCTTGTGAGGGACCGTTGACGGTTAGAGTACCGCCACTGATGGAAGCTGTACCGTTGGAGTCGAAACCATCGCCCTCAGCGGTAACAGTAGTGGTGCCGCCGGTAATGGTGATTTTAGCGTCAGCGACTTCATCCATGCCGCCGCCAGCACCGCCACCCATATTGCCAGGTGCTTGGCCACCCATGTCACCGGCAGGAGGCTGACCGCCCATATCGCCGCCGGGAGCTTGTCCCTGTTGCTGGTTACTCTGCTGAGTACTATCAGTAGTAGTTGAGCTGGTGGAATCGGTTGAGGTTGACTCAGTTGAGGTGGTGTCGCTGATAGAAGGAGCAGTCGCGTTCAAACCATCATCGGAAGAGGTCAGATTCACTTCACCACCGGTGATGGTGATGTACTGACCTTCGATACCTTCATCTGATTTGGTGACGGTAAGCTTGCCACCATCAACTTCAAGCTCCTTCTCAGCCTGGAATCCGTTATCGCCGGCTGAGATGGTCACGGTGCCCTTCTGCAAACGTACCCAGCCACGCTCGTCCTCATCCGCATTGGTGGACTTGATGCCGTCGCCCTCAGTCGCTTCAACGTTGAGGGTGCCGTCCAGAATATCTACATAATCTTTACCGGTAATACCGTTGTTTTGAGCTTTCACCATGTAAGTACCCGAGGCGATCACGAGTCCGTCTTTAGAGGTAATACCATTTTGGTAGTTACCGGTCACGTTCAACGTGCCCTCGCCCGCTAAGGTCAAATCAGACTTGGAGTAAATGGCGGCGTTCGGATCATCTTCACCCGTTGCGCTATAGTTCGAGCCGTCTGAAACCGTGTTGGTGGTGTCTGAGTTAGTGTAGATAACAACCTCATCGGCGCTCTCAACGTTGATAGCGGGGCCGTCTGCGTTGGTGATGGAGGCGTTATCCAAAATGATATGAACCGCATCTTGATCGCCGCCGGCAACTTTGATTTGACCGTCTGCAAGCGTACCTGTGAACTTGTAGTTACCGGCAGCGGTAATGGTAATGGTGCCGTCTTCTACCGTGACGCCGTCGGTTGCCTCAGGGTTCGAGAGGTCAATGGTGGTGACGTCCGAATCGTCCCAACTCAAATCGTCTTCGCTATAGTGCGTATCGTACGAAATGGTACTTGTTGATGAGGCAGAAGATGAGGACGACGCCGTGCTAGTTGATGACGCGGTGGTAGTTGCTACCGAACTTGAGCTCACCGCGGTGGTGTTTGAGGTTTCTTGCGCCGCGCATCCCGAAAGTCCGATGGTGCCTACAAATGCTAGTGAGAGCACTGATTTTGAGAATTTATTCTTGAGTTTCATGATGTCCTTTTCGAGTTGAGTGATTCGATATTGAAAGTGGTGTTAGGCGGCAAAGCTTGGTCTGCGGTGAAAACGCGGTTTGATTTCTGTGCGGTCAAAAGGGCGCAACTGCACGCTTCGAGAAATCGTGCGATTCCATTTGTTGGAAGGCAAATCACGGTTGAGTGCTGCCATTCCGGTTGCAAACTTTGAGATTTTCGCGGGTCTGATGCCTGTTTGCCAGAGGTGACGATCGGCAACCGAGGGCGCACTAGATGATTTGGTTTCGATAATGACCATGCCCGCTGCGGTGTATGGCTGGCCCACCTCAAAATCTGAGAGAGGCGCCAAAGCACGCTCGCTGAGCGGCGTCCAGCAGAGGTTGGTATCAATGGTCATACGAGAGTTGACCGGGTTGTTTTCCGATTCGGGTAGGAAGACCGTGGTGCGGCGATACGCGGTGGATAGCACCGGCGCGAATTCGCTGACGGGGCAGTTTAGTAGATTGCCGAGCGATTCTTGCACGTAGGCAGCGCCCTCTGCGGTGAGCTTGTCGCGGTCTTGAATGCTGTAGGGAATTCGCTCTTTGACGGTGACGGCGCGAGCGCCTTCGGTCTTGACCTCCAAGAAGGTGTCTCCCGTATCAAGATACGTGCGGGTACGGATTTTGAAGCGGTTACGACGCCCGTGGGCAGCAAGCTTGTAGCTTTGCAGATCGTCATTATCAAAGTACACAGAGTCGTAAGCGAAGTCCCTTGCGCCGTTGATATTCAGCACCTGCGCGGGGGCAGGTAGGGTGGCGAGGGCTTGTGTTGCCAGACGTGCGTCCACAATGTATTTGCGATCCACGCGGGTTTGCATGGCAGCTTTAGCGTTGAGCTCGTCCAGACCAATGTTGCCCCAGTTTTGCGGGATGATGTGCTCTAGTTCGTGAGCGTTTTGATCAGCAGGTTGTAAGTTCAAATGATGCACAGTAATACCTCTTACTTCTGATACGTTTCGCGTAGCTCAGCGGATGGTGCTGCCAGGTATGCCGTTGGCTGCAGTTCCGGATGTTCCTGGGTTTGTGGGCGCATGTATTTTTGATCGGCGTTGAAGCGGATGTCGGCAATCGTTTTGTCGTTGATCAAATCGAGTTCAAGCACGTTGATGGTCTCGATTTTGTAGCCGAGCTGATCCTGCAGATAGTTCTTCAGCATCGCTTCGTCGCTAATGGCGCGGTCAACCGTGATGGTTTGTGAGCGCAGGTTCGCCATGATTTTGGGCGAATCAACCAGGAGCATGACTGCCAGCAAAAGACCCATCAGAATCACTGCCAAGCTGATGGGCTCTAGCCCGATACCTGCCAAGAGGCCCAGCGCGAGGGCGGCAAAGAAGTAGGCGACTTCGCGCTGATCCAGCTCAGTTGAGCGCAAGCGAATAATGGAGAGCACCCCAAAGAGCCCCATTCCCATGCCCGCGCTGGTCGCATCAGCGTTGGCCAGGGCAACGGTTACAGCAAAAACACCTACGTTGATAACCAGGTACGAGACCACTAGGTCACGACGACGGTGGCGCTTGACGTACATCGCGCAGAGGGCAGCAATTGCGGCAAAGTCTAGCCCTGCCATCAAGAGGTAGATGCTCATGGGGTGTTCTCCGAATCTCTAAGAATGTTTGTTATCTCTAGATTCGGGGGTGAGCCTGTGTTTAAGCTGTGCTGAAGTTAGCTCCACAATAAGTCTTTGATTTTTCGCTAATTCCTACTTACGGACGAAGATTTTTAGGTTCTTTCTTACGTAATTTAAAGAGAGTGAGCGAACTTTCAAATACCAGCGGATCAGAGCCTTTAGAACGTCAAGGCAAAGATTGGATAGCGCCTTGTGTTCTAGTACTGCTCTTTCTGCTGTTGCCCTATGTTTTATCACTCTTAGTGAGCGCCAATATTTTGGGGTGGGCTGTACTTATTGCCTTAACTCTTACCGTTACAGTTTTGGCGATAGTTGATGCCCGCACATTTAGATCCTCTTGGAGCATTCCCTTGCTTGCTGGCATTAGCTTTTGGATCGCTTCGCGTCTGTATTTCAACGAAGGTACATGGATTTACATTCCCCTATTCATTGTGCTGGCATGGGGTTTTGGAAAGGTGAGCGGCTCGTCTAGGTCTCACATCCCAAATTCGGGCAACGAAAGGGAGGCATAGTCCGTGGAGATTTGGACCCTCAACCACCCTCGGCACGGTCTTATTGAGGTGGAACGCGGTTATGACCGCGAGTTCAATGAGCTATATCCCGACTGGCCGGAGCCCACTCCCACCAATGACGACGGCGCGCCTCAAGAAAGTTTGGAAGTCCCGCTTTCTGCGTCGTTAAAGGAAAGGGGGAAGGCTCTGCTTCGCAACCCGCCGCTTCGCTTGCAAATCAAAGTCAACGGTGAGCCGGTGAGACGGTACAAAACGTTGAAGCAGGAGAAACTAAAGCTTAACCCGCAGGCAATCTCAAAGCTCTCTGATCCCGAAGATGACATCATCTCGCGCAACAAACCGCATCTTTCCCTCTTGGTCAATCAATTCAAAGAAATACTGCATATTGATTTTCGCGAAGGATCAGAAGTCGTCGAATTCGAGCCCCCTGCTGGTTCTCGAGGCGAGCGACGTCAACAAGCAATGGAGTCTTCACCAGTAAAACGCCTCATGTATCCCATGCTCTGTGGTCTAGGAAGGGGTGGATGGGCACTAGCCATATTACTTTTAGGCCCTGTGTTTTCCCGAATCATGGAGCGGTTACTGCAATTCCTGCCTGATTGGGATTTACCACCGCTACCTGATTTACCCAAACTACCTAGCATTCACCTGCCGGTGCCAACGCTTCCTCATATTGAGTTGCCGGTGATTCGATTCCCTCATATTAATCTACCCAACTTTGAGGTACCAGCATGGGTGGAATTTCTGCTGGATTACTCCAACATTTGGGTGCCTGTTCTGATTGGGGTTCTCTTCGCGATTGGTGCGTTCAGAAATCACCGCAAGTCAGAGGAACAAAAAGAGCAATGGAAAGCCGAGCAAGGAAAGACGAAACCAGAAAACGACAAACCAGACCAGGAAAAGAAGATTCCGGAAGACCAGGGCACATTAGGTTAGATAAGTTGCGCCAACGCCGCAGCAACCTCGGTGCGCCACAGAAAATCGGCGCGAGTGTCCGCGCGTCCGGGGCCGCCGTTGATAACGCCCACTAGCTGGTTTTTCTTCTGCGCATCCAGCACCAGCTTGTACCCGCTCATCACCGCAACCGAACTGCCCACCACGAGCAATGACTTCGATTCATCCTTCATACGAGCAACCTGCGCCTTACGATCTGCAGGAACGTTCTCGCCAAAATACACAACGTCGGGTTTGAGACGCGTAGAACCACAATTCTCACAACCCACCATCTGAAAATCGCGAATAAAAGCATCCGAGAGCTCGACGTCGCCGTCAGGGTTCACCTGCAACTCCTCCCCCTCAAGACGCGCCAGATAACCCGGATTAGCGGCGTCAATACGCTGATCCATGTGCGCACGATCCTCCAAATGCGCGCACATCAAACAAATCACCCGATCCAAATCACCATGCAACGCCACCACATTCTGCGAACCAGCACGCTGATGCAAACCATCAACATTTTGCGTAATCAAACCCGCAAGCTGCCCCTGCTTCTCCAAATGCGCCAACAAATAATGCGCAGCATTCGGCTCAGCACGGCGCATATGCCGCCAACCCACAAACGAACGCGCCCAATACCGCTGACGAGCGCCGTCATCGTACCTAAACTCCTGATACGTCATCGGCCGATGTTTCTTCAACGAACCATTCGGACCACGATAATCAGGAATACCAGAACCCGTTGACACTCCCGCGCCAGTCAGCACCAAAACGGAACCCTCAGCCAGCATCTGAGCAATACCCTCACGCGCAAAAGCAGGCTCATGCGCCGTCGCAGTCTCACTTACCACCCGCTCAATCGAACGAATCGCCGAACGATGCGCCATCGCGATATCCGGGCGGGCGATGCTTTCCGCATCTGAAACATAGCTAGAGGCACGCGAAGAAGATTCAAAGTTCACACCTCTATTATGACAAGGATGAGCGCTTGGCTTTGCGATATTCCGCTCCAGTTGCCGATTCCCTCAGGTTTCGGCTTCGACAGGGACAAACGCTTGAGCTCAAACATTAAGACGAGAACGCCACCCCATAGTTTCCTGCGAAACGGATAGTTCCGTAGGAGGTTAGGGTGGCGTTCTCGTCTTAAAACTCGCCTGCGCATTTATCCCTGTCTTCGCCTTGGGCTGAGGGCATCGCATCCGGTCATTTCTTACTGCTTCTTGAGCCACTCATCCAGTGAAGGCTCCAAAATCACGGCGTCATCGGGGGCATGTAAACTGCCATCGGCAAGTGCGGGCAGCACGGCGTCCACAGTAGTTACCTCACGGGAATCATCGGTGGCGGAAAGGTAGCGTTCAGTGAGTTCTGGCAGAGTGAGACGCTCGGAACCTGCAACCACCACGGTCCCCTCACCATGCCTGCCCTCCGCAGCTTCAACCAAGAACTGTGCAACCGAATCCATAGCCGCAGGCTGAATCGCCCAGTTCTGCGCCTTAACCTCAGAATCAGTTACCTCAGACGCGGCAGGGTTCAACGCGAACTCGAACCACTGCGCACTACGAACCACAGTGGTAGAGAAATCGGCGTTACGTACGAGTTCTTCCTGCTCAAAACGAGCTTTGTAGAAAGGAAACTCTTGAAGCTCAGGCTTCTCAACACCATTGATAGAAAGCATGACCAGACGCTTCACCTCGTAGGTTGCGCATGCAGAAATGAGGTTCTGCGCCGCGCGCACAATCGGAGTAATAGGATCATCCGCCATGGGATCGCCCACCTGCGACGCATCAATAACGGCGTCTACGCCCTGGAGCGTTTCGGCAAGACCGTCGTTCTCTAGCAGGTCTACGCCTTCGGCGCGGCACAGCTTGACGACGTCGTGCCCTGCCTCTTCAGCTTTTTGTACAATGACTTTTCCAATGACGCCGGTTGCGCCGGCTACAGCAAGTTTCGACATACTTTTAGCCTACGCACCAAACTGTTAGATAGTCACTTTTCTTGCTCAAAGTGAATAAGTACAACGGTGGGTATTGTTTGAGGTTCTCTGGACGGACGCTCCGGCGGCAAGCATCCCTCTCGCCCGGTTCGCTAGCGCTCACAAGGCGATTCACGCCAGTCCCGAGCCAGCTTGCCGCCGGAGCGCCCGCCCATCGACCAATAAGGTCAGCGCACCCCCGAC
>JAUMUA010000030.1:0-9501 GCA_030530925.1 Rothia sp. (in: high G+C Gram-positive bacteria) | reverse complement strand
CCCAAAGGAAAAACAAGGATAAGAATGAGGACCAGACTGAGCCGAGCATGATTTAGCCGCTTCGAGCACAAGCTTGGCAAAGCGGTGTTTCGCGACTTGCGAGTTTTAAAATGACGATGCCCCCCCACCGTTCCGGGAACTATATGGTTCTCGAGAACTGGGGTGGCATCGTCATTTTAATGTTTGAGCTGGAGCGGAATATCGCAAAGCCAAGCGTTTTCCCCTGTCAGAGCAATCCTCTTACTCCGCCGTCACCGTCAGCCCGTCGATGGCTACATCGGGGTTCACGTCTACCTTTACGGTATCGCCATCGTGGATAGCACCCGAGAGGATTCCTCGTGCCAGACGATCACCCACTTCGGTTTGTACCAGACGGCGCAACGGACGAGCGCCAAAGGCTGGGTCGTAACCAGCAAGTCCGAGCCATTCGCTAGCGGCGTCGGTAACATCCAGCGTGATGCGGCGTGATTCGAGGCGTTTTGCCATGGCTGCGATTTGGATGTCCACGATCTTTGAGAGGTCTTGAACAGAGAGCGGGTCAAACATGATGATGTTGTCGAGTCGGTTCAAGAATTCTGGCTTGAACGATGCGTTGACTACGTTCATCACTGCTTTGTTCTTATTCTCATCATCCATGTTCTGATCAACGAGGAATTGTGATCCGAGGTTGGAGGTCAGAATCAGGATAACGTTGCGGAAGTCCACGGTGCGGCCTTGGCCGTCAGTAAGGCGACCATCATCCAGTACCTGCAAGAGGATATCAAAGACGTCCGGGTGAGCCTTTTCCACCTCATCCAACAGCACTACTGAGTAGGGACGACGACGCACCGCTTCGGTGAGCTGACCGCCCTGATCGTAACCAACATATCCGGGAGGGGCACCCACTAAACGTGAGACACTGTGCTTTTCAGCAAATTCGCTCATGTCGATACGAATCAGTGCCTTTTCGTCATCGAATTGGAATTCGGCGAGCGATTTGGCGAGCTCGGTTTTTCCGACACCGGTGGGACCGAGGAATAGGAAGGAGCCGATGGGTCGGTTTGGGTCGGAAATACCTGCGCGTGAGCGGCGTACCGCGTCGGCTACTGCAACTACAGCGTCCTTTTGCCCGATGAGGCGCTTGCCGAGTTCGTCTTCCATGTTCAGCAGCTTCTCTGATTCTCCCTGTAGCATTTTGCCAGCTGGAATACCGGTCCAGGCGGAGATGACCTCTGCGATTTCGTCGGCGGTTACTTCTTCTGAAACCATCGAGTCTTGTGAGGCTGCGTGTTCTTCTGCTTTTTGGGCGTCGTGCAACTCTGATTCGAGGGCGGGAATTTCGCCGTAGAGAATCCGTGATGCGTCGGCAAGGTTACCTTCGCGCTGGGCGAGTTCTGCTTGTGAGCGCAGTTCATCGATCTTGTTTTTGATGTCGCCCACGCGGTTGAGTCCTGCTTTTTCGGCGTCCCAGCGTGCGTTGAGCGCGTCGAGTTCTTCGCGCTTGTCTGCCATTTCGGCGCGCAAATGTTCGAGTCGTTCAACCGAGGCGGGGTCGGTTTCGTTTTGCAGTGCGAGTTCTTCCATGGTGAGGCGGTCCACCTGACGGCGCAGCATATCGATCTCTTCGGGTGCCGAGTCGATTTCCATGCGCAACCGTGATGCTGCTTCGTCGATAAGATCGATTGCTTTATCGGGTAGCTGGCGTGATGGGATGTAGCGGTTAGACAGCGTTGCCGCGGCTACCAGTGCGGAGTCTGCGATTGCTACTTTGTGGTGAGCTTCGTAGCGTTCTTTGAGTCCGCGCAAGATGCCAATGGTGTCTTCTACGCTGGGCTCACCTACGTAGACCTGCTGGAAACGACGTTCCAGAGCGGCGTCTTTCTCAATATTTTCACGATATTCGTTGAGAGTAGTTGCACCAATCAAGCGGAGTTCACCACGGGCAAGCATAGGCTTGAGCATGTTGCCCGCATCCATGGAACCTTCAGATGCGCCTGCTCCTACGACGGTGTGGATTTCGTCGATGAAGGTAATAATTTGCCCTTCAGATTTCTTGATTTCATCAAGCACTGCTTTCAGGCGCTCTTCGAATTCACCACGGTATTTCGCACCAGCAACCATGGAGCCAAGGTCTAAAGAAATCAGGGTTTTACCGCGCAAAGATTCAGGAACGTCGCCCGAAACCATACGCTGAGCAAGGCCTTCTACCACAGCAGTCTTACCTACACCGGGCTCACCGATAAGCACGGGGTTGTTCTTGGTACGGCGTGAGAGCACCTGAACGACGCGTCGAATTTCTGAGTCACGGCCAATCACGGGGTCGAGCTTGCCCTCTCGGGCAATGGCAGTGAGGTCGGTTCCAAACTTTTCGAGCGCTTGGAAAGTTCCCTCGGGATCTGGGGTATCCACGGTACGATCTCCTCTGACCTGCGGAATTGTTTGTTCAATAACTTGTGCGGATGCGCCGTTTGATTCGAGCGCTGCGGCGGTGCCGTCGTCGTTCATTGCTAGACCGAGCAATAGCATTTCGGTTGACACATAAGTGTCCCCGAATTGCTGTGCTTTGGTCTGTGCATTTTGAATCGCACGTAGTGCATTGCGGCTAAATTGCGCCTGTGCCACCGATGAGCCTGAGCTCTTGGGCAGTTTGCTAATTTCGGACGACGCCGCCACCGAGACGGCGTCAACGTCAACACCTGCGGTTTTGAGCACGGCAACTGCCACGCCTTCACGCTGATCCATGAGCGCTTTGAGGAGGTGGGCAGGTTCGATGGTGGGGTTACCAGCGGTCTGCGCATTCATGTTGGCGCTATTAATAATTTCTTGGGTTTTAGTGGTGAATTTTTGATCCATTGAAGTAATTTTTGCCTTTCTTGAGGTCTGAGACTCTGTCAGTAGATTACGCCAAATGGGTACATCTTGCGCAATCTTTCATCTAATAACTTGAGTCTACTCTGCTCAACTTTGGTTGACAATCATTCTGCGCCAAAAATTTTGTTTCCCAGTGAAAGAAATTATTGCCGCACACGAGGGATGAATCGCGGCGTCCACCACCCCATCCACAGCGCACCCACAATACCCAAACCGCCCAGAACTTGCAGGGCAAGCGCTAACGAACCGTATTCCATCACCAACCATGCCCACCGCTAAAAAGCTCATTCATCGCTGCTCATAACCCTGAATATCAATGACACCCAGTCCACCCTTACTGCACGTCATCCAAAAATTCATACTGGCTGTGGTTGCGAGCAAGCATCTCTTCGTCCTCTTCGGTCAGCCCTGCGGCGCGCTTCTTTGAACGGCGAGCCTCACCCAACGCCACAAAGAACACCGCAAAAGCAGCAACGAACGTCAAAATGCCTGCGGTATTACCAAATCCGGCAGAGAGACCCACAAAATCCTCGCCCAAAAGCTGCGACGCCGCAGAAACCGTCTTGCCGTCGTGACGATCGGGGCACAGCATGCCAAAGACGAAGGCGATCGCCCAGCACACCGGTTGCAACAGAGCCAGCGTACGAGTAGTTGCGGGGGCGCCGGCAAAGCGCCGTGCGTCCTGCCACATCCAGCGAGCGCCGAGTAATAAAACCAGCAACAGCGCGGGTCCTACCGAGATCGCAAAGATCCCCACCAAGTTACCACCTGCGCCGAAAAGCGCTCGTCCTGCTGTAACCCACAGTGCACAAAAAATTGCTCCGGGTACGGCGCACCAGAGCATGGCACGCTCAAATCCACCTGATGTGCGTTCAAGAACCTGATTTTCGCTGAAAGTACTCACACAGTACATAGTATTCTTTGCCGCGCAATCTAGTGCTTCACGATAGGGTTAAACGTATGAGTACACCCAAGACCACGCAGAACTTTCCCGCAGCTATTCTCTTTGATCATGACGGCACGTTAGTTGATACAGAACCCTTGTGGGAGGCTGCAAAGCAGAAAATTGCTGGCGAGTTTAATGCCACGTGGTCTGATGAAGATACCCGGGCGGTGTTGGGGTACTCGATTCATGAGACGCTTTTGCGCTTGCAAAAAGTGGGTGTTGACTTACCGGTGGAAGACATTGAAGTTAAGCTGATTGGCTATATGCAAGAGGCTTTTGCTGAGGCTGAATATGATTTTCTGCCCGGTATTCGCCCTCTGTTAGAAGAGTTAAAAGACGCCGGTATTCCCCTGGGAATAGTCACTAACGCCACCACTTCGGTTGCAGAAAACACCGCAAATATGGCGCCTGGAACGTTCTCGGCAATCATTGGCGATCAACAAACGCACCACCCTAAGCCAGACCCCGAGCCCTATCTGCTTGGCGCACAAGCACTTGGTGTTGACCCCACCCAATGTATAGCTGTAGAAGATTCCCCCTCTGGTACTCAAAGTGCTATAGCGGCAGGTATGAAAGTTATTGTGGTTCCCGGTGAGGTTCAGGTGCCACAGGAGCTGGGTGATTTGCGGGTGAACCACCAAGATTTATCGCTGGCACATTTTATTCACCTCAGTCAATAACCTTCCTGAGCAACTGCGCTTTCCCTAACTGAAGCAATAAATATATTAAAAAATACCTAGTTTATAACAAAGTTCACTTCATATTTGCGAACATTTTTATATACCAACGGGTAACCTTGACGGGACACCTACTAACCCCCATACAAATAGGTATTACCCCCGTGAAAACTTTATATTTCTCCCCTAAAGTGCTCTCTTCAGGCGCTCTCATTATGGCGCTGACAACCGCGCCGCTCACCCAAGCGGTTGCCGCACCTTTTTCTGGTCCTGCCGAAGACGCCGGTAGTGCCGGCGGTTCATCATCATTAACCGCCGGTCAGCACGGTGAAAACAGCACCCAAAAACAGGCGACCGTTGAGGAAAACACCGATCAGCTGGTGGTCAAATTCAAGGACGGCGTGAGCGACCAAGCTAAGCAAAAGACGTTAGATACGCAGTCAGAAAAGGCTGGGCTCGGCGACGAAGACCCCAAGGTCATCAAAAACACGGTGAAGTCAGCTGAAATCGTCAAAACCTCTGAAGATCTCACCCCCACTGAACAAAAAGCAGTGGTAAAAAAGCTCTCTTCAGACCCCAATGTTGAATACGCGGAGCCCGATCTCAAAGTATCTTATGCAGATTCGGCACTTATTTTGCCCAACTCAACCCCTAATGATCCACTGTGGCACATGCAGTGGAATATGAAAGCAATTGACGCACCTGGTGCGTGGAGCATGGCAACCGGCAAGGGCGTGGTTATTGGTATTGCCGATGAAGGCTACTCAAGCCATCCTGATTTAAATTCAAAAACTTTGCCCGGGTATGATTTCACCAACGCTGAGTACTCTCGCGACGGTGACGGCTGGGACTCAAACCCGCAGGATCAAGGCGATTACTCTTCACAGAGCAACTCCATGTGGCACGGTTTGCACGTGGCAGGTATTGCGGCTGCTTCCACCAATAACCGCATTGGTGTGTCCGGTGTAGCACCCGATGCAAAGGTTCAGCACACCCGCATTCTAGGCGCTTACGGTTCGGGTTACATTTCAGATATGGCAACCGGTTTGGCATGGTCAGCCGGTGTTCCCGTTGCTGGCGTTCCTGTGAACACCAACCCTGCCGACGTCGTGAATATGTCTATCGCTTTTGACTCCCCCACCTGCCCCCAGGTGTTCCGTGATGCCATTGACCAGGCGGCAACGCGCAATGTTCCTGTAGTAGTAGCTGCAGGAAATGAAGGCAAACACGCTGAAAATTACGCACCTGCGAACTGCTTGGGTGCGATTGTGGTTGGTGCAACTGCCGGTTCCGGTCAGCAGGTTATGACCGGTTACTCGAACTATGGCTGGCCCCTTGATGTGTTGGCGCCTGGCGGTGCCGGTAACGTCGGTACCGATGTGTGGTCAACTGTTACCGATGGTCAGACTGGCCCCGGCAACCCCTCCTACGGTCCACTCAACGGCACCTCCATGGCAACCCCGCACGTCACCGGCATTATTGCCATGATGAAAGAGCGCGACCCCAACATTTCTATTGAGTCGATTCGTGCTATTTTGACCAGCACCGGCTCATGGGTCAACGGGTACAAGTTTGTGGATGCGCAAAAGGCCGTTGCCGCTGTGAAACCCGTCAAGCCCTATACCCCATTTACCGACGTTCCTACCGATCAGCCCTTCTTTGACGAGATTAGCTGGCTCAAAGATGCCGGAATTACCACCGGTTGGAATGATGGTAGCTACCACCCTTACGACTCGGTAGATCGCGCCCAGATTGCTGCGTTCCTCTACCGCACTGCCGGTTCACCGGCATACTCGGCACCGCGAGTTTCTCGTTTCAAGGACGTTCGCACCACTGATCCTTTCTACAAGGAAATCTCGTGGTTAGCCGATCAGGGAATCACCACCGGCTGGAACGACGGCACGTACCGCCCCAGTGAGCCCATTACTCGGGCTGCTATGTCTGCGTTTCTCTATCGCGCCGCCGGCTCACCAGCATACGCGGCGCCGTCCTCATCACCTTTTGTGGATATCAATAAGAACACTGATTTCTACAAAGAGATGTCATGGATGGCATCTACCCGTATTTCCACCGGTTGGCCCGATGGCACCTATCGTCCATATGCAGAAACAAAACGTGATGCTATGGCAGCGTTCCTCTACCGTTTCAGCAAATTGCGCTAACAACATGCATCTTTTCGAAGCATAGAAAATCCGGTGAAGCTGTTGTGAGCTTCACCGGATTTTCAATTTTTGCCCATTAAGGTTAGCTTCTGGTTTCAAAATCAACTATTCTAATTCATGCGAAGGGGAGTAGTTCCCAGTGGAAAAGCATAGCCTGCAATTCCAAAGCGGTTTATCGACATACTGGTTGTTGTTTCTAACACCCGGTAAACCACCCGTTTTTCACGGGCGAGCGAGACCTTCGGCCCACAGGAATACCCGCTCGCGGAGTATTCGTTGAACAATGGCCGGAGTCTTATTTTTATCTCATTCTTCGGTCGAAGCGAGAGAGCAATCATGGACCGAAACGAACTTTCTTCAACCACTCATTCTGAAGGCTCAGTTGCCGTATCTGATACGCAAAGCCGCACCGACCCCACTCCCCAAAAGGTCACTTCTCAGCAGATTCGCCGGTGGCGACGTTATCTTGCCGAAGAAATTTCAGAAGCACGGATTTATGCGGCACTTGCCGAACGGGCTACCGGGCGCGACGCCGAGATTCTGCGCGAAGTAGCACAGGCAGAAGAGCGTCATCAAGATCACTGGCGCAAACTGCTGGGTGAGCACGCGCATCCCGAACCG
This sequence comes from Rothia sp. (in: high G+C Gram-positive bacteria), assembly GCA_030530925.1. Classification (GTDB taxonomy): domain Bacteria; phylum Actinomycetota; class Actinomycetes; order Actinomycetales; family Micrococcaceae; genus Rothia. Next base: position 2,245 of record JAUMUA010000030.1, on the reverse strand, counting down.
CGCCCGTCGGTTTCTGCACGTACCCTTGAATTTTTCGCGCGTCATTTTGGCTCGGTTTTTGTGTTGGCATTGGCACAACGAGCCGAGGGCCGCTCCCCCTATGCCGAAGATCCCGACGCCACCGATGCCATGGCAGCAGATGAGGCGATCCACGAAGAAATTGTGCGAGCTCTTTCGACTTCGGGCCGCGAGAAGCTTTCAGGTAACTTTCGCGCCGCCGTCTTTGGCGCTAACGACGGTCTGGTTTCAAACGTTGCTTTGATTATGGGTATTGGTGCATCCGGTGCTAGTTCGCAAATGATTTTGCTATCGGGTGTGGCTGGGCTTTTGGCGGGCGCGCTCTCTATGGCGGCAGGCGAATTCGTGTCGGTGCGGTCGCAAAGAGAACTTCTTGATGCTTCCTCCCCCACCCAAATCACCCTCGATGTTGCGCATCAGCTCGATATCGATCAAAACGAGTTGGAACTTATCTACAAGGCTCGCGGCATGAGCGAAGAAGCGGCGCACCACCGCGCACTCGAACGTTTTGGGCACCTGGATTGCGATTGCGATCCTTCGCTTTCCTACAAAGATCCCGCAGAGAACCCCGACGACGAGCGCAACAACGCCGCTCTGGGTACCGACATTGGTGCGGCGGCGGCGTCATTCTGTTTCTTCGCCACCGGTGCCTTGATTCCGATTTTGCCCTACCTTTTTGGAGCTTCGGGAATTTTAGGTGTAGTTAGTTCACTTCTACTAGTTTCACTGGCCTTAGGATTTACCGGTGGCGTGGTGGGATTGTTGTCCGGGGCATCACCCTTCAAAAGAGGGTTACGCCAAATTGCGATTGGCTTAGGAGCCGCACTTGTAACTTATATATTAGGGTTACTTTGTGGTAATACAATTGGCTAGGTGGTTTTTCAATTAACCCCATTTATTAAAATGTATTTCTCTCCAGACTGATGCATTAGAGCACACCCGGGACGGGTAAATAAAGAAAGAAGGGGTCTCCCTCTTCAGCAAGGCTTATCTCTATATATAAAAAATAAATACATTATATGATTTTCATTCGAAAGATAAATACTTGATTTCACAACTTTAAAAATACCTAAAATACCACACTTAATCTCTATTTTAGGGTATATTTAAGTCACTCGGATAGGATGGATAATTACATGAATGCCAACGATAATAATAAAATTGGTCGACGCAATTTAGCAAAAGGTGCCCTGTGGGCTGCCCCTGTTATAGTCTCAGCCAGTACTGTTCCGGCATATGCTGTCTCCACACCCGATGTTATCGTTATGTCCACCTCTTGCTCTGATGGAGCAGGGGGGCTCAATAACATACCCTTTACTGTACGAACGGCTTACCGCGCCACCCTTCCAGTAGGCACAGTATTCGTAGTGGATTATGCGGGAGGCTCTACAACACCTACTTGGAGCGGGCTTCTTGCTAACAATTCAAACGTCACGATTACACCGGGCAACGATACCAGCACTAATGGCGGGCGTTGGGGAAAGATCACATTTACCCTTAAAAACCCCATGCCTGCCGATACCACTTGGAACCTCAATATCAGTATGGATATTGGCGCGCTTATTACAGGTCAGCAAACCTCTCTCACCCTCAACCAGCCAGTTTCAACTACCCTGAACAGCATTACTTCTAACGATACTGCCTCGCATGAGATGTATTTCGGTGGATGCCGCAACTAAAGGGCATCATTCATAAACTGACTTAGACAATACTTTTTATTGGCCCAACTGCAATAAATCCCTTATAACTTTTAAACGATGATGCGCCCGCCTCAACTAGGCGGGCGCATCGTCCTTCCCGAATCCACTTGAAGATTTGAGCCCCTTCGCAGTGATTCCCCTTATAGACACCACCGATATCTATTTTTCATTGGTGCTGAGAATGAAAATAAATAAAACCGATGCCTTTTATAAGAAAAAGATAGAGAAAGAACTTAATTCGATTAACAAGCAGGGGCAGTAAAATTGAGGGAGGTGAGCTGAATATTTTGGTCTGCGTTCGTACCTGCTGAAGCTCCATCCAGCTGAGTTCTCGGCAGATTAAAATATCTAAAACTCAAGCTATTTAGAGAACTAGAAGTGAGCGTGACCCTATCTACCGGATCATTAACCCCAGGTTGGGCGCTGGATGCGTGCCATGGTCCGGAGGTAACGTTACCAGTTGTTCCTGCGGTGCCGTTACCATCAATATTGGAGCCTACTGAGGCGCTCACACCCGAGGTATTTAG
>JAUMUA010000120.1 GCA_030530925.1 Rothia sp. (in: high G+C Gram-positive bacteria) | reverse complement strand
ATACGATTTTTACCCAGGCCGGACAAGCCAACGCTGACGGCCAGCCCCAAACCCAGCCAGGGCACCGAACCGTAAAAGGCCACCATAACCAGCACCGCAAAGGCCGCAATTCCGATACCCGCCCACTGCAGGGGGCGCAGCCTCTCGCCCAGAAAGACCATGCCCAGTGCCACCGAGACGATGGGGTTGATGTAGTACCCCAGTGAGGCTTCCATAACGTTGTTACTGGTGGTCGCAATAACGTAGAGCAGCCAATTGCCGAAGATAAGCAGACTGGCGACCAGTAGCAGACCTAGCTGGCGCCGATTTCCTAGTACAGTCACCAGGCTTTTGACCTGCCGGGTAAGGGGAATGAGTGCTAGGCAGAATACGAGAGAGAAGAGCACCCTGCCCGCTACGATTTCTAGGGGAGTAGCTGGTGCGGTAAGCATGAAATAGAGGGGAAACATTCCCCAGATGAGATAGCAGAAAAAGGCGTAGAAACCGCCTGCTACCTGCTCGTTCTTGCTTCTTTTCACCGATTTTTCCTTCTGCTTTTTGGCGGTATCTCGTGTTCACTCTGGCGGGTAAGGGGCCGGGGCCGGACGGAATGAAAGCCCGAGAAACCACGAGAAAGTGGCTACCCGGTAGGGCCGGGTAGCCACTGTTAGGCGTGCTTGATGTGAGGGCCTAGAGGCCGAAGAAGCGGCTGAAGAAGCCCTTCTTTTCTTCCTTGGCCTTGGGCTTGGCAGCAGCTTCTGCCCGTTCTGCCTCAAGGTCCGGTGCCTGGCCAGCCAGACGAATCTCTGAAGCGGGGCTGGTAGCTTCTTCAGTCTGCTCCTTACCGGCAGCAGCCTGCTCGGTCTGTTCAGCCTCAGCAGCAGTCTCTTCAACGGCAGGGGAGTCTACCTGGGACTCTTCAGCCTGGACAGGCTCATCGCGGACAATGTTCTCATCGGCGATTGCACTGGTGGTAACGCGGCCGGGGCGGGCATCTTCGGCAGGTTCGCGGTCGTAGGGCTGTTCGGCGTTGGGGTAGACGCGATCGGTGGTAATCGTACCTGCGACCTCTTCCTCGCGGGCAGCCTGCTCGGCTTCTTCCTGCTTAAGACGTTCAGCTTCGGCGGCGCGCTCTTCAGCGGCGGCGATTTCAGCTTGGCGAGCTTCCAGGGCAGCCTGTTCGGCGGCTAGAGCCTCAGCTTCAGCTTCGCGGGCGGCCTCGGCGCGGGCCTCAGCCTCACGGGTAGCTTCTTCAGCTGCCAGGCGGGCAGCCTCTTCACGGGCTGCAAGCTGGGCAGCGGCTTCCTGGGCAGCTACGGTTTCAATGCCCTGACGTTCAGCGGCCAACTGTTCGCGCAGGTCGCGGGCGGCCTGCGCGAGACCTGCCAGCTCCTCGGCTCCTACCTGGGGCTCGGCGGCCTCAATGCCCGAAATCTTCTTGTTGTCGAACCAGAGCCGCAGGGCACCGTCCGACGCGGTGATGACGGCGGTGGCTTCGGTATCCCAGGCAATGTGGGCGCCTCGCAGCTTGGCGTAAGAATCAACCGCACGCAGGTGATTGACTGCGGTTCCGGTCTGCAGGGCCTGCGCCATGACCTGACCCATACGGTTGACGGTGGGAGCCTCGAGCTCAAGCTGATCGCCATCGAGCATAATCCAGGATCGGACGCCTGCCCCGGCGGTGACTGGGTTGTGGGCGTTGATGCCGCTGAGAGCCTTAGAGGCCAGTTTCAGCTTACGAGCCAGGCCGGAATCGAGGGGGAGCTCGTCGGT
>JAUMUA010000029.1:19187-21549 GCA_030530925.1 Rothia sp. (in: high G+C Gram-positive bacteria) | reverse complement strand
TACCGTAACCTGCTCAAGATGCAGACCATCAACTGCGCCACCGGAGAGCGAAAGGTTGCTCTCATCTGCCTCGTATTCATCTTCGCACACCAAGCGGTACGTACGGGAATCCCCCACGTTAAAGATGAACCACATGTCTTGATCACCAATGTTGGTAAGCCACGCCCCGGTAACCGTGGTGCCAGCGCGCTGACCCAGCATCTCTTTAATCTTTTCATCAGCTTCGCCAATAACCTCGCGCAGTTTCTCTAAAGTACGCATGATCTGACGGTTCAGCGCAGTAGTTGTTTGACGACGACGTCGCATCAGCCCGCGGCGTTCGGACTCCTCAACGGGGGCGCTTTCAGCCTCGAGCTCTTGCTGATAGGCGCGCTGTTCATCTTCGCTCATGCCACCAGGAAGGGTAAACATGGAATCGTAGGCGATAGTTCGGGCACAAAGACGCGAAGCTACCTCACCGGCTTCATGACCGCCCATCCCATCTGCCACCACATGTAAGGTGCCAGCTACTGAAAAAGAGTCTTCGTTATTGGTGCGGTGTGCGCCCACGTCGGTAGCGCTACCGGCGAGGGTAGTGAGATGCTGTGTGCTCATTAGAAATCTATCTCCAGTTCGTTACCAATACCGGGAGTCAGTGCAACCGGCCATATTTCGCCGAATCCGCGAATATCGCGCACTCTTTGGGGAGTCAGCACAAACCTCGGATCGTTCTCAAGCGTGTCTGCGGTAATCTTATCGGTCACCACCACACCGGGGTCTGCTACTGCTACTAATCGTGAAGCCAGGTTGACGCTCGGACCGTAAATATCGCCTAGTTTCGGCAAAATCCGACCCCAAACAAACGCTACACGAGCATCGGGTAGATGCGGATCAGATTGAATTTCTTTAGACAACGCCATAGAAATTTGAGCCGCTGCTTCGGGCGTTTCTGTTAAAAACATTACTTCATCGCCAATGGTCTTGATAATTCGCCCACCGCCGGCGGCAACGACTTCTGCGCAGCGTTGCTCAAAAGTCTTGACCAATTCGGTCAAATTCTTCTCGTTCATGCGCCGCGATAAAGAGGTATAAGAGACTAGATCGGCAAAACCCACCCCACGCACCAAAGGCAATAATGAGGGGTCATTGGCATCGTTTTGATCGCTGCGTAATGCAAGACGTAATACTGCGGCGCTGAGCTGACGGCGATACCCGTAGAGCAAAATAGCTTCGAGTTCTTCGATAAGTTCAGGCAATAGAGTTAACAGTTCCTGGCGAGCCTGGGAATCAGTGTAACCCTTCGTCTTGACGATGTCTTCAACTAGGGTTTCGATTTGCCACGCCACCATGCGGTCGGTGAGTTGCCCTACCGAACGAGTAATCGAGATAGTGCTCTCTTCTTCTAACTCATGAGAGCGATTGAGACCCACAATGGTCGCGAGCGCCTCACAGTCAGAAGGAGTGAAAAACACTTCATCATCATCAATATTGGGAAATCCCAACGCTCGCCACACTTTGCGTGCGGTCAACAATGAAACATCCGCCTGTTCAGCCGCCTCACGACGGCGCATCTGCCGATTACTGCCTAAAAGAACTTTCTCAAACTCTCGCACAGCAGCCCGCGCCTCAGGTGTGCGGTACACGTTGCTTTGTTCGCGGTTCTGAAGATACTGCAATCTCTCGTGCCCGGGCTCTTCCGGTGTCTGATGCGAAGATCCCGTTGGCGCTGATTCCACGCGAGCTGTCCTTTCATCTTCTGCCGCCCCACGACGTCTAAAATATTCTGTGATTTACGATACTCTAAAAGTTATTCAGCAACCGAACACTAGGCACACTTTTAGAAAAAACCTCACCCATAATATGGTCGTGACCTCGCCAAACTCTCAAGAATCTGGTTTTGCGCTTGGCGCACGCACCACGAGAATTCCTGCCCTCGAGGGATGTACCGGAGCACATATACCACCCCTTGTGAGTGAACCTGCACATGAGCCGTTTGAGTTACCCGCCCTAAAGTTTGGCGCACGTCAATGCCTTCAATCACGCCCAAAGGGATAGAAACCTGCTGAGTGCTACCCCACCCCTTTTGAATCACCACTCGATAATTAGTAATCCAAAAACTCGTACGTGCAAAACGAGCCAACTCACGAACCGTAGAAACCACAGCCCACAGTGCCAGCACATAGCCAAGCCAGCCCAATAGATGAGATGAACCATAAATAGCAGAGGCAAAACTAGCGCAAACCACCGCTAACAACACTTGTGCCACACTCTTACCCAAAGAAGATACGTGACTACGACATGCCTCAATAACATATTCGCCCGGTGAAAGTGTGCCTCGAAGTCTCATAACCTAGCCCATATTACGGGAGAAAGCTGAATGCTT
>JAUMUA010000029.1:6837-19177 GCA_030530925.1 Rothia sp. (in: high G+C Gram-positive bacteria) | reverse complement strand
TCTGTAGAACCTTATGGTTTCACCGGACGCAAATGCACGACATCGCCCACTGAGTAGGTGCTTACGGTGCCAAGATCATCGCGCACCATGATTTCGCCGTCGGCGTTAATATCGATGGCGGTTCCATAGACCTTTTCATTCCCAGGGAGCATCACCATCACGCGCTGTCCTAGAGTGCTCATGGTCTCGCGAACTCTCTTTAGCAAGGATTTCCCCTCGCTATCAGAAGCGTTCGCTTCACCTTGGACGGCTTTAAACCTCCCATAGTGAGAAGCAAATGCTTTTGCCAATGAACTCAGCAAGGATTCTAACTCCACCTGTTTGCCCGTTTCGCATTCAATTGACGTTGCCGTTTCCATCGGCAACTGATCGCGGCTCATATTAGCGTTGATACCGATTCCTGAAACGATTGAATAATGCCCGTCGGGCTCAGTCACCAGCTGAGACAGTATGCCGCAAATTTTGCGATCACCCACCAAGATGTCGTTGGGCCATTTAATGCTGGCAACAATTCCCTGCGCAGCCAGCGCATCAATAGCTGCCAAGGCCACCAGCTGGGTGACCCAGTGATACTGCTTCGCTGAAAATCGGTTCGCCGCATCAGCATGGGGGCGCGCCACAAACGAAGTGCACAACGAGCTACCGCGCGGCGCCGTCCACACCCGATCCAGACGACCTCGTCCGTTGGTTTGATCGGCGGTAGAAATCAACGAGAGCTCACCCCAGCCCAGACGAGCGAACCCGTCCTGCGCCAACAACTGATCGACGGCATAACGGTTCGTGGAATCCACTGAACCCAACACAACTACCCGGGAAAATCCTGGGGCATTTACCGCAGACGCTTGTAACGAACAGGTATTTTCGGCACTTTCAGAAGTACTCATATGCTTACTCTCTAACAACTATTTTTGCTCTTAGTAATCTGAGATACATTAGAACATAAGCAAACTACCTGCGAGAACATAGGTACAACAGTGTTCTTTCGCATGAGAGAAAGAAACATCATGAACTTTTATGCATGCCTCTATGAATATGGTCCTGCTGAGGAACAAGCGAAGTTTCGCCCCGATCACCGTAGCTACCTTGGCACCTTGTTAGAAGAGGGAAAGCTGGCGGCGTCAGGTCCCTTCACTACCGGTGGCATCCCGGGCGCACTGCTGATCTTCAAGGCAGAATCCATTGCTGAAATTGAAGAAATTATTGCTCACGACCCCATGAACATCGGCGGCGCCGTGCTCTCATTTGAGATCCGTCAGTGGAACCCCGTCTTAGGCTCCGTGGGCCAGTAATCGGGTTGCTCAATATAACACCGGAAAGAACGCACCACCCCAAGCTACTGACCGGTTACTACAAATAAACCGCAACTTTTTGCGTTTTATCCTAAATCATTCCAACATTTGCCAAAAATTCTGCCCACGAACAACCACAAAGCAATATAGTTGGGTAGTTATCCGCTGACTCGCCCTCAGCTGGGAAATCAGAAGAGCGAGCTCAATCTGCAAGGAATAGTTGTGTCAGAGAATCTCAATACCTCATCGACCGCGAGCGAATCGAACACCGCACAGTTCGACGTCACCACCACTGCCGGCAAGATTGCCGACTTCTATGCGCGCCGCGAAGCTACCCTTGCACCCACTGGCGAAGGTCCCATTGAACGACAGCATGCCCGCGGTAAAAACACTGCCCGCGAGCGCATCGATATGTTGCTGGACGAAGGCTCATTCGTTGAATTTGATGCTCTTGCCAAGCACCGCACCACCGCCTTTGGCATGGAGAAAAAGCGTCCGGTGGGCGACGGTTTGGTTTCTGGTTATGGCACTATTGATGGTCAGCTGGTAGCTATTTATTCGCAGGATTTCACGGTGTACGGCGGTTCGCTCTCTCAGGTGAATGGCGAGAAAATTGTGAAAGTGCAAAAATTTGCGCTACGCAATGGTTGCCCCGTGATTGGTATTAATGACGGCGGTGGTGCTCGCATTCAAGAGGGCGTTGCCTCTTTGGCGATGTTTGCCGATATTTTCCGCATGAACGTGCGCGCATCCGGCGTAGTGCCACAAATTTCTATCATTATGGGCCCCTGTGCAGGTGGCGCAGCATATTCACCAGCGTTGACCGATTACATCATCATGGTTGATAAGACCTCACACATGTTCATCACCGGCCCCGACGTCATCAAAACCGTCACCGGCGAAGAAGTGGATATGGAAACCCTCGGTGGCGCGCACCAGCACAACGCCGTCACTGGCACTTCAACTTATCTAGCAGAAGATGAGGAAGACGCTTTCGACTTTGTGCGCGAACTCGTAGAATTTTTGCCCTCCAACAATTTGAGCGAGCCCTTCCCGCTCGATCACGATCAAGATTTTGAACCGACCGTGGATGATTTTGAACTAGATGAGCTGATTCCTGATTCAGCGAACCAGCCCTATGACATGCGAACCGTGATTGAGGCTGTGGTTGATGACGGGCACTTCTTAGAAATGCAAGCGCTCTACGCGCCAAACGTGATGATTGGTTATGCACGCGTTGAGGGGCGCACCGTGGGTATTGTAGCTAATCAACCCATGCAATTTGCTGGAACGCTCGACATTAACGCCTCTGAAAAAGCCGCTCGTTTTGTGCGCAACTGCGACGCGTTCAACATTCCCGTTCTCACATTTGTGGACGTTCCCGGCTTCTTACCCGGCACCGATCAAGAATTCAATGGCATTATCCGCCGTGGCGCCAAGCTCTTATACGCCTACGCCGAAGCAACCGTTCCACTGGTAACCGTCATTACTCGCAAAGCCTACGGTGGTGCCTACATTGTAATGGGTTCCAAGAAACTTGGTGCTGACATCAATCTTGCCTGGCCCACCGCTCAAATTGGCGTAATGGGTGCTCAGGGCGCCGTCAACATTTTGTACCGCCGCGACCTGGCGGCGGCCCAAGAGGCTGGCGAGGATGTCGAATCCAAGCGTGCCGAGCTCGTTCAGAAATACGAAGAAGAGTTGCTGAACCCCTACCAGGCTGCTGAACTGGGTTACATTGATGAGGTTATTGCCCCTAACGAGACGCGAACCCGCATCATTTCTTCGCTAAGGGCACTGCGCGATAAGCGCGCGGCAACCCCCGCTAAGAAGCACGGAAATATTCCGCTCTAAATCTCTCCACCGCCCGCGAACTATTCCCATATTTCGGAGGCTTTGTGCCCACCCCTAAAGCATTCTCATACCTACCTTTTGGTTCTTCTGCCAAAGAGACCAAAGAAGCAGAGTCACAACAGAGCCAACAGGCTCACGACGACTCTGCCCTAACCGCACCTTTTTTCTCTGTCGTTTCGGGTAACCCTACTGAAGAAGAAATTGCCGCACTAACTGCGGTGTTGAAGGCGATGGAGTCTGCGCAACGCTCTGGCGATGAGTCTGCAATGGTGCTTTGGCAGCGTCGTCTTTTGCGGGGACAGAGCATTGGCGACCGCTTGCGCCCTGGCCCTGGCTCGTGGCGCCATGCTCGTCCTATGTAATCGCACAATAAGATTTGTTATGGCATGTGCCACTATCTGCATAGAATGTGATGCATGTCTAAACTTTCAGAACTTCCCGACGTTTACCGTCAGCAACGTCAGTCCACCGAGATTGACGCTATCGCCAACGACTTTTACGAAAAGTCACTAGAGCTCTACCCGGAAGACGCCACCCTTGCAGGGCGAAAGGGACGTGAAACCGAATATGGTGATCGCTCCCCCGCCGGGCATCAAAAATTCATGAATCTGGTGAAATCAACCCTGGGTCAGCTCTCTCAGGCAACCCCGCAAGATAACGTTGACCGTGTAACTCTTGCCGCTATGCGCGAGCGCCTAGGTCTACACGTTGAACTCGATGAAGCAGGTCTGGGCACGTGGGAAATCAACAACATTGCGTGCGCTGTTCAAGACATTCGCTCGGTATTTGACCTGATGAACCGAGCTTCCAGCACCGACTGGAAGCATATTGCCGGACGTATGCATGAGGTGGGCGGCGCCGTTGACGGCTTCATCCAGTCCTTGGAAAAAGCCCGCGCTGAAGGCAAAGTAGCCGCACGCCGTCAGGTGGACATCGTGATTGAGCAAACCGATGCTTACATAGCATCTGATGGTTTCTTTACTCAGCTCGCCGCCGAAGTCACTGAGAACGCACCAGAATACCAAAATGAAGCCGAAGCAGGCGCAAAGTCAGCGATTGAGGGTTATACTCGCCTGAACACTTACCTGCGGGAGACACTCTTGCCTGTAGCTCCCGAAAAAGACGCGGTGGGCAAGGAACGCTATGCGCTCTACTCTCGCCAGTTCCTGGGGGCCACCATCGATTTGGAGGAATCCTACGCCTGGGGCGTGCAAGAACTCGACCGTATTATTGCCGAGCAAGAACAGGTAGCTCACGAAATCAAGGACGGCGCCAGCATTGCTGAAGCTAAAAATATTCTTGACGCCGACCCCGCGCGTATCCTGCATGGCACCGATGCGCTACAACAGTGGATGCAAAAGCTTGCCGATCAAGCGGTAGAAGACTTGGCTTCAAAATACTTTGTAATCGAGGGCGCTATGCGCGAAATTGAGTGCATGATTGCCCCCACTCAAGAAGGCGGAATTTACTATACTCAGCCTTCCCCCGATTTTGAGCGCCCGGGCCGCATGTGGTGGTCAGTGCCAGAAGGGGAAGATACTTTTGGCACATGGCGTGAGGTTTCAACGGTTTACCACGAAGGCGTACCCGGGCACCACTTGCAGACAGCAGTAGCTACCGCTATGGCAGAGACCATGAATCACTGGCGTTCAAACGGCGTGTGGGTATCGGGGCACGGCGAAGGCTGGGCGCTGTACTCCGAACGCCTGATGGAAGAACTGGGTTACCTCGCTGACCCCGGTGATCGCATGGGCATGCTGGACGCGCAGCGTCTACGAGCCGCGCGAGTGGTCTTCGATATTGGGGTGCACTGCGAGCTAGAAATTCCAGAACGCTGGGTGAGCGAGCTAGGAATCGAACCAGGAATATGGACCGCAGAGAAGGGATTTACCTTCTTAGAAGCTAACTTGGATCTCTCCCCTGGTCAGTTGCGCTTTGAATACCTGCGCTATTTGGGTTGGCCCGGGCAGGCACCGTCGTACAAGATTGGTCAACGCATTTGGGAACAGCTCAGGGAGCAGGCTCGTGCCGCTGGTACAGCCGGTGAATTTGACCGCGATTTCCATACCCGCGCGCTCAAACTGGGTTCTATGGGCTTGGATACACTTCAAGAAGCGTTGAAACTTACCGACTAATAAACCGAGCCAGCATGGGATTCGCCGCAGATTATTTTCAGCTGCGGCGATTCCTGCTCGCAGAAACTCTCAACGTTTTATAGTCAGCGCACAACCCACAAGCAACGCGAATATTTGCCCACCTAAATGCCCATAAGACAAGATAGGTTATATGCATTTTGGAATCATAAGCACTGCCATGATTAGTGCTGAATTCACTCAGGCCATCAAAAATACTAAAGACGCAGACATTGCAGCAGTATGCAGCCGAAGCACCAAATCCGCGCAAATATTTATTGAAGAAAACGATCTCAACGCCACAGCTTATGATTCCGTGGAAGAGATGTGCGCTGACCCCAAGGTTGACGCCGTCTACGTGGCATCGCCTAATTCTTTGCATACCTCCCACGCACTGACCGCAATTCACGCGGGAAAACACGTAGTCATCGAAAAGCCTGTTGCCTGGAACCCTACCCAGTGGGACCAAATCTGGGGCGCAGCCCAAGAAGCCGACGTCCTTGTTTTTGAAGCCGCCCGGCACGTTCACGAGCCAGCTCAGCGCGTGATTCGCGATTATTTAGTGGGTAAAAAACCTAAGACCGTGTGGCTGAACTATTCGCAGTATTCATCACGCTGGGACGCTGTAGAAGCGGGTGAAGAACCCAACGTCTTTTCGCTCACCACCGGTGGCGGTGCACTCAACGATTTGGGTATCTACCCCGTCTACGACGCGGTGCTCTGGTTTGGTGAGCCCGACGGCGTCAAGTATTTTCCCACGCTGGCCCCCACCGGAGTGGACGCAGCCGGAACGCTGGTGCTGATTTATAAAGATTTCAATGTGGTTATTACCGTTGCTAAAAATGCTCAATCCAATGCACCCAGCGAGATTTTGGTGGGCAAAGAGACCCTGCGGCTCTCGTCGGTGCAAGGAATTGATCGGGTTGTTGAATACACTTCTGATTCGAAAGAGACCCTTTACGATTCAGAGGTAGCGGTAGGTAGCCGTTCGCTGCACGAGCTGATGCGCTATGAGACAAAGTATTTTGTCAAAACCATCACCGCAAAAATGGAGGGAACACTCAGCAATCGAAAACTCGAAAAGTATCGTTCACTGACGCTACTCTCCCGATCGGTCAACGAAATCTGCGCTAACGCCCGCTACGGCGCCGGAATTTTCTTCGAATCAGAAGTGCATGAACTGTATTAGAGAACTGTGCCGAATTAAAGAACTACACCAGCAGGTTCGCGTGCTGGAACAAATCCGTCATCGGAGCGAGGAGCGTTGTAAATCTCATGGTTGAGAATTCCTTCGCGTTTTGCCACCACTGCCGCAACTAGAGCCTGTCCCGAGACATTCAATGCGGTACGACCCATATCAACGATAGGATCGATGGCGAGCAAAAGCCCTACGCCGTCCAAAGGCAAACCTAGCGTTGAGAGGGTTAGGGTGAGCATGACGGTCGCGCCGGTAGTACCCGCGGTAGCGGCTGAACCTAGCACCGAAACCATCACAATCAGCAAATAATCGGTGATGTTGAGGTCGATACCGTAGAACTGAGCGATGAAGATAGCCGCCAGCGCAGGATAAACCGAGGCGCAACCGTCCATTTTAGTGGTAGCACCGAGCGGAATAGCGAAAGACGCGTAAGCGCGGGGCACCCCGAAGTTGCGTTCGGTCACGGATTGAGTAAGAGGCATGGTTCCCATGGACGAGCGGGATACGAAACCCATCTGCGTGGCAGGCCATACCCCCGAGAAGTACTGCTTAATGGAGAGACCTTGTGAGCGGATAATCAGGGGATAAACCACAAACATCACCAACAGCAGACCAACGTAGAGCGTTATCACGAATTTCACCAGCGCACCCATAGAGGTCCAACCGTAGGCGTAGACCGCATGGCCGATCAGACCGAGAGTTCCCAGCGGCGCGAGTCGAATAATCCACCACAAGATCTTCTGAATAATCTCTAGCGCCGAGCGAATCACAGCAAGAAACGGCTCAGCTGCTTTACCCACTTTGAGAGCCGCGATGCCCACCGCCCCTGAGATCATAAGCATCTGAAGCACATTGAAATTTGCGGTAGCTTTCATAGCACCGCTATCGGTCTCAGTCAAAGAAACACCGAGCCCCAAAAAGTTTGCCGGGATGAGACCGGTAAGAAACGCTAACCAGCTACCTTGAGTGCCCTCATAGGTTTGTGGATTAGCCAACCCCGTATTAGTACCGGGTTGCACCACCACACCCAAGATGATGCCAACCATTACGGCGATTAGAGCAGTGAGAGCAAACCATAAGAGGGTTTGCGTAGCTAACCGAGCAGCGTTGGTTACCTGCGACAAATTAGAGATAGAACTGACAACGGCAGTGAAAACGAGTGGAATAATTGCCGCTTTCAACAGCGAAACATAGCTGGTTCCAATGGTGTCCAGCGTAGTCATGAGCCAGTTGGGGTGAATCTCTGGGTCACCGCCTAAAGCTGAGGCAAGCAAACCCAAGAGAACACCGGCGACCAAGCCAAAAATAATCTGGTTCCCAAAGGAGGTCATCCATGCGGGGAGGCGAGAAGTACGTGTAGCAATCATGATGTACAAGGTACGCGCGGGCATGGAGTTGCGCCTAATAAAATGACACAAAACGACATGTAGTTACCCACGCCATGCGAGCGCTATCGCCAAACTAGAAATTTCGCGATGGCACAGTACCCCACTAAACTGAAGAACTATGGCTAGCACTCCACGCCCCGCCCAAGCGGCGGCATACCCCCGGTTCGTTTTGGCGTCGTCCTCACCTGCGCGCAAAAAACTTCTTGAGGACGCCGGCGTCGAATTTGAGATTATCGTCTCTGCTGTAGACGAGGATGCCGCGCTCGCAGCCGCGCAAGAAGCCGCCTTTGAAGCGGGACTGGGCAATATTTCCCCGGCACAAACCGCGCTTCTGCTGGCAAAAGCAAAAGCCCTTGCAGTGGCGCAAACCCCTGGGGCTCAAGGCGCCTATGTTTTGGGGTGCGATTCGGTCTTTGAGTTCAACGGTGAAGCCTTTGGCAAACCGCATACCGAAAGCAAAGCTCTTGAACGGATTACCGCCTTGAGCGGTCAGTCGGGGCAACTTCACACCGGTCACTGGCTCGTTGATTGCACCGCCGAGCGGCATCAGCAAGCATCGGAGCTACGAACCGCCACCGTACATTTTGATACCCTCAGCCCCCAAGAAGTCAGTGCTTACGTTGCCACCGGCGAACCCCTTTGGGTTGCCGGTTCATTCACCATTGACGGTTTAGGGGCTCCCTTTATTTCTAAAATCGAGGGAGAATTTCATACGGTTGTGGGGCTTTCACTCAACGCTTTACGAGCCATGCTGGCGCAGATGAATCGCTCCATCACAGAGTTTTGGAAGAAAAGGGACTAAATTCTAAACATAATTCATATGAAATGACGGTAAAATCGGGAATTAGCCGCATAAGAATTGCCCGTAAGACCGCCTTACACCTGTCGAAACTGTGCATGTCAGATACTGATTGCACCTCTCACCCCGGCGTTTTCTTACGGATAGAAGGAGCTTTTCATTGACCAACATAACTGACCCTGCACAGGCACAGTTCACCGCCCGAGAAGACCGACACACCGGCCCCGTCACCAAAGTTCTCATTGCAAACCGTGGTGAAATCGCCGTCCGCGTGATTCGCGCGGCACGAGATGAAGGTCTGAGCACGGTTGCGGTCTACGCAGATCCTGATCGCGATTCCCTCCATGTTCGTCTAGCCGATGAAGCTTTCGCCCTCGGTGGCTCTACTGCCACAGACTCCTATTTGGTTATGGACAAACTCCTCGACGCCGCCAAGCGTTCAGGTGCCGATGCCGTGCACCCCGGTTACGGATTCCTCTCTGAAAATGCCGAGTTTGCGCAGAAAGTTATCGACGCCGGACTCACTTGGATT
The DNA here is from genome assembly GCA_030530925.1 of Rothia sp. (in: high G+C Gram-positive bacteria). Classification (GTDB taxonomy): domain Bacteria; phylum Actinomycetota; class Actinomycetes; order Actinomycetales; family Micrococcaceae; genus Rothia. The sequence continues at coordinate 9,985 of JAUMUA010000029.1, read as the reverse complement.
GGCCCCTCACCAGAATCCATCAACCTACTCGGTGACAAAGTTGCCGCGCGTCATATTGCCGAAAAAGTAGGTGCACCGCAGGTTCCTGGCACTAAAGATCCGGTTAATTCTGTCGAAGAGGTCGAAGCATTTGCCGATGAATTTGGTTTGCCCATAGCTATCAAAGCAGCCTTTGGCGGTGGTGGACGCGGCATCAAAGTTGTGCGCGAACGTGAAGACATCGCAGAACTTTACGAGTCTGCAGTGCGCGAAGCAACCGCAGCTTTTGGCCGCGGTGAATGCTTTATCGAACGTTTTCTCGATGCCCCTCGCCACGTTGAAACTCAGTGTTTGGCGGACGCCGCAGGCAACGTCGTCGTGGTCTCTACCCGCGACTGCTCGCTACAGCGTCGTAACCAGAAGCTCATTGAAGAAGCACCTGCGCCGTTCTTGACCGACGCGCAGATTACCCGCTTGTACGAATCGTCTAAGGCGATTCTCAAAGAAGCCAACTATCAGGGCGCTGGAACCTGTGAATTCTTAGTGGGCACCGATGGAACCATCTCGTTCCTTGAGGTCAACACCCGTTTGCAGGTGGAGCACCCGGTATCGGAGGAGATCTCGGGTATTGATTTGGTGCGCGAGCAGTTCCGCATTGCCCGTGGCGAAGAGCTAGGTTATGACGACCCGCAGTTGCGCGGGCACTCAATTGAATTCCGCATCAATGGTGAGGACGCCGGACGTTCGTTCATGCCCTCCCCCGGCACCATTGAGAAGCTCTCGATTCCCACTGGCCCCGGTATTCGCTGGGATTCTGGTGTGGTGGAATCAGATGTCATCGGCGGTTCTTTCGATTCGATGCTCGCAAAACTTATTGTGACCGGTTCGACTCGCCAGCAGGCGATTGCGCGTTCCCGACGCGCGCTTAAAGAACTCGTGATTGAAGGTATGCCCACCGTGGTGAACTTCGATCGAGTAGTGCTCGATGAACCCGATTTCAACGCAACTTCTGCCGAAGATTTTATGGTTCACACCCGCTGGATTGAAACAGAGTTTAACAACACCATTGAGCCGTACAACGGTAGTTTTGCCAACATTGACTCCGATGAGCACGAACGCCAAAAGGTTGTTGTTGAGGTCAACGGTAAGCGCATGGAAGTTCTCATGCCTAATCTCAGTGGCGCGCACACCCCCGTCAAGGCACCTGCCGGCGCTAAAAAGCGTAAGGAGCGCGGATCGCGTACCGCGATGGCATCCAACACCAACGAGCTGACCTCACCCATGCAGGGAACCATTGTGAAGGTTGCGGTCAAGGACGGAGCTAAGGTTGCCGAAGGCGATTTGATTGTGGTTCTTGAGGCGATGAAGATGGAACAGCCCATCACCGCCCACAAGGCAGGTAAGGTGGCTGGCTTGAAGCTCAAGACCGGTGAGACGGTTGCCGCTGGCGCTGTCATTGCCACCATCAAGTAACAAAATATTTCTGCTGATTACAGCTCACTACAAGAACCGGTGTGCTTGTTGAATGAACAAGCACACCGGTTCTTGGTGTACCCCGCACGCACGTGGACTTCTCATTATGTGAAAAGGACTCGGGAGCGCACCCCACAGCACCCTATGGTGGTTTTTCAACACCTATACACACATTCGACGTTTAGCGCGTTGACTAATTCACAAGGAACATTCAGTGAGTCAACATTCTTCCTCGGTGACGGCAGCCGGTACTCCCCCCGTTCCTCGGAGTCGAGTTATTACGGCTTCTTTGGTGGGCACCACCATTGAGTTCTACGATTTCTATATTTACGCCACCGCAGCGGTTGCGGTATTTCCTGCGCTGTTTTTCATTGGTGGCAACGATACTGCCAAATTGTTGGCGTCTATGGCAACCTTCGGTGCCGCTTTTGTTGCTCGCCCCATTGGGTCAGTAGTTTTTGGCCACTTTGGTGATCGGATCGGCCGTAAAGCTACCCTGGTGGGTGCTCTGTTGACCATGGGCATTGCAACCTTTTTGATTGGTTTGCTCCCCACCTACCATCAGGTAGCGCTGTGGGCACCGGCAATGCTCACTATCTTGCGCTTCACTCAGGGCTTGGGTTTGGGCGGTGAATGGTCCGGTGCTGCATTATTGGCAACCGAGTATGCCGAGGAGGGTAAACGTGCCCGCGCCGCTATGTGGCCCCAGCTGGGCGCACCGTTCGGGTTTATTCTTGCTAACGGATTTGTGCTAATTTTGACGACATTCATGGGCTTTGACTCCACTAAAAACGCAGGCAATCTGGGGCACCCCTTTATGGTGTGGGGCTGGCGAATTCCTTTCTTGGCGTCGATTGTGATGGTCCTGATTGGGCTATATGTGCGCGTCAAGTTGGAAGAGACCCCGGTGTTTGCCAAGGCACTGAAGAACAATGAGAAGGTCAAGACTCCGCTGGTTGAGGCATTGAAATCCTCGTGGTGGCCCATGATTCAGGGCACCTTTATTATGGTGGCGTGCTACGTGTTGTTCTATTTGATGACGGCGTGGATTCTCTCGTTCGGCATCGGCAAAGTAGCCATGGGCGGTCTCGGAATTGCCTACCATAAATTCTTGATCATTCAGATTATCTCAATCTGCTTCTTTGCGATCGGTGTTCCGATTTCGGGGTGGTGGGCAGATATCTCTGGTCGCAAAACCCAGCAGATTATTACCACTATCGCCATGATTGTCTTTGGTCTTTCGTTCAAATTCTTCATGGACCCATCTGTGGTGGGAACCGGTGCTCAGGCGAATACCACGCAAATCGTCATTTTTATGTCGGTGGGTATGTTCTTGATGGGCTTGACCTTCGGTTCTATGTCTGCTTATCTGCCCGAGCTGTTCCCCACCAACGTACGCTATACCGGTTCAGGTATCTCGTACAACGTGGCATCCATTTTGGGAGCTGCGCTCACTCCGTTTGTGGCGGTATGGCTCAACGCTCACTGGGGCGTGGGAGCTGTGGGTGCGTACCTCGCTTTCGCCTCGTTGATTTCGCTAGTTTTCATGCTGATCACCCACGAAACCAAGCACGTCGATATGACTGCCGCCGACCCGCGTCAGTCAGTGCGCCGCTAACTTACCGCTCATAAACCTGCACATACAACGACGGCGGGGGCGGTAAATCATAAGATTTGATGTATTACCGCCCCCGCC
>JAUMUA010000029.1:0-6827 GCA_030530925.1 Rothia sp. (in: high G+C Gram-positive bacteria) | reverse complement strand
CAACAAACCCGGCGGGGGGGGGGGTAATTACATCTGTTTTTTTTATTACCCCCCCCCGCCGTTTTCTTCGTTCACACACGGACCAAAGAAATTACTGCATAGTTGCCTTGTGCAACTGACGTGCCGCCTCAGAAATTGACCCCGAGAGCGAGGGATACACATTGAAGGTCTCAGCGACGTCGTCCACGTGCATCTTGTTATCAATTGCCAACGCGATGGGGAAGATCAGCTCGGACGCACGAGGACCAACCACCACTCCACCAATCACAGTGCCTGAGTGCTTACGCGAGAAAATTTTAATGAATCCATCACGTACTGCCATCATCTTGGCGCGAGCGTTAGTGGTAAGCGAAAGCATCACAGTATCAGCTTGGTATTTGCCCGCGGCGATTTCGCTTTCAGTCACTCCCACCGTAGCAATTTCGGGTGAGGTGAAGATATTTGCCGCGACCAGGTGGGTACGCAGAGGTTTGACTGTATCGCCCATGAGGTGAGCAATCGCCACACGGCCCTGCATTGCAGCCACCGAAGCCAGCGGGTACACACCGGTGCAGTCACCAGCGGCATAAATGTTGGGCACGTTGGTGCGAGAAACGCGGTCCACTTGAATATGTCCGGTTTCGTTGGTTTCAACACCCACGTTTTCAAGACCGAGATTGGCAGTATTAGGAATCGAACCCACCGCAATCAACACGTGTGAGCCAGTTACTTTGCGGCCGTCAGAGAGCGTCACAATAACGCCATTGCCGTCTTCGGTGTACTCGGCAGCTTCTGCGCGCGAGCGGGGCATCACGGTGACCCCGCGGCGTTCAAAGACGTTCTCTAGAACGTTGGCTGCGTCGCCATCCTCACCGGGTAGCACGCGATCACGAGAAGAAATCAGGGTGACGTCTGAGCCAAGACCGTTGTACGCCGAGGCGAATTCGGCACCGGTCACACCAGAACCCACCACAATCAGCTTAGGCGGAACTTCGTCCAAGCTGTAAAGCTGAGTCCAGTTGAGAATACGCTTGCCATCGGGCTGCGCTGTTGCGAGTTCGCGGGGGTGGGTACCCACGGCGAGAAGAATGTATGCCGTTTCAAGTTGGTAGGTAAGGCCGTTGGAATCGGTGACCTCAACGGTGTGTTCGTCAACAATTTTGCCGCGGCCAGAAATAACTTTGATTCCCGAACGCTCGAGGGTGCGCTTGATATCGGCGGACTGGTTTTGTGCAAGGTTCACCAAACGGTTGTTGACCTTGACCATATCGACGTGCGGGGTTTGGGTCTCCCCGGGCTCGCCCAGGGTGATGCCTAAGTGTGCAGCTTCGGAGATGCTTTCCATCAGATCTGCTGAGGCAATCAGGGTTTTGGAAGGCACAACGTCTGTGAGTACGGCTGAGCCGCCCAGACCTTTGTCTTCAACGATAGTGACGTCGGCGCCTAAGGACGAAGCAACAAGAGCCGCTTCGTAACCGCCGGGACCGCCACCGAGGATAATAATTTTGTGGGATGCGTAATCAGATTTGAGAGTCACACTTCTATTGTGTTCTACATCCAATACTCAAACAAACTCTTGAGCAAAATTCTTTGGAATCTGCACCTATCCGCCCTTTTTTGATAGGTTAGGCATGTGAATATTGAGAACAATACTGAGCAGGTGGGTTTGCCCACCAACCATAAAAATCACCCCTCTGTTGCATTGGCGCAACAAGCTGCCGATTACATTGCTGAGGCAACCGGTGTAGAGCACCACGACATTGCGTTGACCTTAGGTTCCGGCTGGGGTGAGGCCGCATCACTGATTGGCGAAACCACTCACCAGATTTCAGCCGATCTTGTTCCGGGTTTTCACCGTTCTGTGGTTGCCGGGCACCCTGGCACCATTTCATCGATTCTTACCCCTAGCGGTCAGCGTGCGCTGGTGATTGGCGCTCGTACTCACTTCTATGAGGGCCGCGGCGTGGACGCCGTCGTGCATGGCGTGCGAACAGCGGCGGCAACCGGTGTGAAAACTATGATTTTGACGAACGGCTGTGGCGGTCTAAACTCCGATTTTGAACCGGGTATGCCCGTTTTGATTTCAGATCACATCAATGCCACTGCATCGTCCCCGCTAACCGGGGCGCACTTTGTGGACTTGACCGATTTGTATTCCCCGCGCATCCGCGAAATAGCTCATGGGATCGATTCTTCACTTCTTGAAGGCGTGTACTACCAGGCAACCGGTCCGCACTACGAAACTCCTGCTGAGATTCGAATGATGCGCATGCTAGGTGCCGATTTGGTGGGTATGTCCACCGCTCTTGAAGCCATCGCTGCACGCGCTGCCGGGCTCGAAGTGTTTGGCATTTCGCTCGTCACCAATATGGCAGCGGGCATTCAAAAAACTGCCCTCAACCATGAAGAAGTGATTCAGGCAGGTAAAGACGCCGGTCCGCGCATTTCGCAACTTCTTGCCAACATTATTGAAAAAATTTAGAGCTTTTAGAGTAGGTAATCCATGAATGATTTAAACGGCCTGATTGAGCAGGCTAATTATTGGATGAGTATTGACCCCGATGAGAGAACTCGCAACGAGTTGCAAGACCTCATTGAGATGGCTCAAGATGGTGATGAAGCCGCCCTCATCGATTTGCAAGACCGCTTCAGTGGTACCTTACAGTTCGGCACCGCAGGGTTGCGTGCAGAGCTAGGGGCTGGTCCCATGCGCATGAACCGCGTGGTGGTACGACGCGCGGCGGCGGGTCTAGCGGCCTACGCCACCACTCGTGGTGAGAGCGAAAATTGGGACTCTATCACCGCCGTCGTAGGGTATGACGCCCGCTATAATTCCGATATTTTTGCGGAAGAAACTGCGGCGATTTTTCAGGCGGCAGGTATTCACACCAAGCTGATGCCCAAGCCGCTGCCCACCCCGGTTTTGGCGTGGGCAACCCGAGAATACGGCGCTGAAATTGGGGTGATGGTTACCGCCTCGCACAATCCGCCCAACGACAACGGGTACAAAGTGTACTTGGGCGGCAAAGCGGTTGAAGAACACGCCGCCGGTGCGCAGATTGTGCCCCCATTTGATGGTCAGATTGCCGCAGCTATTGCCGAAGTTTCGGACGCCAACATTCAACTAGCTACTGAGGGTTGGGACATTCTGCCCGAATCAGTTGCAACCGATTACGTGAACCGTATTTCGCAGTTGTGTGAACCCTCAGAGCGCGATCTGAAAATCGTCTATACCGCGATGCACGGCGTAGGTGGCGAGACCATCATGCGCGTTCTTACCGACGCAGGTTTTAACCAGGTAGAGGCAGTTGCCGAACAGTTTGTTCCAGACCCTGCCTTCCCCACTGTGTCGTTCCCGAACCCTGAAGAGCCTGGTGCGCTTCACCTTGCAATTGAACTCGCCACGAAAAACGACGCCGATCTCATCATCGCCAACGATCCCGACGCCGATCGAGCGGCGTTCGCCGTCTTTGACCCCACCATTGGTAAGTGGCGCCAGCTACGCGGCGATGAAATTGGGTCGCTACTCGGTGTTGCAATGATTCAGCGCCTAGGTGATATCTCGACGTACGAGCCCACCCCGGTCTTTGCCAATTCCATTGTGTCTTCGAGACAGCTTGGCACCATTGCGCGCTCGGCTGGGCTGAACCACTATGAAACCCTTACCGGGTTCAAGTGGATTGCCCGCATCAAAAACCTGGCATACGGCTACGAAGAAGCGATTGGGTACAGCGTTGATCCTGAATCGGTCAAAGATAAAGACGGCATATCTGCCGGCCTAATGGTGGCTCTTTATGCGCAGCAACTCAAAAATCAGGGTTCATCACTGATTGAAGTCTTGCAAGAAATTCACCGCGAGCACGGTCTTTTCTCTACCGATCAGGTATCGATTCGCGTAGACGATCTCTCGCTCATTGGTTCGATGATGACGAACCTGCGGGATAATACACCCCAGCAGTTGGCAGGTTCACCGGTGACCACCAGCGTCGATTTGACCGAAGGTAGTGAGAACTTGCCACCGACTGAGGGCATGATGTTCCTCAGCGAAGACAACACCCGTGTGATTGTGCGCCCCTCGGGTACCGAGCCTAAGTTGAAGTGCTACCTCGAAGTGATTCTCCAGGTGGGTGAAGAGGACGGTGCACTGGAGCAAGCACGCGCCCAAGCTACTAAGCAACTCGAAGAAGTTGCCCAAGACATCAAACGTGCCCTCGGCATCTAACAACTCACTGTAGGAGAGAATATGAGTGAACTCCCTCGCGAAGAACTCGCAGCAATGATCGATCACACCATCTTGGCACCGAACGCGGCAGAAGCTGATGTGCGCCGTCTATGTAAGGAAGCTCGTGAATATGGTTTCGCCTCTGTTTGCGCTAACCCTGTGTGGGCTCCTGTGCTTGCAGAAGAGCTCAAGGACTCCTCTGCCGTAGCATGCGTCGTGGTAGGTTTCCCCTTCGGTGCCAGCGCCACCGATGTCAAAGCGTATGAAGCAAAGACCGCTGTGGCAGCCGGTGCGCAAGAAGTCGATATGGTCATCAACATCGCCGCGGCTATTGCTGAAGACCGTGACGGTCTTATTACTGACATTTCTGCAGTTGCGCAGGCATGCCATGACGGTGGAGCAAAGCTCAAGGTCATTATCGAGACATCAGAACTCACCGACAACCAAAAAGTTCTCGCGTGTGAAGCGGCAGTTGAGGCCGGTGCTGACTTTGTGAAGACTTCAACCGGTTACTCCTCTTGCGGTGCTACTGCCGCGGATATCGCATTGATGCGCAAAACTGTTGGTCCAAACGTTGGCGTTAAGGCATCCGGTGGAATACGCACCCGCGAAAAAGCACTAGAGATGATTGCAGCAGGCGCTAACCGTATTGGCGCATCGCAGGGCATCGCCATCGTTGGTGCCGGTGAAGAAGTAATCGGTTCCTACTAAGAGAAAAACCCAACATAACAGCACGCACCGTGCATCAATAAAGCTCACCCTTTATACTGGGGGTAAGCATCCCACTCATTCCCGCTCGCGCGGGTTCAGTTTTGAGAAGAGTTTTTAAATGGCACATAATCAGCAAGATGACGGTGAGAAGCGTTCGAACGTGGAGTCTCTAGGTATGCAACAGGGTTCAGATAACCCCCGGGGTCCTCAGCACTCGGGTGAAGGTCGCCTTGGTGGCAACCTGGTAATCTTCATCATCAGCATGGCAATCTTTGTGTTTGGTCTGTGGTTATTAGGTATGTACCCCGGTGGCGGCCCCATCTGGTGGATTGTTTCCATAGTGGTTATGGTTTTGCCTTGGGGATTGTGCTTTCACGCATTTTCTTCAAAGACCAACTCAGCAAAGCGGGTTAGTAGTACTGAGTTAACCCAGCTCTAAGTCTTCGATAACAGCTCAAAGAGGGACGGATTTCTCATTCGAGAAATCCGCCCCTCTTTTGTTGCGCTCTTAACTTTCGAAAATCACCTTGATGAACTCATTGGTCCACTCAATCATGGCTTCATCCTGCAAATCTTTACCGCCGACGCGCGCCGTCTTGGGCCGTGGCACCATAATCTGCCACTGCTCAGTACCGGGGATCTGTTTATAGAGCGAACCGGGGTACATGCGGGTGAGCCGCATTTGTTTTGATTCGGGCAAATCGTTAGCGGGCAGGAACCGCACCTTGGGTCCCATTGCCACGATTTCGCTCAAACCCACCGCACGTGCACGCAAGCGCAGAAGCGCCACCCTAAAGAGGTTCTCCGTAGGCTCGGGCACTGCGCCATAGCGATCCACCAACTCCTCGTGCGCTTCGGCAAGTTCTGCCTGGCTAGTTGCCTGCGCGATTTGGCGGTACGCCGCCAAACGCAAACGCTCTGATGCCACGTAGTCATGCGGTAGATGCGCATTGACCGGCAAATCAACCTTGATTTCAGCAGGACCTTGGTCTTCGTCCTCGCCTCTAAAGTTTGCTACAGCCTCACCGACTAGGCGGAGGTACAAATCAAAGCCAACGCCTGCAATATGCCCAGATTGTTCACCACCTAGCAGGTTACCTGCACCGCGAATCTCCAAATCCTTCATCGCAAGCTGCATCCCTGCACCCAATTCGTTGTGCGTTGCTACCGCTTTGAGACGCTCTAACGCAACCTCACCGAGCATTTTGTCGGTGGGGTACAAGAAGTAGGCGTAGGCTCGCTCGCGACCACGGCCCACGCGTCCACGAAGCTGATGTAGCTGGGACAACCCATAGTTTTGCGCCTGATCCACAATGAGCGTATTGGCATTGGAAATATCCAAACCGGTCTCCACAATAGTGGTGCAGACTAGCACATCGAACTTTCGTTCCCAGAAATCCACAATGATTTGCTCAAGTCTCGATTCGCTCATTTTGCCGTGTGCCACCGCAATGCGCGCCTCGGGCACAAGTTGCTGTAACTCGCCTGCGATGCGCTCAATGGAACTCACGCGGTTATGCACAAAGAACACCTGCCCCTCGCGCATAAGTTCACGACGAATCGCGGCAGTAATTTGTTTATCAGTGCGAGCGCCCACAAAGGTGAGCACCGGGTGCCGCTCCTCCGGTGGAGTTGCTAGCGTTGAGGTTTCGCGGATTCCGGTCAGCGACATTTCTAGGGTTCGCGGAATCGGAGTTGCCGACATCGCGAGCACGTCTACATTGGTGCGCATTTGCTTGAGCTTTTCCTTATGTTCCACACCAAAGCGCTGCTCTTCGTCAATAATAACGAGCCCCAGATCTTTAAAATGGGTGGACTGTGAAAGAATTCGGTGCGTACCGATTACTACATCGACCGAGCCGTTCTTGAGCCCTTCGAGGGTTTCCTCGGACTCTTTCTTGGTTTGAAAACGGGA
>JAUMUA010000028.1:13332-21768 GCA_030530925.1 Rothia sp. (in: high G+C Gram-positive bacteria) | reverse complement strand
TCATGCGCGAAAAATCTCAGTGGCAAATTCAGGTTGAAAAGAATCCCGGGCACTCCCAGTGGTACATTCAGCGGTTTAAAACCATGCAGGAGGCGGGCAACGATATTTATGGGGAAGCTCGACTCATTGATGCGCTGATTCCGCGCGCGGCAAAAATTCTTGACGCCGGCTGCGGCCCGGGACGTTTGGGCACCTACCTCCACAATGCAGGGCACACGGTGACCGGGGTGGATATTGACTCCGAGCTCATCGCAGAAGCACAGCGTGTGTGCCCTGAGGCAACCTGGGTGTGCGCCGATCTTTCCGATTTACGCGAAGCGCTGGGAGAAAGCCCTGATGCCGAACTCGGTGCCAACGGCTTTGATGCCATAGTGTGCGCGGGCAACGTCATGACTTTTCTAGCGCCCTCTACCCGCCTACCCGTGCTGGAGAACATGCGGGCAACGCTGAGTGATTCAGGACGCGCGGTAATCGGCTTTGGCGCGAACCGCGGCTACGATTTTGAGCAGTTCTTTGCCGATGCCGCAGCCGCCAGGCTACAGGTGGAGCAGAAATTTTCTACCTGGGATTTGCGTCCGTTTTCGCAAGACTCAGGCTTTTTAGTAGCGGTTTTGACTCGCTAGAGACGCTTCTTAGTGGTGCAAGATGTTGAGCTGGTGCAGGGTTTCTTCTGGCAAGAAAGCACCGGCTACTACCACCAACAAAATGACGGCGAAAGCTATCGAGAGCGCCGCTGAGCGCCATCCCGGGTGCAACTCGTTGAACGTCACGAGTCCGGGGTGTTGTTTGTTCATTTGCACCACGTTGATGCGCGGGTACACCACGGTTTGCGGCGAAATATCGGCGGCAATTTTGCGCATCGTCTTGCCATCCCAGATTCGGCCATCGAGCCTAAAGATTCTCTTGCCCTGGGCGTTAAGCGCCCACAGCGCGGGGATTCCTTTATAGCGCAGTGATTTAGCGCCGCCTTCGGCCTTGGTCATAGATTTTTTAGATGCCAGACGCTCGGCAAAAACGGTTTTATCCACCTTCGCCAAATCGAGTACCTGCCAGCCAAAGAGCTTGCCGCGCAACAGGTGATTCTCAGTACGCACCACAATATTGGGTTTGAGCACCGAATAAATGGAGAACAGCGCAAAGATCATAATCAATACGATAAGGACGATGTACGGTAGCGAAAAAGATCGTTTAACGAGCAAAAAGATCATAGCGATGATTACCAACGTGGGTGGCACTACCGTGATCAATCGACGGTGATAACTATGGATTCGAGGGTGATAAACGCCCTGAGGCTCACCGTATTTACTCGGGACTTGATGCGCGTGTTCTGCCATACGTTTTATCTTATGGTGTGCGGGCTTGCATCAGTTAGTTAGGCAAAGCGTGTTCAGTGTGGGCTAAATTGGTTCTATGCGTTTTAGTTCTCGAGTGGATCGTGTCTTAGCCTGGTGGGCTGCCGGAATTATCTGTGCTGTGATATTAGCTTTGGGCGCGCTGGCGCTCATCAACCGCATCGTCTATAACCCCGCTGGCCAGGTGAGCCAGTATTTTCAGGCAGTACGAGACGGCAACGGCGCGCGCGCTCTGGGAATCTTGGGCGCCGACGTCCCCGATTCAAACGCCGCTATGCTGAACGGTGACGCCCTCAAGAACTCGATGAAGAACCTCAAAGACCTCGAGACTCAAAAAAGCGAAATCAGCGCCGATGGCACCACCGCCACCGTTACCGTGGCTTATACCCTCGATGGTCAAGCGCACACTACCGATTTTCACCTCACCAAAGTGGCCTCTCACTGGGGAGTATTCGACCAATGGCAAATTGATCCCGGCACCTTACCCACCGTGCATGTGAGCTCAGATAACGTAACTGCAGCTACCCTCAACAACACCAAAGTAGCTGTTGACCACGGCTCTCGAGATTTTGCGGTTACCTACCCCGGCGAATTTACTGCCACCTATGAATCGGCGCTTTACACCTCGCAAGAACAATCCGTAGAAGTCACTGACCCGCACCAAAAAACCAATGATCTAAAAATCAGCCTCAAACCCAGCGATTCAGCGCAAAAATCAATCTCTTCTCAAATTCAGTCCCAGCTCAACGAATGCGCCACTCAAAATACGCTCTACCCCGCAGGTTGCCCGTTTGAATACCCCTTTGACGGGCGCGTGCAAGGCGATGTGAAATGGGAAATAGAAAAATATCCCCAACCTCAAGTGACCCTCGAGAAAGATGGTAGCTGGGCTCTCTCCCCCGCTAAAGGCAGCGCGAGAATCTCCTTCACCCAGCTCGATCTCTACACCGGTAAAACGTCGCAAGTGAACGACACCGTAAACTTCACCTACACCGGCACCCTCAGCACCTCAGATACTGAAGCCACCGTCAAACCCACCACTAACTAAGGAAAAACCATGGCACATGTATTAGTAACCGGCGGCTCAAAACCTCGATCATCTCAGTTTCGTCGTTGCCGACCTCACTAACGATGACGGGTGGGACGCTGCTATGGAAGACATCAATTACGTTCTGCATGTGGCTTCGCCCATCCATCTCAGCACCGTACATGACGAAACCGAAGTCATCGCCCCAGCCCGCTCAGGTGCCCTTCGCGTACTCGCCGCAGCGGTACGCGCCGGCGTCAAGCGCGTAGTCCTCACCTCAGCATTTCACGCCGTAGGATTCGGTCATGGCCCCATCGATCACGAATTTACCGAAGTCGACTGGACGCCCGTCATGGGCCCCGGCGTCGATGTTTACGGGCGTAGCAAAACTTTTGCAGAACGCGCCGCATGGGACTTCATCAAACGCGAAGGCGGCGCTACCGAACTCGTGACCATCCTCCCCGTGGCAGTCATGGGCCCCATGATGGGCAAGGATATCTCGGGTGCAAACCACATTGTGCAACAGTGCCTCACCGGCAAAATGCCCGGTTACCCTAACATGTATATCCCCATCGTGGACGTACGCGACGTAGCCGCCGCACATATCGCAGCCATGGACGCACCCCAAGCAGCCGGCGAGCGCATTCTCGTAGCCACTGGCGAGCCCGCGATTGCCATGGAAGAAATCGGCGCCATCCTGCGCGAAAACCTCGGTGATGCTGCCACCAAGGTTTCCACCCGCAAAATCCCCGACTTCATAGTCAAGACGATGGCTCTCTTCAACCCCGAATACAAGTCCGTCGCAGCAGAACTCGGTTTTCAAAAGCGCGTCTCTAACCAGAAAATGCGTACTCTGCTGGGCATTAATCCGCGCCCTGCACGCGAGGCAATTATTGCCGCCGGGCAGAGCATGGTGCAGAGAGGAATCGGGCAGTAAGGCTTCCCCCCTCGGCATAGAGTTCACATGACTTCGTTCGGGAGGTAAGGTTTGCGCGGCTTCGTTGGGTAAAGTCGGGCTTCACATCGCGCGTAGCTCGGGAGTGCTCCCTCTCTCGCGCGGGCGCTCCTTCGGACAGAGCCCTCGCCTACGCGCTATGCTTTCGCCCGCCTCGTGCCGCCATCTAGAACGAGATGAAGGACGTGGGAGGGCTCTGTCCGAATGGTTCTTCGAAGACGTTCAGGCCCTGATAAAAACCATGAGGGAGGACTCCCGAACCAACATCCTTCATAGAGGTTCGTATCAGCGCACGTCCTGCCCCGAGCTACGCGCCATGTGTAGCTCTCCTTAGCGGCCTGCTGTCCAAGTCCTAACGAGAACTCAACTACCCGTTGACGCCGCGCAAATCGAGCACCAGCTCTGATTCGTCGTCGGTTGAGCCTGTGACCTTGACGGGGATGCCCCAATCTTGCTGGTAGAGGTGGCATGCTGCGTGGTCGGGAATCTCACCGCCAGGTTCACCGTCACATGCTGCCGCACGCGCTGTGATGTGCAAAACAGCATCGGTGATGTTGGGGTTGAGTTTAAGCGAGCGTGTGAGACCCTGGCTGGTGCCAGCTCCTTCGAGGATGAATTCTTCGGGAGTTGCTGAGACTTTAAGCTGGGTGGGGTCGCCCCAGCGGTAGTCCAGCTTTTGTCCCTTGGGTGCCGCAAAGCGCGAGGTAAGCTCCAGGGTTTCCCCTGCGAGTTTGGTGGCAGGACGCGCAGTCTGGGAGGCTCCTTCGTTCACTTTTTGGGTGCTCTCGGGCAGGTTAACGCGCACGATTTGGTGCGCGTTTGCTTCAACGACGATGAGGCGGGTGCCTTCGTTGGTGGTTTCGGTGAGCACGTCGGAGGGTTCGTCAAAACCGCGCGCTAGGGTGGATAGTTCGCCAGTTTCGGGATCGAATCGGCGGATTGCTCCGTTGTAGGTATCTGCTATTGCCACTGAGCCATCAGGCAAAACAGTGACGCCCAGGCAGTGTTGCATACGGGCTTCATCAATGGTGCCATCTACAAATCCAAAGTCGAAGAGCCCTTGACCTGCCGCGGTGCGCACGTGCACGCCGTCGTCTTCGAAGGAGATAGAGCGCAACGCCGAGGTCTCGGAATCTGCTACCCAGATGGTGCCCTGAGCATCTTCTGCAAGACCCGAGGACTGCGCGAACCAGGCGTTGTACGCCAGTCCGTCTTTGAGTCCTTCAGCGCCGGTGCCTGCAAAGACTTTAACCTGCGCTGATACGGGGTCGAAGCTGAAAATTTGGTGGGTTCCAGCCATTGCGATAATGAATTTCTCTGCTTTGGTGGACCACACAACGTCCCAAGGTGAGGAGAGCGCCACGGTCAGCGGGTCAGCGCCGTCGGCAATTTCGTTGGGGTCAGCGTTGCGTGCGTTGTTGCCGTCGATGAGGCGCTGCACACCGTTACCTGCCAGGGTTGAGGTGACGCCGGTGCCAAGGTTCAGACCGCGCAAACGGTGGTTCACAGAGTCCGCTACCACGACGTCGTAACCCAGCTTCTCGCGCAGGTGTTCGGGCACTAGCGCCAAGCCTTGCGGTTCGTTGAAGCGCGCGGTGGTGGAATCGCCGTCTTGCCAGCCTTTTTCGTTGCCGCCAAAGTGTGCAATTTCGGTTTCGAAGTCTTCGCGCACGTGAACGAGGCGGTGGCGTGAGGTATCGGTGACCAAAAACGAACGCTGACCTTGGGCGAACTCGGCGGGCAGTTCCAGGGCTTTACCTGGAAAAGCGAACGTTCCTTCTGGTTTAGGACGAGGCACGTAGGGCCCATTGCCGCGGTGCAGTGTGCCCTTGGCTTCGTGTTCTTCAGCGAGTTCTCGTACCAGAGAAATGAGCCCTTGCACGTGCCCCTCACCGGAAAGATTTGCCACGATGTAGCCCTCGGGGTCAATGACTACCAGGGTGGGCCAAGCGCGCGCTGCGTATGCCTGCCAGGTGGTGAGCTCAGGGTCATCAAGAATGGGGTGCTGAACGTCGTAACGATCCACCGCTGCGGCGAGCGCATCGGGATTAGCTTCGTGCTCAAACTTGGGTGAATGAACGCCAACCGTTACCAGAATGTCTGAGAACTCTTCTTCAAGGGGGCGCAGCTCGTCGAGCACATGCAAGCAGTTGATGCAGCACAGCGTCCAAAAATCTAAGACCACAATCTTGCCGCGCAATGCCTGCAAATCAAGGTTTTTACCGCCGGTATTCAACCAGTTACGGCCTACCAGTTCAGAGGCTCGCACGCGCGGTGAACGAATTGACTCAGTCATAAAAATACTTCCTTGGGTGTTGGCAAATTTTTCTCTCT
The DNA here is from genome assembly GCA_030530925.1 of Rothia sp. (in: high G+C Gram-positive bacteria). Classification (GTDB taxonomy): domain Bacteria; phylum Actinomycetota; class Actinomycetes; order Actinomycetales; family Micrococcaceae; genus Rothia. The sequence continues at coordinate 16,100 of JAUMUA010000028.1, read as the reverse complement.
CTTTACACTACAACGAGCGCAGGCTGTGCCCTACTGTTGCTTTCACAGGGCGAAATAGGCGTTATATTCCGTCATAAATTGAGTTTTGCCGTCATGAAGTATGGCAGGGAATACAGCGGGGTTACCGCGCGTTATCTGCAAAGAACGCCGGGTGTCTGTATGGTTATCCTGGTCAATCGCTCAGCTTTGGTTCTGAAAGGTCGCTGAAGGTGAAAAAATCTATCGCCTCTTCCTCTGCGGGGGAACTTTCGCGCACTCTCAAGTCGCGTCATCTTTCGATGATTGCTTTAGGCGGGGCAATCGGCGCCGGCCTGCTGGTGGCTTCGTCCACGGCAATTACCACGGCTGGCCCTGCAGTGATTATTTCTTACGCGATTGCCGGAACTATTTTGACGCTGGTCATGCGCATGCTGGGTGAAATGGCATCTGCCTCCCCAGAAACCGGATCTTTCGAAGCCTACGCCAACCGTTTTATTGGTCGGTGGGCAGGTTTTACCGTGGGGTGGCTTTACTGGTGGTTCTGGGCGGTAACCGTAGCAATCGAAGCCACCGCGGCAGCAAAAATTGTGCACACGTGGGCGCCTGTTATTCCGCAATGGACGGCGGCAGGTGCGCTTGTACTATTGCTGACGGCGCTCAACCTGGTGACGGTACGCACCTACGGCGAGGCCGAGTTCTGGTTTAGTTCCATCAAAATCGGGGCGATTCTTGCCATCATTTTGATAGGTATTTTGGCGCTTTTGGGCGTTATTCCCAATACCCCTGCCACGCTGAGCAACCTCAGCGCCGGTGGCGGCTTCTTCGCCAACGGGATTGGCGCCGTCTTTACGGCGGTGCTCGCCGTTATTTTCTCCCTGTTCGGTGCGGAAATCGTGACCGTAGCAGCGGGTGAATCGCAGCATCCGCATGAAGCCGTGACGCGTGCGGTGAACTCCGTGGTTTTTAGAATTCTGCTGTTCTTTATTGGCGGGGTGGGAATTACCATTATGGTCATTCCGTGGACGTCGGTGGTCTCAGGGGTTTCACCCTTTGTGACGATGTTTGAGCAGGTAGGTATTCCCTACGCCGGCGTGGCCATGAATATTGTGGTGTTCACGGCTCTGATTTCGTGCCTGAACGCGGCACTTTATTCGTCATCGCGCATGCTCTTTGCCATGGCGCACACCGACAACGCACCTCGCTTATTTGCGAAAACTTCTCGCTTCAAAAGCCCCTCAAACGCGGTACTCTTCTCTTCTCTAGTGGGGTTTGCCTCGGTTCTGCTGAACTACTTTATGCCCAATGCCGTGTTCGCTTTGCTGGTGAATTCCACCGGCGCCATCGGTATTTTTGTGTGGCTTTTTATTGCCGTTTCGCAATTGCGTTCGCGCAAGATTTTGGCGACGCAGGGCATCGACGTCGCTAGTCAGCCGGGCGTTTTGAAAATGTGGCTGTTCCCCTATCTCAACTGGGTCATGATCGCTGCGCTGGCGGCATTGTTGGTGTTCATGGCGGTCACGCCGAGCCACCGCATTGAGGTTTTAATTTCTACCGTAGTGGCGGCGATCGTCATTGGGTTGGGGCTCGCAAATTCGCAGAAGGCGCGCTAGCGCCCGGCGCCGCTCATTCCGGGCGCGGTCGACGTTGTGCCCTCCCCCCACAAAATACACTCAAACCGGTGAATGCTCATCTATACGGATGAGTATTCACCGGTTTGAGTGTACCTAGCAAGCACGAAACGGGCCGGGTCTAAAGCGGGACGGCGGAGGGCGAAACTACCAACCCAGCAACTCCCACTCAGTTGCGCTCATTGAGCCGCTCAAACATGTCGTTGTAAGCGTTCAACTCGGCATCACCGTCTCGCTCCGCTTGTCGGTCAATACGTTTCTGCAGTTTCTTATCGCTGGCAGACCACTGAACACCTACCATCACGGCAATAATCATGGTTGGGATCTCACCGATTCCCCACATGAGCGAGCCGCCAAGTTTCTGATCTGCAATAGCCGAAAGCCCCCAGGGCCGGCCCAAGTTACCAAACCATGACGCCGCGAGCAGGGTGTTCATGTTCATCATGGCAATACCCACAAACGCGTGATACCCCAGGGTTGCGATGAGCATAATGAGGCGGAAGGGGTAGCTGGGACGGTATGGAATAGGGTCAATACCAATGAGTACCAGACTGAAAATATAACCGGTAATTAAGAAGTGCAGAATCATGAACTCATGCCCTAAATGATACTTGAGTACCACGTTTAAAAGCGGGGTAAAGTACACCACCACAATGGAGCCTGCAAAGTTGACGGCGGCAAAAATAGGGTTGGTAATAACCTTTGACCAGCCAGAATGCACAATGCGCAAGATCCATTCGCGCGGCCCGCGAGTGCCGTCTTGGCGCGGCTCTAGAGCCATGAGGAAAAGCGTAATGGGCGCGCCAAGGACCAAGAAAATCGGTACCACCATGGTTAGCGACATATGCTCCACCATGTGGGCGGAGAACATCACGCGGCCATACACTGCCAGCGCACCGGATGTCACATAGTTCAGCAAGAACAGTCCGACGAGCCAAGACAACAGGCGAGCAATGGGCCAGTGCCCACCGCTGCGACGTACTTTAATATATGCCCAGATATAGAGGTAGGCAACGAAAACACAAAACGCTACCCAGAACCAATCGAAGCGCCACTGCGTAAACCATTCGCTCACATGCGGTTCTGGTGGCATGTCGTACCAGGTGATAATACGTACGGGCGCGGCATTATCTGCCAAGGTTTCAGGTACCGGCGGCGCGG
>JAUMUA010000028.1:0-13322 GCA_030530925.1 Rothia sp. (in: high G+C Gram-positive bacteria) | reverse complement strand
AGAGAGAGACTGCGAGTCCGCTAGTGGCACCCATCAAGACGATTTCACAAAGAACAACACGCCACAGACCGCCAGTGAGGCTAACCATTCCCTTTTCCATCGCGGGAATCAGGCTTAGGCGGTGTAGGGCGCCGAGCGCACCCAAAATTATGGTAAATAAGAACTTTGCCACCACCAGTTGCCCGTATTGGGTGCTGAACAGTTCGCCCCAGTTATTCATGCGAACCGAGGCGTTAATGACGCCCGAGAGCGTCACCAGAATAAAACCCGCCAGCGCAAGCACGGAGTAGCGGCGCACAACCACCACTGCCATGGGGGCGCGCCGTCCGGCGAGAGAGTCCCCGCCGCGCACGCGTTCTGCGATAGTGCCGGTACCGGCGTCCTCTGCACTAATGGCTCGAGAAATATAGATCAGTGCAATAAGCCCGCCGCACCACATCATCACACCGAGCAAGTGCAGACCCAGGGAATTGACGGCGCCCATGTGGTCGTTACCGCCGGAGGAGTGCCCGCCCAGCGCCATGTCGATAATGCCAATGAGCGAGATCGCCAGGGTCAGGAATAGCCCCATGAGCGAGCGCACGCCAAAAATGAGGGTCGCGACCACCGCGGCAATAATGATGGTGGTGGCTTGCTGTTTGCCGGCGTCGATGGTGGTGATGTAGCTGATGAGCTCTGAGGTATAGCTGCTCGTCAGAGATACCGGCCGGCCAGAGATATCGGCATAGGCAAAGACCAGGACGGCGATTGCAAACAGTGTCCACGCCACCGCCATGGCTGCCCCAAAGTTCAGCAGGGAGACAAACGGCGCGTATTCGGGGCGCTGCAGGTTCTTTTCGCGCTGTTCTTTGGAGAATTTGTGCGCCATGTTAAAGCGATTTTTGCCGCGGGTGGAGTCTGCAAATCGCGGCACCACGCCAATGGCAAAGAGTAGGGAGCCCATCACGGCAACCATAGAGAAGTTGTGCAGCGTCTCTGCGATGGGTAGTCCCCAGCGTACGACGGCGCCGGCGTCGGCAAGATCGGTGATTCCGCTGGTGTGCAGAATCAGCACGGAGACCACCAGAAAGATAAGGGCGGCTAGGGGAAATGCCCAGACCCATTGGCGGCTTAGCCCTGCTTTGCGCGCTGAAGCACTAGAGGTGCCACCGGTTGCGGTGGTTGATGCTGTTTGAGATGCCATCACATTCCCTGATACGTCATGTTGTGAATAAGAGTGAAGAGTTTTGTTATTCAAAGAGTTTTTCGCCAATGAATCCACCGGGTTGGCAACCGCCCGGTATGGCAAAGACCGCTGAGCCTATCGGTACCGTCCAGGTGTTGAGCATATCGACTTCGGCAAGGCGTTTTTGAATCGGCACAAATTGTTTAACCGGATCCGCCTGGTACGCGGCAAAGATGAGCCCTGTGTTGGAGACTCCCCCGCTGGTTTCAAAATGTTCGGAGAATCCCGAGGCGTTCTGCACCGGGAGATCATAGTTATAACCCCTGCGCAAAATGTGTTCTTCGGGCGCTTGGGCACTGGCACGGCGAATATGCGCGTAGGGGGCGATCACGGTAAAACCCAGCTCGTTGGTTGCCGAAAGATCGGTGACGTCGTGTTCTTGTTCCCCGGTCAACGGCGCGCCGTTGCTGAGTTTGCGTCCCACAGCGTCCTCACGTGCCGGTCGATCCGCTTGGTCCCAGGTATCGAGGTTCATGTGAATACGGCGGATGACGGCGGAGGTGCCGCCTTCTTCCCACGGAGTCAGACTCGAGTACCCGCCCCAGACGAAGTCTTCCATGGTGGTATCTTCGAGGCTGGGGTTGATGGTGCCGTCTACTTGTCCAAAGAGGTTGCGCATGGTTTGTGCCGGTTTTTCGGAACCGTTGGCGCGGCGGAATCCTTCTTGCATCCAGCGCACTCGCCCAAACGATCGAATGTCTTTGAGGAGCAGGCGTTGGGCGTGGGCTAGGGTCAGGCGGTCATCGCAACAGAGTTGAATGAGTAGATCGCCGTCGTTCCATTGGTCTTGAAGCTGGTCAATTTTTTCGAAAGCTGGCAGCGGTTTGAGCCAGCTGGGTTTTTTGGCGGGGTTGGCGATTTCGAAAATCCGTTCGCCAAAGCCGAAGGTGACCGTCAGTGAGGCAGCTACCGCAGTGAGTTCTGATTCTTGGTCAATAACTGGGGCTTTGCCTTGGGTGAGGGTTGCGGCGTCCTCGGTAACTATTTTCAGAAGCCGCTTGAGTGCGTTTCGGTCCACCGATTCGTTGAGGTCGATGGCAATAAACATGGCGTAGCTAGGCGGCGCGGTATCAATGCCGGCTTGGCGCGCACCATAGAAGCTGACTTTATTTTCGCCCAGTGCGGGCTCTGCCCTGGTAGTTTGCTGGGATGAATTTGCTGACGCTTTCACAGCGGATTGCGTGCCCAAGGTGGCGGCAACACCTACGCCTGCGCCGAGGGCTCCTGCAACTATGGTGCGCCGTGATGCGCCGTGATTTTCGCGGCTCTCCAAAGATTCGCTCATCGTTGTCTCAGATTCGTTGAAGTGGTGTGCGGGCGGATGATTTCATGTGTGCCATAAAATCATCCGCCGCTTTTTAACCGTGAGGGTTTATGAGATGGGGCGGGTTAGCGAACCCCGATGCTTCTTTCTTGGTTATTGCGCACAGGTTTCCCTCGCTTGCTCCGTTGAATCGCCGCTCATGTCCATACCGTCCATCGAGGCGCTCTCGCTAGGGCTTACCGAGTGATCTGCGTGCATATCACTCATAGAGTGCCCCTCTGAGGTGTGCGAGGGTGAGGATTCTTTCCCTGGCGCGTACTCTTCTTTAGCACCCTGATAGTCGCGTGCTTGCGCGTCAAAATCGTAGGTTTTGCCATTGGAGTCGGTGAGCGTAATGGTTACGGTGTTTCCAGCTGGTAGCGCACATTTGAGATCCATGAACATGATGTGATTGCCACCGGGTTCCAGATTAAAGCTCTGCCCGGGTTCAATGGTGAAACTGTCCGTTTGCTTCATAGAACTGGTGCCCGTTTTTGCATCAATTTCAGTGGTGTGTAGCTGAACGGTCTTATTGACGCTCGACTTCGCACTCACAATCTTGATGGGCTGATCGGTGGTGTTCTTGATGGTGCCAAACGCCGCCGTCATATCGGAGTTTGTAGCTTTCACCCAGGTGGATTCAAAGCTGAGACCCTGCGCGCTGTCGGTGGCAGAGCTGGTGCTCTGTGCCGATGCGGAGCTGCTTGCTGAGGCAGAGTCCGAGGACGTCGCGTTCGTCCCTGCCGAACAGCCGGTGAGCGCAAGAACGCCAATCGCAAGGGTAGAAGCAAAAGGTACAGCGATTTTCTGTGAAGGTTTCATGATTAACGCTGTGCCTTTCGGGTCTTGGCAATCACGGCGATAATCGCACCGATGACTGCTAGTGCTAGCACCACGAACACACCAATTTTGAGTCCGTTGTTGCTATTTGCTGAGGCGTTTTCTGGCGCTTCGGCTGATTCGGTGGCAGTTGCCGACGCCGCATCAGAAGCGGATGCTGAGGCAGAAGAATCTGCCTTGCCCTCGCCCACCGTTACTTTGTATTCGCCCTGAATGGGGTGCCCATCTTGGGACACGACGCGCCAGGTGACGGTGTAGGTATCGTTTTCAGAACCGTGGCCCGCAATTTTTTGGGTTACGGTTTTGCCCTCTACTTTGGCGTTACCTTGGCTAATATTTTCGCCCTCTGAGTCGACGACGCGCACCTGGTTGGCGCCGTCCACATTGGTGATATCGCCGCTGTAGGTGAGTTCGATATTGCTGGGTGCCTCAGACACTTTGGCGTCTGCGGCTGGGTTCGATGAGACTAGTTCATCGTGTGCTTGGGCAGGGTTCATGAGTCCAAGACCGCCCAATGCTAGTGCTGATGCTGCGCCAACGCGCGCGAAACGTGAAAAAGTATGTGCAAAACGCATGATGTAGTTTTTCCTTCTTAGAAGTGTTGTGTTTGTTAGATCTGAGAGAACACAAGCACGGGAGGACCGCGTAAAACGCGAACCTCTTGAAGGAAAGTTTTAAGAATCAGCAGGGGGCGCACTTGCAGTATTGGGGTAGGTTGCGCACGGGCAATCACCGGCAGTATTGGCAAAACGAACCAGTGTGCAATACGTAGTGAGAACGCATCTTTGACTCGGGCGCTCGTTTGCTCACCCCAGTTCAAAATCCCAAAAGTAAGCGCGGCCGCGCACAGGTGAAATATCACCATGGCGGGCGTGGGGCTCATATGCGATTGCGCCATCATGGGCGAGGCTGCCGAGTGCATCATATGAGCCTGATGCGCCCCCGAAACGTGCGCCGTTCCTCCGCTGAGCGAATACAGGGTGTGCAAAAGCGCTTGGCTCAGCAACACCGAAACAAGCATTCCGACGCGCGGCAGGCGAACCCCAGAAAGCGCAACGCACACCATCGCTGAAAGAGCGGTGCAAAGCAACCACAACAGCGGGTGCGGCAGATGCCCCGATGCTAATCCGTGGGAGGCTGCGCCCAAGATATTGGCGCCTGCAGCAATAATCCACCCTCGAATCAATCGGTCGGTACGCGAAAGAGAGTTCTGGGTTTTCATCAGAAACTTCCTTTCGTGAGCCTAATTCGAGGTGGGTACCTCGCCACCGGGCGGGTACAAAAAGACCTTAACAGTCTAACCGATTACCTAACTTGCGCTACGTCAAACCGCGCACAATCCCCCGCTCGCTATCGTCGGGTACCTGCCACGGTCGGACTCGCTCGCCCGTCACAGCGATTCCGCCCGCCCCAACAACACAACTTCAGCCAGGGCATAAAAAAGAGACCGCCTCTTTCGAGACGGTCTCTTCTCTCAGTCAGACTGAGAAAGTCTAATGCAAGAATTACTTCTTGTTGGAGACTGCTGCCTTCAGCTTGGAACCGGCGGTCAGCTTTACGCCGTGACCGGCGGGAATCTGAATGGTTTCGCCAGTCTGTGGGTTACGACCGGTGCGTGCTGCACGATCGGTACGCTCGATTGCCATCCAACCGGGGATGGTGATCTTTTCGCCCTGTGCGACTGAAGATTCAAAAACCTGGAACAATGCGTCAAGAACGCCGTTCACTGCGGCCTGGCTGGTGCCAGCCTTTTCTGCAACCTCTGCGACGAGTTCGCTGCGGTTCTTAGCCATAGATGCCCCTCCTGAGACTTTATGTTTTTACTAGCCGGTTAGCTATCTACTAGGCTAACCGTTCTAGCCAAACCTTACCAGCTTGACTTGGTGATACCGGGCAATTCGCCACGGTGTGCCATCTGACGGAAACGAACGCGTGAGATGCCAAACTTCTGGAAGGTGCCACGAGGGCGGCCGTCGATCTGGTCACGGTTACGAACGCGGATGGGTGAAGCGTTACGAGGAAGCTTCTGCAAGCCGAGGCGTGCTGCTTCGCGCTCTTCCGGTGAAGCGTTTTCGTCTACTAGGGTCTTTTTGAGCGCCAAGCGCTTTTCTGCGTAGCGTGCAACGATTTCTTTGCGCTGCTCGTTACGAGCGATCTTTGACTTCTTAGCCATTTCTTAACGCTCCTCTCGGAATTCTACGTGCTTGCGAACAACGGGATCATACTTCTTCATGGTCATACGATCGGGGTTGTTACGGCGGTTCTTACGGGTTACGTAAGTATAGCCGGTGCCCGCAGTGGACTTGAGCTTGATGATAGGACGAACGTCCTTGGTCTTTGAAGCCATGATTAGATCTTCTCCCCGCGTGCAATGATTTCTGAAACTACTGCATCGATACCGCGCGCATCAATAACCTTGATGCCCTTAGCGGATACGTTAAGAGTTACGTTGCGGCGCAGTGAGGGAACCCAGTAGCGCTTCTTCTGAATATTAGGGTCGAATCGACGCTTGTTACGGCGATGCGAGTGGGAAATGCTGTGTCCAAAGCCGGGAACAGCTCCGGTCACCTGGCAGTTTGCTGCCATAGTTTTCTCCTCCATTTGTTGACGAAATGACGGTGCGCGGTGGGTGCACACTTGTTCTTTCACAAGCGGCTTGCGTCCCGTCACCAAGGTAGAGCACCGGGTTATTCTCCGGGCTAGAGTGTTGAGACTCAGCTTGGGTGAGAAGACAAGCTAAATCCCTGCCCGCGGGATAACGGTGAATAATTTCAAGGTGTCGAGAGGTGTTGCCACCAATGCGACAGCCTTAAATACTAGGTAAATACAGGCTTTCTTGCAAGCTAAACAGACGGCTTAAACCGCTCGTATCACAAGAAACCCTATTAAAGTTTGCTGCTTCAGCGGTTCATCGCTTTTTAGTTTACAGACGCAAAACCAGAGTCAATCCTATCAGAAATATGCAGATTTCCCTTGAAAAATAGGGCTTAAGTGACCTTTAATCCTTAAAGTTTTTGAGCCCTCGCAAGCTCCGTAGCCACCTAAATTACACGCGTGAAATTTAGGGTGTGACTTTAACGGCTTAATCCTTAAAACTCGCGGCAAAACCGTTAAATTTGGCTCTTCCCCCGCTCAGTTTCATAGACCTACCCTACTTTTCTGCCTCAAATCGAGTGAGCTCTGGGTATTTAGGTGAGAGCCCGTCCCCGGAGCTGGTTCCCCGCAAGCGGCGGCCAACCCACGGCACCACAAACTCGCGTGCCCACCTCGCGTCGTCACGCACCTTTTGCATGCGAGTAGGACGTGCGTTCAAAATTTCTAGAGGAGTAGTCAGCGCATCGGGTTCGGCAGCTTTGGATTGATCGCTGAGCGTATCTAACACGCGGCGCGCCATCTTGATGTGTCCGCGCGTATTGAGGTGCAAACGGTCCGGGGCAAAATACGCCGAGTTGGCAAACTCGCGCATGCGCCAAAAATCTACAATGTGTACGCCATTGTCCTCGGCAATTTCTCGGAGCAACTCGTTATAGAGCGCGGTCTTTGGTCTAGTTGATTTGAACGCGTTGAAATCACGCACGTCCATGCCAGTAAAAGTGAAAACCTCGATGCCCTCAGATCGTAGCGCGGCAAACGCTTTTCCTTTGCGTTCCATGAGCTGATCAAGGTTTGAATTGGGGCGCAAAATATCATTGCCACCACCGTAAAAACTCACCAAATTAGGCTTAAGGTCAATAGCTGCCTCAACTTGTTCGTCAATAATCTGGTCAAGCAACCGCCCGCGAATCGCAAGATTGGCGTACAACGCCGCAGAATCTGCCAGCATAAATTGTTCAGCCACCCGGTCTGCCCAACCACGCACTCCGTTGGGGCGGTTCGCATCAAGATCACCCACGCCCTCAGTGAATGAATCACCAATAGCTACATAACGAATGGACTGTTCACTGTTCAAAACAGACATGAAAACTTCTTTCTCAAACTCCTTATTCTCATCTTTTCATAAAGGTGGCTACAAAAAAGCCTGAGTGCGAGTATGGTCTCTCACTCAGGCTATTGTGCAGGGGCACACTTAGCTTTCTGCGCGGCCCTTTTTCCAGTACCCCATAAACGAAATGTTGCTCTTATCGAGCCCGGCATCGTTTACGCAAATACGGCGAAGGGTCTTAATGACGGCGGATTCCCCCGCAATAAACACGTAGTAATCGCTATCCTCGTCGGCAAGTCCCCACACAATCTCTTGATCGCTCACCTGCTCGCTCACGCGGTATTCCACGTTGAGCTTGATATCGAGGATTTCTCGAAGCATGCGGTAGAGCTCTTCGCCACGCACCACCGAGGATCCGTTGCACCCGCGCGGCAACCACCGCACGTTCACATGAGGGTAGGCGGTGGCGGCGTCCTGAATATCTGCCATTTCCGGGGTCATCACATCGCCCTCACCGGGCACTTCTAGCAAAACATCGGCGCGAGCGCTGTTAGCTAAGGTGCGCACGATGGAAAGCGCGGCAGGTACCGCAGTTTCATCGGCGAGTACCAAAATTTTGGACGCTTTGCCCGGGTTCCACGAGCTCCAGAGGTTGTTGCCGCGCATCGGGGCTAAGAACGAGACAGCGGTGCCCACTTGAGCTTGCGTTGCCCAGCTGGCGCCGGGGCCCATGGTGCCCCCGGCGTCGGTGTGGAGCACAAAGTCGATGTCGATTTCAGGTATGACGTCGCTGGGAATATCGCGCTCTAACACCGAAAGGTCAGCCTCTGCCGCCGGTCTAAATTCAGCGGCGACAGGCGGTACCGAGTCGGCAGAAATTAGCCGTGAATTGCGTACCGTGTAGGTGCGCATCCAGCCGCGTTCGCTGGTGGGTTGAGCGAACCATTCGGCACGCCAACCGTCGTCCAGCACAATATCGGTGGGTTCGGTACTGCCTTCTGGGGGTACCAATAGTTTGATGTAGGCGTCCACGACGTCGCCGGTGCCGTCAGAAATTTCTTCCACCGCGTAGTGTAGCGCTGACCCTGCCAACGAGATGCGCATGTAATGATCGGTGAGCCGCTGCACGCGGGTTACCGTGACCGGAAACAACCCAAATTGATGAATCACCGATTGTCTGTGCGTACGTAATTTACTCATGCAGATGCTCCTTGAGTGATTCGTGCGTGCGGGACCACCACGGGGTTACCGCTATTTTCTGGGTCGTACACCGAGGCTTTAAGCCCGAATACGCGATGTAGGTTTTCGCTGGTCATGACGGCGCTAGCATCACCTGCGCAGGCGATTTCGCCGTTTTTCATGGCAATGAGATACTCAGCTACTCGAGCCGCCAAATTCAGCTCGTGGAGCACCAAAACCATGGTGGTGCCGCGTTCTTCATTGAGCTCGCATAAGAGGTCGAGAAGCTCTACTTGGTGCGCTAAATCGAGATAGGTGGTGGGTTCATCGAGCAACAAAATATCGGTCTGTTGCGCAAGCGCCATGGCAATCCACACGCGTTGGCGTTGACCACCAGAGAGCTCAGCTACCTGCCGTTCAGCCAGGCTCATGGTGTTGGTGGCTTCAAGTGCCCACGCTACGGCATCGTCGTCCTCTGCGGTATTCCGCTTGAAAATCCCCTGGTACGGGTAGCGTCCGCGAGACACCAAGTCTGCCACTGTGATGCCATCCGGGGCAATGGGACTTTGCGGCAACAGACCCACCATGCGCGCAAATTCTTTACCCGAGTAGGAATGAACGCTCTTGTTATCCAGGGTGATCTCGCCTTGAGCGGGTTTCAGAAGCCGCGAAATTCCGCGCAACAGAGTGGATTTACCGCAACCGTTAGGTCCAATAATGGCGGTGATTTTTCCAGCGGGAATAGTGAGCGAAAGGTCTTTGACGATGGTGCGCGTACCGTAGCTCAAATCAACGTGATCGATGCGTAGTTCGCGAGAGATGCAGGAAGTCATGAGCGACCTTCTTTCTGGGATTGAACCAGTAACCAAATGAGAATGGGTGCGCCAAATGCGCCGGTGAGCACGCCTACCGGCATGGCGCCGCCGGGAATCACGTTCGCGGCGAGGAAATCAGCGAATACAACGATGACGGCGCCCACCAGCGCGGAGGCAACCAGTGAGTGGCGGCCGCCTAGAAGACGTCGGGCAATAGGTCCAGAAACAAAAGCTACGAATGCGATGGGTCCGGTTGCCGCAGTTGCTACAGCGGCAAGGAGCACGCCTAAGACGATGAAGAGCCAACGCGTGACCGTCACGTTCAGCCCTATCCCCTGGGCAAGTTCCTCGCCCACAGCTATGGCGTGGAGTTGGCGGTGAAAAATTACGACGAACGGCAAGATAGCGCACAGCGCCACCGTCAAGATGGTGATACGTTCCCAGTTCGCAACAGAGAGCGAGCCGGTCATCCACACCATGGCAGATTGTGCTGAGTTGATGTCGATGCGAGTTAGCAGGTAGTTCACTACCGCATTGGCAAGGGCCGCTACGCCAATACCCATCAGAATAAAGCGATTGCCCACGCCGCCGCGTCCTGCCGAAAGAACCATAATCAAAATGGCTATGGCAAGGGAAAACGTGATGGCCACAAAAGATAATTGAAAGCCGGTGAATCCCCAGAACACAATGCCAAGAACCGCACCGAGTGAGGCGCCTGAGCTAATACCTATGATGTCTGGGGACGCCAGCGGGTTGCGCAAGAGCAACTGAAAAATTGCGCCGGCACTACCAAAAGCTAGGCCGGTAAGCGTGCCCAACACAGCGCGCGGTAGCTTATCGGAGAGCACGATGTAGCGCGCACCGCGAGCGCCCTCAATCGTTCCACCCTGCAAAATTGTGATGAAATCGGGCAGCGTCACTGTGTAGGTTCCCAGCAATACGCGCACTAAAAAGACCGCCAGCAAGAGGACGCTGAGCCCCAGAAGAACCAGGCGGGGGCGGCGTCGGGCGGCAACGCGTAATGCGGCAACCTGTTGCGCCGGTGAGAGCGTGCGAGTAGAGACAGACATTAGAGTTCCACCGCCTTTTTAGTGCGCACCAAGTAGAGAAAGACGGGCACGCCAATAACAACCATGGTGACTCCCACCTGAATTTCTTGCGGTGGCATGATTACTCTGCCAATGGTGTCTGCGGCGATGAGAAGAACGGCACCGAATAGGGCAGAGAGCGGAATAATCGCGCGGTAATCAGGGCCCACGACGGCGCGAATCGCGTGCGGTGCCATCAACCCCAAGAAGGCGATTGGTCCGCACATCGAGGTTGCGGTTCCGCTCAGCAGCGTGATGCCGATGAAAATAATGAAGCGCTTGAGCACTACGTTCTCGCCCAGGGCAGCTGCCATATCGTCGCCCAGAGCAAAATTGTTAATAGAGCGTGCTCCCAGCAAGATAATCAAAGCTCCGGCAATCAGCAAAAAGACACCGGGAAAATAATCTTCCATCGAGCTACCCGCTACCGACCCCAGCTGCCATTTACGCAGCGAATCCAGCGCATTGCTGAAATTGAGAATCAGTGCCGAGGTAATAGACCCCAAACCTGCAGAAATCGCCGCACCCATCAGGGCAAGCTTGACGGGCGTCGCCCCGTCGCGCCCAATACTCGCCAAACCGTACACCAGCGCTGAGGCAATACCTGCGCCTACAAAAGCTAGAATCGCCATGCCGGTAGCTGAAGAGATACCAAAGACGGCGATGCCCAGCACCACTGCAAAAGCTGCGCCAGCGTTGACTCCTAAAATTCCCGGGTCACCCAGCGGGTTTCGGGTAACTCCCTGCATGCCTGCGCCGGCAAGCGCTAGCGCGGCACCGATGGTTCCTGCCCAGAGTGTCCGAACGCTACGCTGATCCAGCACCGCCTCGGTCATAGAAGGCACGTTCGAATGGGTGAAGTAGTTCCAGACCGTGTTCACCTCAACGTTACGGGTTCCCCAGAAGATAGATGACACCACAGCAAATGCAAGCAGAATCACCAAAGCAACGGTGGCAATCACAAAAGATTGCCGCCGTGTGCGAGTTTTTTCTAGGTTAGTTTGTGCCGGCGAGACGGGCATAGAAGTCCTTGATCAATAACGCCCAAAGCTGCCCGGAGTAAAAACTTCGGGCAGCTTTGGCGCGGTCGCTAAAAAATTAGGATGCTTTCTTGGTGTTTTCTACAGCCTTAGACATGTCATCAAGAATGGAGGTCTCTTCAACCGCCCACACGAGCGAGAGCGGTGATGCTGCTGAGAGCGCCAGACCCTTAGTCTTATCAGCTTCAAAAACCACTGCGTCGTGCTTGAGGGCGGGCATCTGTGAGAAGAGGTCGTTTGACTTCACCTTCTGCACATCGCTTTCTGCGTTGACCCACGCCCATACGGCATCAGCTTCCACGGTATCGATAACTTCTGCGGAGATATCGATGAAGAATGCTGAGGAGTCTTTTTCTTTATCGCTCACATACGATGCCTGTTTCATGCCCAGCAAAGAGAAGAAGCGGGGGCGAGTGTCCTGTGAGGTGTAAGCGCCAAAGGTGTTTTTCTCGTTATCGAAGGCGCCGGCAAGGAAGGTTGCGCCCTGCAAGTTCTCGTGCTCTGCACCCTTAGATTTGAGCTTTGATTCGGTGTCTTCAATGAGCTTTTTTGCTTCGTCTTCTTTTTTGAGCATCTTGCCCGCCATCTCCACGGTCTGCTGCCATGACGAAGCCCATGAACCCACGCCCTCGGGCGCAGGAACGACCGGTGCAATACCATTGAGTTTGTCGTAAATTTCTTTGCTCATCTCACCGTAGGGGCAGAAGATAGCGTCGGGTTCGAGCTTTGCGAGTTCTTCGTAGTTCGGGCCGTCCGTTTCGTCGTAACGAGTGGGCTGTTTGCCACCGAGTTCTTCAAGCTTCTTGTCGAACCACGGGGTGGACTTGTTCTCATTGCCGCCCCAGGCAACAATGGGAGCGCCAATGGGCACTACGCCCAGCGCGAGGACGGCGTCGGGGTTCTGCCAGTTCTGCACGATAGCAATTTTCTGGGGGATGGCGTCAAAAGTGGTTTCGCCAAACGCGTGCTTGATGGTGTAGGGCTCAGTTGAGGATGAATCTGAGGCGCTGGAACCGGATGCGTCGTTGGATCCGGTTGAGCAACCTGCCAAGAGACCGGCGGCAGCAGTGGCTGCAGCAGCCTTAAGGAAAGCTCCGCGTGAGAGTGTAACCATGAGACAGTTCTCCATAAATCTAGTGGGGACCGCCCCACCTGCATGAATAAGTTAGGTGTGCCTAAGCACCACACTAGGATATGCGAATTTGAGGCATCACACCAACTTTTAGAGGGTATTTGAAAAGATTTTTGTGTCTTTATTAATGCTGTCTGCTGATTATAGTCAGGCGCAGTTTTGTGGCGAAAGAACCCAACCCGCGCCCGCGAACGCACAAAAAAGCGTCCCACAAGTGATTTTACTTGCAGGACGCTAAAACTTGAGTGGTGCGAACCCGTGCGGTTCGCAGGTTGCCGCTTAGTTCTCGAAAGGACGACCGCCAACGCGCTCGCGGTATGCCTTTTGACGGTTGTAGTCGTAGGTTGCTTTCATGGCGGTAATGGAGCCGCCCACGAGCAAGATGGAGGTGATGAAGTAGTAGCCCTTCACCATCAGTGGTTCTTTAAGGGTCCAGAGGCCAACGATCATCATGGTGATTGCGATGGCTAGCTGGAGCCAGGCGAAAACGAGAAAGCCGTAGGCGCCGTGGTTTTCTTCATTGGGGTTCATGCGTGTTCCTCTTCTGTGCTGATTAGCGAGTGATTTACCTTCTGTTGCAACAAGTTGTGCGAAGGTAAGGGGGACGTGAAACATCTTACAAGGCAACCCCACCGGAGCCAGGTGTTAGACGTTTTGTTACGCGGAAACGGTGTTTCGCTGAGGAGTTTTGTTGCGAACCGAAGAAGTTTTGGGCATAAAAAAGAGCCCCCTACCGGATTCGAACCGGTGACCCCCTGTTTACAAGACAGGTGCTCTG
>JAUMUA010000027.1:11682-21910 GCA_030530925.1 Rothia sp. (in: high G+C Gram-positive bacteria) | reverse complement strand
ATTCTGCGCCCTCAAACGCGTATGGGATTACAACCGGGCGCTACACGAGGATTATTCAGAAGTGCTCATGCCTGTGATTCCGCCTCCCGCGGCACCAACAGAACCTCCAACGGGCGAAAAATCTGCCTAAATTTTCTACACTAGAGACTAGAGCGAAGCCTGAACGAAAGAAGATTGATGACTATATTGACGGTTCGAACCGTGGGCGATCCCGTATTGCGTACTGAGTGTGATGACATCACGGTCTTTGATGATGAACTCAAAAAACTCATTAAGGACATGTTAGAGACCATGTACGAAGTCAATGGAGTGGGCCTTGCCGGACCGCAAGTAGGAATCAGCAAGAAGATTTTTACATTTGGCAATATCGATGGCCGTGAAGGATACATCATCAACCCCACGATTGAAACGGGTGATCAAGACCAGGATGGCGGTGAAGGATGCCTCTCGGTGCCGGGGCTCTCGTCCGACACCCCGCGCAAGAACTGGACGCGCGTCACCGGTGTGGACGCCGACAATCAGCCGTTAGCGATTGAAGGTGAGGGACTGTTTGCCCGGATGTTGCAGCACGAGACCGATCACCTCCACGGGCACCTCTTTATTGACCGAGTAGTGGGCGAAGATAAGAAGCGCATTATGCGTGCTATCCGCCAAGCGGATTACAACCAGGTTTCGGCGGCGGTGCAGGGCGAACGCGCTGGCGCCGTTTCGTCGGCCTTTGGTGTGCTCGGTGCCGTATCAAAAGCTGCACCGGCAAAATCAGCACCGGCAACTGGTAGCTCTTTCTTTGGAAAGGCGCGATAAAACATGGCGATGAAAATACTCTTCGTTGGAACTCCTGACATCGCGGTGAAGACCCTCAACTCGCTCACCGAAGCAGAATGTGAGGTGGTGGGTGTACTAACCCGTGAGGATGCGCCACAGGGGCGCAAACACCGCCTGAGGCCGTCGCCGGTAGCAATTCGCGCCGAAGAACTCGGGTTACCCATTATTAAAGCTAATAAGTGGGAGCAGAGCACCGCTGAGCAAGTAGGCGCCCTGGGCGCAGACATTGCGGCAGTAGTTGCCTACGGTGCGATTTTGCCGCAGTCCGCTTTGGACCTCTTACCGCACGGCTGGGTTAATCTACACTTCTCCGCTTTGCCACAGTGGCGCGGTGCGGCTCCTGTGCAGCGCGCGTTGATGGCGGGGGAGAGCACCATTTATTCTTCGGTCTTTCAGATTGAAGCGGGCCTCGATACCGGCCCCGTTTTCTGCCAAGAATCTACCGAGGTTCTGGCAGAAGATACCGCCGGCGATATTCTGCTCCGTTTGGCCGCAAGCGGTGGCGCGCTAATGATGAAAGCTTTTGACGCCATCGAATCGGGTAACACTGGCGACGCCCAACAGGGCGAGCCAACTCATGCCGCTAAGCTCTCGCTAGCCGATGGCAAAATTGATTGGACACGCGACACCGAGCGCATTTTGGCGCAGTATCGCGGTGTGACTCCCGAACCGGGGGCGTGGTGTGAATTCAACGACGCGCGCTTTAAGATTGGCAAACTCAAAACATCGGACGCCGTACCCCAAGGAGAACCCGGCACCGTGCGTCTTGAGACAAAAAAACTCGTAGTGACCTGTGGTAACGGCACCCTAGAACTTGTTGCGGTGCAACCGGCAGGTAAAAAAATGATGAATGCAGCAGACTGGGCCCGCGGGCTAGATTCTGCTCTAGATGAGCAGAAAGTAGTACTTCGATGAGTGAATCTTCACGCGGCGGATTTGGCCGCCACGCCAACGCCAACGGCGCTAACAACCCGCGTAAATCCAACAATGCTAACCCCGGTGCAGGCCGCACCAAACGCGGTGGCGGTGGTGAAACCCGCCGAAACGCCCAAGGTCGCGAACGCAACCGTCAGTCTCAGTCGCGCCGTGATTTTTCGAGCTCAGCACCAAGCGCGCGCCGTCGTTCATCTGATCCCGCACGATTGACCGCTTATCAGGTGATCAACGCAGTGGTTCAAGATGATGCGTATGCAAACCTTGTATTGCCTAAAATGATTCGCGCGAATCACTTGGACCACCGCGATGCCGGTTTCGCCACCGAATTGTGCTACGGCACGTTGCGTAATCAGGGCACCTACGACGCGATTTTGGCGCACTGCGCTGACCGATCGATTGAAAAGACCGGCCAGCAAATCATGACTGCTTTGCGCATGGGTGCGCATCAGATTCTTTCGATGCGCGTACCCGCTCACGCCGCGTTGAACTCCACGGTGGCGCTGGCTCGTGCCGAAATCGGTTCGGGTCCGGCAGGATTTATTAACGCTGTGCTACGCCGAGTGTCAGAACGCGAACCGGATGAGTGGCAAGAGATTATTCAAGCAGATGCCAAGGACGATTACACTCGCTTGGCTTTGGCAAAGTCACACCCGGCATGGATGGTGCGCGGTTTCCGCCAGGCGCTCGCCGCTCATGGTCGCAGCGCAGAGGAGATCGAGCAGCTTTTGGATGCCGATAACGCCGCACCCGTGGTGAATTTGGTGGCGCTACCTGGTATTGGTGCGTTGGATGAAGCACTTGACCGCGGTGCCGATGAAGGCACGCTGGTGGAAGGTTCGGCATACTATGCCTCCGGTGATCTAGGCCGGTTGGAAAGCGTGCGCGATGGTTCGGTGCGTGCACAGGACGTGGGATCTCAGCTAGTGGCGCGCGCATTGGCGGCAGCGCCATTGGACGGCCCTGATAAGGCATGGCTTGATTTGTGTGCTGGTCCCGGTGGCAAAGCGGCGTTGCTTGGCTCTTTGGGCGCGCAACGCGGTGCGAAATTGTTGGCTAACGAATCAGCAAAACACCGCGCGAAACTCGTGGAGAAGTCACTGAATCCGCTCCCTCAGGGTTCCTACAAAGTGGTGGTGGGAGACGGTCAAGAGATTGCTCGGACCGTTTCTAAGCAGGCGCTATTACCGCAGGGTATGAAGGCGGGGCAACTCTTTGACCGTGTGATGGTAGACGTGCCGTGCTCTGGTTTGGGTGCGCTACGACGTCGCCCTGAAGCTCGCTGGCGCAAAACCCCGCGCGATATTGCTGAATTGTTGCCATTACAGAAGCAGTTGTTTGATGCTGCGGTTGAACAGACCCGTGCAGGTGGCGTGATTGCGTATGTGACTTGCACCCCACATATGGCTGAGACACAGAATATTGTGCTGGATATTCTCAAAGACGGCAAAGTGGAGTTGTTAGATTCTGGTGCGATTTTGAAGAGTGTGGCTCTCAAAGACACCGCCGGTCAATCGGTGCTGGCGGGGGAGTTGGACCCATCGCACGCACTCGATGAGAAACACCCAACTCAAACGACCGCGCAACTTTGGCCGCATCTACACAACACCGACGCGATGTTCCTGGCGTTGTTTAGGAAGAAGTAGGGTAGAAGAATACTTTGAAAATGGTGGATGCCGAGAGGTGCGTCCACCATTTTTGGGGTGTGGCTAGTAGAAATTCTGCCCACAGGGCTTTAGTTAATTCACTTAATTAATAGCTTCACCCTTCTAGAGTGACAATTCAATAATTTTATTCTGTGCATCGAAAATCAAGATCACCTTGCTAACCAGAATATTCGTATACTAAGAACGTTGAGGATTCCTACACTAGATATTGTTGCTCGTCAGAGTAAAGTACACTCCGCTTTAAATCTGAAAAGGGGAGGGCAATCATGATAGGTGACAGGGACCGCAATGGAAATATTCGGAATAACAGCATGGGCATAGCGATCTTGCAGATCATTTCCCACGCCGTCCTCAGTTTTCACCCCCAAAATTCCGCTCGCGCAACGTCGTGCAATACAGTAGTACTAGCAGATTTCTCGAAGCAAAGGTGTTGAGTTTTCATGACGTGCCATATAAACCCCTCCATTCTCAGCGCAGACTTTTCACAGCTCGGCGCAGAACTTGAGGCCATCAATAATGCCGACGCCGCGCACATCGACGTCATGGACAACCACTTTGTACCCAACCTCACCTGGGGTCTGCCCGTCGTCAAGCGCCTGCGCGAAGTCTCACCTATACCCTTCGACGTTCACCTCATGATTGACGACGCCGACCGCTGGGCACCGCAATACGCAGAAGTCGGTTGCGAGTCCGTCACTTTCCACGCCGAAGCGGCGATTGCGCCCATCAAACTAGCGCGCACCCTGCGCGAATCCGGTGCGAAAGCTGGCATGGCGCTTCGTCCAGCAACACCGGTAGAGCCCTACCTAGACATGCTCACCGAACTAGACATGCTGCTCATCATGACCGTAGAACCCGGTTTTGGCGGACAAAAATTTCTTGACGTCACCCTTCCAAAAATCCGACGCGCAGCAGAAGCCATGCAGGGCATGAACCAGCCTATTGCGCTACAGGTCGACGGCGGAATCACCGAAGAAACCATTGTGCGCGCGGCAGAAGCAGGTGCGAACGTGTTTGTGGCAGGATCCTCGGTCTACGGCGCAGATGATCCCGCCGTTGCCATTGAAAACCTACGACGAGCGGCGCAAGCATGAACGAACACCGTATGCACTCACGCTCACCCAAACGCCCCGCGCACACCTCGTTAGGGCACGCTTGGGAGTCCTTCGAAAACGGTCGTAAACTCTTTGAAATGCAAGACTTTCCCGGCGCCATTAGCGTTTTTGAAGCGTCGCTAAAACTTTTTCAAGAGACATCAGAACCCGAAGGTGAAGCCATGGCCGCCTCAGCTATTGCAGCCGCCTACGGCAATAACGGTCTACACGAATTCGCCATGCCCTTTGCAGAACAAGCACTCGAAGCCTTCATTCGCTTAGGCCACACCGAGCAGCTTGCCGAACAGCGACAAAATCTGGGGTCGCTCTATATGTCCTGCGATCAGAGCCAAAAAGCGTTAGAGGTCTTTACCCAAGCCGCAACCGATTTTGCCGAGCTACAAATCTGGGAGCGCGCGGGGGAGAACGCCGTCACCGCCGCCAACCTGTTAGCGCGTGCCGACCAGCTACCCGCCGCACGCGAACAATTTCATCGCTCACTGGACTTCTTGCGCCGCGAAGAGTCAGGTGCCACTGAACATCTGCGCGCCACCGCGCTTATGCAACTGGCATACCTTGAAAAAGTGGAACACGACCTGGATGCCGCGCGTCTGCTATACACCGAAGCTCTTGAGTCTTTCCAAGCAAGAGATACTTTTTGGGAAATCGGCTCATGGTTCCGCCGCGACGCCCTGCGCGCCAAAGTAAATTACCGGGCTGCTCAAATGGCACAAGAACGAGTCAAGCGAGCAAACTCCACCACCGAAGACAGCTAACACAACAACGATTTCAAGAGATTACATGCGTATTATTTCTGCACAGCAAGTACATCAGGCTCTTACCCCGCGCGAGGCAGTGCACGTCTTGCGCGAAACACTCACTCACTTTGACCCCGCCGACGACGGCACGCGCCAAAGCGAACATCTTGCCGGTGGGGGAGATTTATTAATGATGCCCGCATCTTTTGAGCATGTTGCGGGTATCAAGATTTT
The DNA here is from genome assembly GCA_030530925.1 of Rothia sp. (in: high G+C Gram-positive bacteria). Taxonomy (GTDB): domain Bacteria; phylum Actinomycetota; class Actinomycetes; order Actinomycetales; family Micrococcaceae; genus Rothia. The sequence goes on along the minus strand of JAUMUA010000027.1, from coordinate 16,399 downwards.
GACCATGAATCCGCGTGCCAACGAACTGAACGTACCCATGATTCAAGGGCAATTCATGCTCTTTGATGGTCGCACGCTGTCACCACAGGCGCTACTGGACGGCGAGGTAATTACCTCGCTTCGCACCCCGGCTCTCTCCCTTGCCGGGGTGTTTCAGTATCTTAACGAAGCGATCGAACCGTTGCGCGTCGTCATTTTTGGTACGGGGCCGCAGGGGCGGCATCACCTCGAAACCATTGAAAGTTGCCTGGGTGATCAGCGAGAAATTCGCGCAACTTTTCTCTCGCGAAGCCAGCCAGACGATCTGCCCAACTGGTGCCAAGTGGGTTCAGCGCAGGCGCACCAGGCGCTGGCAGAAGCAGAGCTGATTATCTGCGCGACGTCGGCACAAACTCCGATTCTAGACCGCGAGCATGTACGCAACGACGCCGTGATTGTCGCGCTCGGTTCGCACACGCCCACTGCGCGCGAACTCAGCGGTGAACTGATGGGTGCCGCCCAGGTGATTCTGGAAGACCCCGCAACCGCCGCGCGCGAATGCGGTGATATGGTTCTGGCAGTAGAGGAAGGGCATCTGAGCTTTGATGATGCAGTGACCCTCAAAGACGTAGTGACCGGTGCAAAAGTGCTCCATCGCAATGCGCCGATTGTCTTTAAATTCTCGGGTATGGGTTGGGAAGATTTAGCAATAGCCGACGCCATTTATCAGAAAATTGAGGGCGGTTCTGCGCACTAGATCGAGTACTTCGCAGAGCAGTAACCGAGGTACTTAGTAAGGTATTAAATAGGACGCGCAACTGGGCACCGAGCAGCACACGCCATCATCTCACAGCGATCAAACTTCGCCCTTTGGCGTTTTGAGTGCTTTAATTGAATCGAAACATATATCGTGCTCCGGGACCCGGTGAAAATCCGAACCTGCGGTGATAGCCCGCTAACCAAGTTTACTTGGCCTGATAGGTGAAATTCCTATGCAGACAGTACAGTCTGGATGGAAGGCAGCACGAGCAATCCGTTCTCAAGGCGGAAACCACTTGTGTGGTGTTCGAGTTGAGCACGATGTTTGGCGCACCTTTGCGCCGGTACATCGTAGAAAACGCTTTGTTCTCCCGGAGCCTCCGCGAAAGGGAAACAATGGAATTTCTGCGGTGGCTCTTCGACGCTCAGTGGCATATTGGTAATCAAACCCTGCTGGTGCGCGAAGTCCTCGGAAACCTCTTTGGCCTAGCCAGTGCGCTAGGTGGCATGCGTCGCAAAGTGTGGGCATGGCCGGTAGGCATTGCCGGCAACCTCTTACTTTTTACCGTCTTTATGGGCACTCTTTTTGGCTCCCCTCACCCTATCAATATGTTGGGTCAAGCGGGCCGCCAAATCATGTTTATCGTGGTCTCAGCCTGGGGCTGGTACCGTTGGAAGAGCTCCCATTCAGCCGAGGGTGCCGCCGTCATACCCCAGTGGGCAAGCGGTAAAGAACGCATCTTTATGATTGCCGCGTTGCTCATCGGCACCGGTTTGTTGACTCCGGTGTTCCGTGCGCTTGGTTCGTACGAGCCGGTATGGTCGGACGCGTGGATCTTTACCGGGTCCCTTTTGGCAACTTATGGCATGGCAAAAGGCTGGGTTGAATTTTGGCTCATGTGGGTTGCTGTGGACGTGGTGGGTGTGCCCTTGCTGTGGTCTGCCGGATATTTTGCAACCGCGCTTATGTATGTTTTCTACGGTATTTTTACTCTCACCGGTTTCTTTGTCTGGTGGCGCACGCGCAACCGCGAGTTAGCGCGAGTAGAAGTCCAAACCCAATTTCCTGATCCAACCGTGAACGTGGGCGAGCGCGTTGAACGCTAATCCCGCCACACCAGACTTTTCGTTTTCGGCACCGGGTACGGTGCTTAGCGCCGAGCAAGCAATGTACCTTGCGCTGGAGGCCGCACGACAGGGTATTCGCGGTGCGAACCCGCTGGTGGGGGCTGTGATAGTTGACGCTGACGGCGCGCTGTTGAGCACCGGTTGGCATCGTGGTGCGGGAACCGCTCACGCCGAGGCAGATGCTCTTGCCAAGGCACGTCAAGCTGGTATTGACGTGCGCGGCGCGCACATGTTCGTGAGCCTCGAGCCGTGCAATCACACCGGGCGCACCGGTCCGTGCTCACACGCGATTGCGCAGGCGGGCATAACTCGGGTGACTTTTGCCTACGCCGATACCACCGATGACGCCGCAGGCGGCGCCGCCTACTTACGGCAGCAGGGCATCGCGGTACACCAGGGCATGTTGAGCCAGGAATCCGAAGCGCTGAACGCCCGCTGGTTCGCGGCGGCGCAGCGGCGTCGTCCTTTTATCACGGCGAAAATTGCCTCAACACTTGATGGCAAAATTGCCGCCGCCGATGGAACGAGCCAGTGGATTACCGGTGCTCAATCGCGCGTTGATGGTCATTTGATTCGTGCGCGTGCCGATGCGGTGTTAGTGGGAACAGCAACCGTGGTTGCCGATAATCCGGCGCTGAGCGCTCGGGATGCGCAGGGCGCACCGTTTGCAAAGCAGCCGCGGGCTGTAGTGATGGGCAACCGCAATATTCCCGGATCCGCCCAGCTTGCCAGCTCACCGAATACACTCCACCTGCGAACCCATGATCCGCTTGAAGTAGCGGGAGCTCTTTATAAACATGGTGTGGGTCACCTCATGGTTGAAGGTGGTCCTACAGTGCTTTCTGCATTTCTTGCCGCTGATTTGGTGGATGAAATCTTTTGGTACCAAGCGCCAAAAATTTTAGGGGCAGGACGCTCTGCGCTAACAGACTGGGGCATCACCACGCTGCACGAGGCGTCGGGATGGCAACTTGATGATTTGAGTATGAGCCCAGCAATTTCAACTTTAGGCACCGATGCGAGGATGCATCTGGTGCCACAATCGAAGAGGTAAAAACATGTTTACAGGCATTGTGGGTGCTATGGGCACCGTCGAAAAAATTGATCGGTTCACCGACGAATCCGGCAGAGTGGAATCAGCAGTTCTTACGGTCAATGCCGGGGAGATTATTGCTGATTTGGAACACGGTGGCTCGCTCTCGGTCAACGGCGTGTGCCTGACTGCCACCCGCACCCAGGAAATGCAACCGGGCATTTTTTGTGCGGACGTCATGGGGGAGACTCTTGCCCGCACCAACCTGGGGCAAGTACAGCCGGGAACTCACGTGAATTTAGAGCGCTGCATGGCGGCGAACGGACGATTCGACGGGCATGTGGTGCAGGGGCACGTTGACGGATTAGGTACGGTCTCTGCGGTGGATGATTACCCGCACTGGCGCACCTTGCGCATCAACATTCCCACCGAACTTGCCGGACATCTGGCAGAAAAAGGTTCGATCGCCGTCAATGGTGCGTCCCTTACCGTCACCGCAGTTTCGGCGCCTACCGAACCAAACCCGTGGTTTGAGGTGGGACTGATTCCCGCAACGTTAGAAGCCACCATCTTAGGTGAGCTGAGCGTGGGGGATACCGTGAACCTGGAAACCGATGCGCTTGCCAAATACGTGCAGCGACTCCTTGAGGTCTCGCAAAACCCCGTTCCAAACCCCGATCTTGGCGAGCAGTCGCAAGAGCGACACGGTCTCGATTCGATAGAGCAAGCCATTGTCGCGATTCGTGAAGGGCGCGCAGTGGTTGTGGTCGATGACGAAGACCGCGAAAACGAGGGCGACATTATTTTTGCCGCCGAACACGCCACCGCCGAATTGATGGGTTTTACGATTCGCTATACGTCGGGAGTGATTTGCACCCCCATGCCGCAAAGCCGAGCCAACGAACTGGGTCTGTTGCCGATGGTGATGAACAACGAAGACCCTAAAGGTACCGCCTACACAGTCTCCTGCGATGCAAAAGAGAACATTAGCACCGGCATCTGCGCCGCCGACCGTGCGCTGACGGCGCGAGTGCTAGCTGACGCCGAATCCACCAAGGATTCAATCACTCGCCCCGGGCACATGTTCCCGCTACGTGCAGTGGACGGTGGCGTGGCAGAACGTGCGGGGCACACCGAAGCCGCCGTGGAACTCTCGCGCTTGGCAGGGCTATCCGGTGTAGGGGTGATTGCTGAGCTGATCCACGACGACGGGTCGATGATGCGCTTTGATGCCCTCCGCGCTTTTGCCACCGAACACTATTTGCCGATGATTTCGATTGAAGAGCTCACGCACTATGTGCAGGAGCGCGCATGAGTTCACATTCTGAATCAGAACTACCTCATCAGTCTGTACCACCTGGGCAACTCGTCCCGCGAATCGACGTCACGCTCAAAGAGCGCAGCCCGCGTGTCATCGTGCCTACTGAACACGGTGTTTTTGCCCTGCAAGCATGGATTTTTACCGACGGATCCGAGCATCTTTCGGCACAAGCGGTAGATGCTTCAGGCCATCCTCTCAAAACGCACGAACCCCACACCCCGGTGCGAATTCACTCAGAATGTGCCACCGGCGATTTGTTCGGTTCATTCCGGTGCGATTGTGGACCGCAGCTTGCCCAAGGGCTTGCAATTGTGCAACAACGCGGCGGGTACCTAATTTATGCGCGCAATCATGAGGGGCGCGGCATCGGACTGGTGAATAAGCTCCGTGCCTATGCCCTGCAAGATCAAGGTTTCGATACGGTGGATGCCAATTTACACCTAGGTCTTACCGCTGATGCTCGCGACTATCGTCAAGCGGCAATTATCTTGGGTGAG
>JAUMUA010000027.1:4327-11672 GCA_030530925.1 Rothia sp. (in: high G+C Gram-positive bacteria) | reverse complement strand
TTACCGTGCACGGGTTGATTGCTGATCGCACTGAACCACGAGCTGAAAACCTCAACTACCTTCAAACCAAAGAACACCGAATGAATCATCTTCTCAACACTAAGGAGCACCAATGAGTGGAGCAGGCGCAGCCAACATCAACCTCAATCCCGAAACCATGAAAGACCTCAAGGTCGCTATCATCGCCGCCTCCTGGCACACCCAGGTTATGGACGGTTTGCTCGACGGCGCCAAGCGTGCCGCCGCCGAAGGTGGAATCGAAAACCCCACCGTGGTTCGCGTGCCTGGCACATTTGAACTCACTGTGGCGGCATCCAAACTCGCAGAAACTCATGACGCCGTGGTGGCGCTCGGGGTGGTGATTCGCGGTGGCACGCCTCATTTCGACTACGTGTGTGATTCAGCAACGTATGGATTGACTGAGGTCTCATCGCGCACCAAAAAACCCGTGGGCTTTGGCGTTCTTACCTGTGATAATGAACAACAAGCGTTAGATCGTGCGGGACTTGTGGGTTCCTCAGAAGACAAAGGGTTTGAAGCCACTGCAGCAGCGTTAGAAACTGCTGTGATTTTGCAGAATTTCTAAAGATTTCCAAAAGCAAAGAGCACTCCGCTTCTTGCTGTTAGCGTGGGTACCATGCCAGATAACCACCAAACTTACGAATTCATGATTCTTGTAGGGGATTCGTTAATTCGAAGCGGGGCAAGCTCTGCCTCTACCACACGAACCCTTCTTGCCATAGCCAATGCAGAGGGTATTCACAATCTCACTGTGAGTGTGACTTTAGGTCAACTCACTCTCAGCGCACCTCAAGACGATAACGGCACACCTTTTACCGCCGTTCACGAAGTATCACCGGGTGTGCTTGATATCGGTTGGCGCAGCACCACCGAAGAGGTCGTAGCAGATTATCTCTTAGGTAACCTCACTCTCTACCAGGCGCACCACACTTTGCAACAACGAGTCGATAAGGTCGCCTATCCGCAGTGGTACTGGGTTGCGGGTGGTTTTGCTTTTTTAGGTGCCGGTTTTAGTTTTTTGCTCGGGGCAGATTGGGTCACCATGGTTGGTGCTGCGGTAACTTCTTTGATTGTTTCTACAAGTTTTCAGCATCTGGAAGGAATGCGCTTCCCTGGAATTTTTAGATTCGCTATTGCTGGTTTACTTGCCGTGTTGATTTCAACGATGTATTGCTCACTGACCAATTCGCAAGATGTAGCGGTGTGTATTGTCTCAGCATTGGCAGGGCAGCTAGCAGGAATCGCCGCCTACGGCGCTACTCAAGATGCCATGATGGGCTGGTACCTCTCAGCTACCGGACGTTTGTTAGAAACACTGATGTCTACCGCTGGATTGGTTTCTGGTGTCTCAGTGGGGATCGGAATTGCCCGCCGATTTGTTGGTGAGGATGTGCACTTCATAGAGCATTTAAGTTCAGCTCACACCCCGCTGATTAATTTGTTGATCGGTGCAGGATTCGTTACTGGTGGTTTTTCGCTTGCATGCGGTGGCCGCGGGATTAAACTGCTCAGTTTGATGGGATTGGGGATAGGTGCTGTCGCGCTACACTATGTGGTGTCTTTGCTTCCCATTTCTGACTACTCTGCCCTGACGAGCATTTCTATCGCCGTGGGCGCGGTGGCGGTAGTTGTTTCGAAACCTGTGCACCTGACCTCCAACGCCATCATGATGCTGGTGCTTTTACCGTTGATCCCCGGCATGATGATTTATCAAGGAATGCTCGGTACACTCTATGGTCAAGCTGATGCCCTCAAAAACCTTGGGCAAGCATCGGTGCAGTTTTATTGTCTCTCCGTAGGTGGTACCACTGGGCAATTTATTCTCTCTGAGCTCCTATGGCTTGCGCGTAAACGCCAGTTCCAACGTCGATACCCCGAAGGTGTCTTTGATAAGATGATGATTGAAGAATCCAATGCTCAAGATGTGATTCTGCCGGTCTTTAGCCGCCCCTTTAACAAATCCCGTACTTCGAGATAATCTGCGTGTCAGAGCACAGACTATGAAAGACTACGCTGAGAAATTCAGTGCACTACGGCGAATAAGCCGAAGAGAGTTGGTACCGTGAAAACTTTTGACACGCTCTATGTAGAACTGAGCGAAAAGGCTCAAACCCGCCCCGAAGGTTCGGGCACAGTTCAAGAGCTCGACGCCGGCGTGCACGCTATCGGAAAAAAGATTGTTGAAGAAGCTGCCGAAGTATGGATGGCGGCAGAATTCCAATCTGATGCGGAATTCGCCGAAGAAGTCTCTCAGCTGATGTACCACGTGCAGGTGATGATGATTGCCAAAGGGCTCACCCCCACCGACATCTACAAGTACCTCTAGCCAAAGGATTTTTGAATGCTTCGCGTTGCTATACCGAATAAGGGTGCTCTTTCTGAGGCCGCCACTCAGTTGCTCAAAGAGGCTGGGTACTTACAGCGCCGCGACTCGCGCGAGCTGGTAATTGCCGATACCGACAACGAGGTGGAGTTCTTCTACCTGCGTCCGCGCGATATCGCCGTGTACGTGGGAAAGGGCACCCTCGATGTGGGAATTACCGGGCGCGATTTGTTACAGGATTCACAAGCACCGGCTCAAGAAGTCATGGGCTTGGATTTTGCGCGCTCCACGTTCCACTTTGCTGGTCCGCAGGGGCAATTCACCTCGATTGATGAGCTGCAGGGTAAACGTATCGCTACCTCCTACGCCAATCTGGTGAGCGATTATCTGCAAGAGCGGCACATCGATGCCTCGGTAATTCGCTTGGACGGGGCGATCGAATCGTCTATTCGTTTGGGTGTGGCGGACGCTATTGCCGACGTGGTGGAAACTGGCAATACTATGCGTGCGGCAGGTCTTGAACCATTTGGTGAGGCTCTGATGAGTAGTGAAGCGCTTTTGATTAAACGTCACGATGCTCACGATTTGGCGGGTCTTGAAAAACTACACCGCCGTTTACGCGGGGTGCTGATCGCCCGTCAATACGTGCTAGTTGACTATGACATCGAACAAGAGCGCTTGCCACAAGCCACCGAAATCACCCCCGGACTGGAAGCGCCCACCATCTCACCGCTGAATCGTGAAGGATGGGTAGCGGTGCGCTCGATGGTTTCGCGCAAATCAGCTAACAACATCATGGACGAGCTTTACGCGGCAGGTGCTCGTGCCATTTTAGTATCCCCGATTCAAGCCGCGCGACTGTAGGAGCAAGATATGGGTGTAGCAATTCGAGTCATTCCCTGCTTGGACGTCAACAACGGGCGCGTCGTCAAGGGGGTCAATTTTGCCGATTTGCGCGACGCCGGCGATCCGGTGGAACTTGCCGCGCAATACAATGCCGCCGGTGCCGATGAACTCACCTTTTTAGACGGGACCGCATCCACGGCAGATCGCGCGACCACCTACGACGTGGTGGCGCAAACCGCCGAAACGGTCTTTATTCCGCTCACAGTAGGCGGTGGAGTTCGCACCGCCGACGACGTCGCGCAACTATTGCGCACAGGTGCCGACAAAGTCTCCATTAATACCGCAGCTATCGCCCGGCCCGAAGTCATCAATGAGATCGTTGAGCGATTCGGTTCCCAAGTGCTGACGCTTTCGGTGGACGCCAAGCGGAGCGACTCCACGGCATCGGGTTATGAAGTCACCACCCACGGTGGTACTAAATCTACTGGAATTGATGTGCTCGACTGGGTGCAACAAGCGTGTGATCGCGGAGTGGGTGAAATTCTTCTAAACTCTATTGACGCCGATGGCACAAAAGCTGGTTTTGATTTACCCATGATTCGCGAAGTACGTGCAGTGACTACCGTTCCACTAATTGCTTCTGGTGGCGCTGGTGTTGCCGAACACTTTCCTCCGGTTATTGAAGCAGGTGCTGACGCTGTGCTGGCCGCTTCGATTTTTCATTTTGGCGAAGTCAGCATCGCACAGGTAAAACAAGCGATTGGCGCCGCTGGGTACGAAGTACGCTAGGACGCCGCAGAGGTGGCGCAGTGGCGGGCACCTGCTAGGTTGTCAGAGCTTGCTCGAGCGCTTGTCCTACGGCAAAAAGTACTTCGTCTTTGCCTGGGCGGGCAACTAACGTGAGCCCTACCGGTAGTCTGTTTGCGGTAGCGCCGATAGGTATTTGTAACGCCGGTGCGCCGGTATTCGCACTGATACCAGCTGCCGACGTTCCTGCCCACGACGTTGTTGCGGTTTCTGCCGAGGTGATATGTGCAATCACGTCCACGCGGTGCTCATCCATGATGTGGATGAGGGCGCGGCGTCCTTCTTCTTTATGAAACTGGTAGCGCTCATAATCTTCATTCGGTAGGGGCTCTTGGGTAAGCCATGTTTGCACCGTTCGCGCAGAGAGAGACGTCCCTGCCACCAAATCCGCAAAAGTAATGGGATCAAGACTGTGCGGGTGGTGCGGAAAATGTTGCACAAAGTCTTCGATTGATTCGCGGCAATCAATCCAGCCGCTATCGCTCAGAACGGTGTTGGCGAAATCGCGGCTGAACGTGGGTATATCAATCAGATGCATGCCCACAGTCTGTTGCAGACATTGCACCGCGCGGTGCGCCAGCGCAACCACCTGCTCGCGCTGACCGTCCTCGCCGGCAGTATTACCGGGTTTCTCTAGCACCCAGTCAAGACATACAAAATTAAGGTTCGGAATCAAGCATTCATTTACCACTTGGCGAAGGCTACGGATGCGCCCGTCCAAAAGAATCTCTGCGATCACCAGGGCATCGTGCACCGTATAGGTAAGCGGGCCCACCATATCTTGACTCGGGGACAGGGGAGCAACACCATAATTTGAGACCATGCCTTGCGACGGACGATACCCCACTAACCCCGCATGGGCAGCAGGGCCGGTTATCGAGCCACAGGAGTCTGTGCCCAGTGCAAACGCGGCAAAACCAGAAGCTAATCCCACGGCGCTGCCACCACTTGACCCGCTGGCACTGAGCGTCGAGTTGAAGGCGTTACCCGTGCGTCCTAGCGAAGAACTCGTGGTAAACGTGCCGTGATGCGCAAATTCTGCAGTGTTTGCACTCGCCAGCGGAATTGCACCGGCGGCAATAAGGCGGTTGATGACTTCGGCATTTTGAGTGGGGCGAAAATCTCGAAGGTTGATGTTGCCGCAGGTCAGCGGCATGCCTGCAACGGCAATGTTGTCTTTGACCAGAAAAGGTACGCCCTCTAGCTCACGAACCGCATCCCCGCGGGCAATACGACGGTCGCTGTCCTGAGCACGGTTCAGCGCCTGCCCGTGAAGGTGAACAACGGCATTGAGGGCTGGGTTGGAGGATTTGTCAAAGCTATTGATCCGCGTGAGGTATTGAGTGACTACCTCTTCACTGGTGATCCGTTGCTGCGCAATCGCTTCCGCAGTTTCAAGCATGGAGAGATTTCCCCACGGTAGCGGTGCCGATGCGAGCAAGGTCTCAAAACGGACCAATAGTACCTCCTTTTAGCCTGAATGCCGTTGTTTAATGTTGGGGCTCACCAATTGAGCGTTATCCGCTCCGAGAAAAGCGTTTAACTCACGCTTACCTGAGCTACTTCTTCACGGCCAAATAGATACAGCGCCAACTCAGCAGGTTCACCACTCAAAATAGTTGCAGGAATGTTGTCTTTAGGCTTGACCACGGTACAGGTCATATCAACGTAACCCGGTGCTTCGAGCACCAAACCGTGCGGGTAATTTTTACCTGCCATCAATTTGGCGCGGGAGCGAACATCGGACCAAATCGCTTCTTGAACCTCACGCGAAAGCTCGCGGGGGTCATGCTGCCCGCCGGCGCGGCGCACGTCCTCAATATGCACAAAATACTCAATGAGATTCATTTTGCGATCGGCTGAGGGAAAACGCTGGCGCATCTTGAGATGCCCGGGCAGATGCGCAAAGCGTTCAATTGCCTGCTCATAGCGAAGCTTATCGGTCAAGGAATCGGCTAGTTCGTTAGTCTTTTGATTGGTGCGCTGCTCCAGCGGTCCACCAATCACACCCGCTGCAGTGAGCGGGGACGTTTCGCGCAAAATGAGGTGCGCTACCATGTGCCGCGCCTGCCAGCCTTCGCACAGGGTAGGCGCAGTGGGCTCTACCTGGTGCAAAGTGTTGACGAGCTCGGTGCGCTGCTCGTTAATGAGCTGTGCCGCCACTGCTTTCTTCGCAGCTTTTTTGTTCTGAGGAATGTTGGGCTGAGATGTGTTGTTTTCAGTCATATATCTATCTTGGCACTTCTTGAGATACTTTTCCGCTCACGCACCCAAAGCATTACACTAAAACCGATGCCTACTACAGCAAATACCTACAATCACAGCAATGGCTTGGACGAGCGCTTAGCCGAACGGCTCGCGTTCAACAATCAGGGTCTTGTTGCTGCCATTATCCAACAATTCGATACGGGGCAGGTGCTCATGTTGGGTTGGATGAATGCCGAAGCGCTACGACGCACTCTCACCGAAGGCCGCGTCACTTTTTGGTCGCGCTCCCGACAAGAATTTTGGCGTAAAGGTGATACATCAGGTCATTATCAGTACGTGAAGTCGGTAGCGTTAGATTGCGACGGTGACGCATTACTCATACAGGTTGACCAGGTGGACGCCGCATGCCATACAGGTACCCCCTCATGTTTTGACGCCGGCGGGGATTTACAAGCGGTGCCGGGACGACGTCCGGTGTAGCTTGAGGTGGCGTTACGTTAAGTGAAAGTTTGTTGGCTCAGCTGAAAAATATATGTCCAGCATCTTTCAAAGAGACAGGAGCTTCAGGAATAATTACTCTTGAAGAGCTTAAAGCGCACAGGGGTGTAAGTGAGGATTACGTTGCTGAGGGTGTTGAAAAATGTACCAAGAAACACGCCTTAACCAGTTACAAACTATTCGAAAAGAACTAGGGCTGACTCAGAGAGAACTCGCATAACGAATTAGTGTGAGTCAGAATCGAATCTCGCAAATTGAGCACGGCAACATTACTGACGCCAGCGTAGGTAACTTGAGAAATACTTCAATGCATTAGGTATTCGAATAACAGTAAGCGTTGAAGTTACACCTGGGGCTAGTCACAAAATTTTCGCGAGCGCCTGAGACTTGGAACCACTAGAGTTTCAATAATTGATGCTGTTTCTATCTAATATTTCTTCCATGCATAACTTGTTTGGGATAAACCTTAACCTCTATGTGAACCAATTGGCGTGTGTTTTAAGTAGAAAACCCACTGTTGGTTGTTGCTTCAGGTAGTTTAAATAAGTCATAGAGCTTCATCTTCTGCAGAGATGGCGTCAGCAACCCACCCGGTGATTGGAAGTAATATCGTGCAAGACTTGGGCAACATTTCACCCACCT
>JAUMUA010000027.1:0-4317 GCA_030530925.1 Rothia sp. (in: high G+C Gram-positive bacteria) | reverse complement strand
CCTTAGAAGAGTTCCAGCAGCTGGCGGCAACGCGGCGAGTTATTCCGGTGCACACTAAAATTTTGGCGGATTCGCTGACCCCTATCGGCCTATACCGGGCACTCGTTACGCGCAACGGCAAACCTGCTTCGGGCACTTTCCTCTTGGAATCGGCAGCAGAGAACGCTCGCTGGTCTCGCTACTCCTTCGTTGGCGCTAATTCTCGCGCGACCCTCACCACCAAAAACGGCGAGGTCTTCTGGCAGGGGGAGACTCCTGCTGGGGCGCCGGTGAGCGGGGACCCCGTCGAAGCCATTCAGCAAACCTTGCAGATGTTGCACACCGAAAGTTTCGAAGACCTGCCCCCGCTCACCAGCGGGTTGGTGGGTTACATGGGCTGGGATGTTGTGCGTCACTGGGAGAAACTACCGAACCGCCCCTCAGACGACGTCAACCTCCCCGAATTTGCGCTGAACCTGGTGAGCGATTTAGCAATTCACGACAACACCGACGGCACCGTAACGCTCATTGCCAACGCCGTAAACTTTAACGGCACCGATGAAAATGTTGATGAAGCCTATCAAGACGCCGTCGAACGCCTTAAAGCGATGGTGAACAAACTTGCCTGCCCTCTGGAAAACACCACCGTTTCCACTCTCTCGGACACCCACACCATTGAGCGCACCATCGCCCAAAAAGTGAAACACACCTGGTGTGAGCAGGGATTCTTAGACGCCATTGAAAAGTCGAAGAAAAATATTCTGGACGGTGACATCTTTCAGATCGTGATTTCCCGCCGCTTTGAGGTAGAAAACAAGGCAGAGGCACTGGATGTGTACCGTGTTCTGCGCCAGAGCAACCCCTCACCGTACATGTACCTGTTCAATTTCGAGGACGCTAACGGGCAACCGTTCCACATCGTGGGTTCTTCACCCGAAGCCCTGGTAACGCTCAAGGACGGCGTGGCAACCACGCACCCCATCGCCGGTTCGCGACCGCGCGGGGATAGTGTAGAGGAAGACCGCGCGCTGGCTGAGGAACTGCTAGCGGATGAGAAAGAACGCTCAGAGCACCTGATGCTCATCGACCTAGCGCGTAACGATATCTCCCGTATAGCAGTCCCTGGCACGGTAAATGTTTCGCAGTTCATGGAAATTGAGCGCTTCAGCCACATCATGCACATTTCTTCAACCGTGAGTGCCCAATTACGCGAGGGCATGGGAGCCTACGACGTGTTGCGCGTAACTTTCCCCGCAGGCACCCTCTCTGGAGCACCCAAACCGAGAGCAATGCAACTCCTAGATGAATATGAACCATCTGCCCGTGGGGTCTATGGTGGAGTGTGCGGTTATTTCGATTTTGCCGGCAACATGGATATGGCAATCGCCATTCGCACCGCGGTGCTCAAGGGCGATCAAGCATATGTACAAGCAGGCGCTGGAATTGTGATGGATTCAGTACCAGCCACCGAGGCAATCGAAACCGTGAACAAATCAGCAGCCCCCTTGCGCGCGGTGATTACCGCTGCGGGGTTAAATCCGCTCACCGAAGACTTCGGACAACAATAGAAGGTATCCCATATGAAGTCCAGATTTTCTTCACCAGCCATGGTGATGCTGCTGTCGATCGTTGCAGCAGCCCTCACCTTTGGCGCCACTCTACCCACCTGGGTGCGAGCTTCGTTAGAAACCACCATGGGTGCAACTACCATCGACGTCGCAGGATCGGACGCCGCCCCGGCGGTCAGTTCCTTGGCGCTAGTAGTGCTAGCGGCGTCGATTGCCGTGCGCATCGCTGGGCCCAAAATTCGCTGGGTTATTTGCTGCATTATGGCATTCGCCGGTGCGGGCATGGCGGCGTCGACTGTGCAGGTTGCCACCAACCCCCAAGCCGCAACGCTGACGGAAGTAGGCAAAGCTACCGGGCAAACCGGTGCTGGCGGATCGTTCGCCCTGACTTTCTGGCCCTGGGTTGCTCTGTTCTTTGCGGTGGTAATCGTACTCAACTCCATTGTGACGGCGATGGCGTCGCGGCACTGGCCCACGCGTCGTAAATATGAGCGCTCCCATACCCGGGTGCACGAAGATATGGACGAAATCGATACCTGGGATTCCTTCACCGCCGGGGAAGACCCCACCGATCGTGGTAGCGTGGCGCGATAAAAAACGAGATTGTGCTATCAACTTGAATAAAACCGCGCACAAAATCTGCGCACTTGGGCAGTTTTCACATAGAATAGCTAGGAAGAACTCACCGCATAGCGGAACACATACGTTCAAGGAGAAATAATGGCTGAGAAGCAGGTAGTGCTTACTCCTGAGATGCCTTACCCCAACCACGGTAATACCGTAGCTGCATGGGCTCTCACTTTCATCGTGATCATTGGGGCAATTGTTGCCGCTATCGGTTTCGATTCATTCCATTGGCCCATCATGATTGCAGGCGCTGTGATTATGGTTGTTGGCGTTATTGTGGGAATCGCTTTGCGAGCTGCTGGCTACGGCCAGGGCGGTGCTAAGACCAAGTACAAACATCACTAAACTTTTATCAGTTTGCTGAAAAAGCGCTCCGCGAAGTTGCGGGGCGCTTCTTTAATAGTTAGGTAGTTTCAGATGGCAACAGTGTTAGAAGAAATTATTGCTGGTGTTCGGGAGGACATGGCACAACGCCAAAAGATTGTGAGCTTGGATGATCTCAAAGACCGCGTTCGACACCAGGCACCTGCCCTTGACGCTTTGAAGTCTTTGCGCGGTTCTGCCCCAGAAACGTTGGAAGTCATTGCAGAAGTCAAGCGTTCTTCGCCGTCAAAGGGTGCGCTCTCTACTATTGAAAGCCCTGCCGATTTGGCGGCGTCGTATGAGGCCGGCGGAGCTGCCGTGATTTCAGTACTCACCGAACAGCGTCGATTTGGCGGTACCCTTACCGATTTAGAAGCGGTGCGCGAGCGTGTGAACATTCCGGTGCTCCGCAAAGACTTCACCGTGGATGAGTACCAGATTTGGGAAGCTCGCGCGTTTGGCGCTGACATGGTTCTGCTCATTGTCGCAGCCTTGGACGACGCCACGCTCGCCCGCTTTCTTGCCCTCACCCACGAGCTTGGCATGAACGCACTAGTAGAAACGCATACCGAAGAAGAGATTGCGCGAGCCCTTGCGGTGAATGCTCAGATTATCGGTGTGAACGTGCGTAATCTGAAAACACTTGAGGTGGACAACGCAAACTTCGCCAACCTGGCAGAGCACCTGCCAGCAGATCGCATGATTATTGCCGAATCAGGGGTGCTTTCCACCGACCATGTTGCCGACTACGCCGCACACGGTGCGCAAGCCATTCTGGTGGGCGAAGCGCTGGTGCGCTCGGGCGAGCCCACCGACGCGGTCCAAGCGTTTCGCGCTACCGGCACCGCCGCGCGTCAAACCTATCTTGACTCAACCACTCACTAAGGCAGGAACCAGAGTATGACTGAAAATCTAGCGGATGCTTTTTTGAATCCAGAATCTAGCGAAAAATCCTTGAAGAACGCCACCGGGCCGTACTTTGGCAAATACGGCGGGCAGTGGATGCCTGAATCCCTCATGGCTGCTATGGAAGAACTCGAAGAAACTTTCAATAAAGCTAAAGAAGATGAAGAGTTCATGGCAGAGTTTCAGCGACTATCTCAGGATTATTCGAACCGCCCCTCTTTGCTCACCGAGGCACCGCGTTTTTCTGCGTATGCCGGTGGCGCTCGCGTTTTTCTCAAGCGCGAAGATTTGAACCACACTGGTTCGCACAAGATTAACAACGTGATTGGGCAGGCATTACTTGCCAAACGCATGGGCAAAACCCGCCTCATTGCCGAAACCGGCGCAGGCCAGCACGGTGTTGCAACCGCAACTGCCGCCGCACTTTTTGGAATGGAATGCGTGGTATACATGGGGGAGGAAGACACCAATCGTCAGTCCCTAAACGTGGCACGCATGCAGCTTCTCGGCGCTAAGGTTATTGCCGTACAGACCGGCTCCCGTACCCTCAAAGATGCCATCAACGAGGCGTTGCGTGACTGGGTAGCGAATGTTGAAACCACCCACTATTTGCTCGGTACCGCTGCGGGCGCGCATCCATTCCCTGCGATGGTTCGTTTCTTCCATGACGCCATCGGTACTGAAGCGCGTGCGCAACTGTTGGATGAAACCGGAAAACTACCTAACGGCGTCGCCGCCTGTGTGGGTGGGGGATCCAACGCAATCGGTATGTTCCACGCTTTCCTCGATGATTCCGAGGTCGAAATTTATGGCTTTGAAGCTGGCGGCGACGGTATTGATACTCCTCGCCATGCTGCCACCATCAACCTGGGCC
>JAUMUA010000026.1:10296-23065 GCA_030530925.1 Rothia sp. (in: high G+C Gram-positive bacteria) | reverse complement strand
CATTCCCGGCTCACACTACGACATTGATGAGTTAGCAGAAATTTCTGCGCACCCCAAGGTTGGCACCGAAGATTTGGCAACCCAGTTAGGGCGGATTATTGCCAATATTCACGTGATGCCTACCACAATTATAGAAGACGCCAATCTACCGATTTATACCTCAGAGCAGATTCGGTTGCGCCGCATCGCTGAACTCGAACGCGCCGAGAAAACCGGCAAAGTACCCACTGGCCTGCTTCAACGCTGGCGTTCGCAGATGGAAGACCCCGCCATGTGGAGCTTTCGCACGCGTGTGGTGCATGGCGATCTCAACGAAGACAACTTGGTGCTCAATCAAAAACGCGTCAACGAAGTCACCGGCTGGTCCGAGGTCTGCGTGGGTGATCCCGCCATCGATTTCCCCTGGCTTCTTGCCTGTGAAGATCAGCGATTCTGTAACAAAGTGATTCAGGTGTACGCCGAGCAAATGCCGCAGCGGCCCGATTCCGCTTTGGCTCTGCGCGCGAACCTCTACGCCGAGTTTGCTCTGGCGCAGTGGCTGATTCGTGGAACAGAACTTGAGGACACCGACATGGTGGACGAAGCAGTACAACTCCTTGAGGGGCTCGAAGCGGATTTGCGCCGCGTGGGTGAAATCTCTGATGCGCGCACCACCACCTCGGTTGCTGTGGCAACCGAACCCAACGAACCAGCCTCCTCGGGCTCGGCAACCGCACCCTAAGGTAGTTACCTGCCGGAGGTGCGCCAAAAATCCTGCCCCATTTTCTGCGCCCGGTGAATCAAGCGAACCAGTTGCGCTTCGTCGGCGAAGTTCTGCGGGCGAACCGTTTTACCCTCCCCCACGTAAAAGAATGTACCGCTAACCTGTTCAACCGGAATGTTCTGCAAGCGGGCAAACGCTAGGCGATAGAGCGCGAGTTGGATTGATTTAGCATCCATTTCGCGTGCTGAGGGCACCCGTCCGGTCTTCCAGTCCACTAGCTCCCAGCGCACGACGCCGTGCTCATCCACATGGCGGAAAATAGCGTCTACTCGCCCACGTACCGAAATGCCTTCCACCGGAGTTTCTAGAGGATATTCCACTGCCCACGGTTCAAGATGCGCCCACTCGCTCGCCAAGAAATTCTCGCGAAGCTGGGGCAGGCTCAACGATTCGTCGATCTCATCATCGGCAAATTCTTCCTCGCCAAAATCTAACATGGCAGATTGTTCATAATGTGATTCGATCCACGAATGAAAGAGGCTACCCTGGCGCGCGGCAATGCCGGGGCGCTGCGGCATTGGACGCACCAAATCACTGACCACCGACTTAGCAGAGGTACGTAACGCCACCAATTGCGAGGCACTGAGGTGCAAGGGCAACTCGAACTCTTGGGGATCTGCTGGTGCGTTCAAAAGACTCAACAGCAAATCTGTCTCTTGCTTCCAATCCTCTATGTTCGGGCCCGAATCGTTCTGGTTCTCGATCATCACTGCCGGTGATTCGTCCTCGCCCATCGTGCCTGCGAGTACGTGGCGTGCTGCGCGCTCAAGTCGGGCGCGCTTGGAGTTGGTTTGATTTGCGGCTTTTGCACTTTCTGAGTTCGACGAGTCGCCCTTGGTGTGTAAGGCCAGGTGTGCCGAAAAATCGTTGAGCTCATCCTCGCTACTGAAAGTAAGAACCTCTGGTCCATCGAGCGGATCAAAGGGCCACATTGCCATAGAAATCGACGCCGATTGCGGGTTAGAATCCCCGCGCGCAGACTCATCAAAGTGAGTGAGCAATCGCGGGCGGTCGCTGATCTCAGCATTCTGATCGGAAACGGACTGCTCTGCTAACGCAACCCAGAACTCCGAAGGCTCCACCGGCTTTGCATTGGTACCCTTCCAGGCAGCGCTGGTAAGCATCAACAGCGAGCGCGCCCGCGTGAAGCCCACGTATGCCAATCGGCGTTCCTCCGCCGTGGAATGCTCAAGAGATTCTTCTTTGAAGAGTTGCAGATACTCTTTGAAGTCCTTGAGCGATTCAAAGTCTGACTGCCAGCCGGGCAGAAAATTTCGGTCCCCGCGTAGTGGCCAGGGCAAACTCTTAGAATTCTGCGTCCACCGCGCGTCCTTGGTTAGCGGAAAATCACCCTGATACAACCCTGGAATGTACACATGATCCCATTCCAACCCCTTGGAGGCATGCACCGTAAGAATCTGCACCGCATCGTGACGCGGCTCCTCGGCTACCATCTCGAGCCCAGATTCCTGCGCCGCGGCGGCGTCCAACCAGGCTAGGAATCCGCTAATTCCGCTGGCAGAACCGCCCGCTGCGCCCAGGGTGAAGCGAAGTAGCGGTTCGGTCTCAGGTTCCATCTCAGAAGGATCTGCCGAATCAGCTAAGTTGTGCGCACCCAAATCTAAGGTGGCTTGAATACGCGGGGCGCTCATGGCGTATTCGGCTGCCACTTGGTGAAACGCATCAATGTTTTGCCGCGCCACATGCGATGCGGTACCAGGTTTGGAGGCTAGCTCAATATCAAGAAGCATCGTTTGCTCAATTTCGTAGAGCAGCGTGGAGAGATCGTCTGCCATAAATTGTCGCAAATGCGCAATCTCTTGAGCTAAAGCCCCCAGACGCCGTAGCCCCTCAACGGTGATGCTCCTACCTCGATGCGAACTCCAACCTGGTTCGGGCAGAGTCTCTAACGCCTCAATCAACGACGCGTTATCGGTAATATCTGATTCGCGTTGCTTCGTGAACTTTTCCTGGAGTTCCTGCCGCTGTTCCTCACTCAATTCTGCATAGAGATTTTCGTTTTGACCGGTGCGAATCGAGCGCTCGCGCTCATACGCTAGGTGCGATGCCCAATCAGAGAACGCCAGCAAATCAGAGAGTCCCAATCGCCACCGTGCCCCTGCCATCAGGCGCATTAGAGCATCGGATCGGCCCGGATCAGATAAAACACGCAGGACCGAAACCATATCAATCACTTCGGGAGTATCAAGTAAACCACCCAAACCCACGATTTGATAGGGCACCCCAAATTCTTCGCAAGCCACGCGAATCGGCTCCATCATGGCGCGTTTTTTGCACAGCACTGCCATAGTGGGCATCTCACTCAGCGGGCGGTTCGCATAGGACGCACGGCTTTGCGCAATACGCGCAACCACCTCGCGAGCCTCTTGTTGGTCGGTGAGATAACGACCTAACAGTACTTGCCCGGTGCCGGCTGCAGGGCGCGCCTGCAAATCGGGTACGTGAATCTTACTGACGCTTCGCACCCACGGTTGCACGGTCTTGAGCGGCTGAGCAATGTGGTTAGCGGCGGTAAGAATCGCAGTGTCATTTCTCCAGGCGACCGTCAGATAACTGGCGGAGATGTCGCTGGTAGGAAAGTAATCGTAAAAACTGAAAAGCTGCCCATCGGAAGCACCGCGAAACCCATAAATAGATTGCTTAGGATCGCCCACTGCCATAACCGGGTGTTCCTCAGCACCATCCACCGCACCAAACAAATCAGAAAATAGTTGCATTTGTGCGTGGGACGTGTCTTGAAATTCATCAAGCAACACCACGCGAAAACGATCGCGTTCAGTGGCGCGCGCTTGCGGAATTTCACGGGCAATTCGTGCGGCTAATGCCACCAAATCGCCGTAGTCCATCACCTGCATCGATTCTTTAAGGCGGCTGTATCGCTGAACCATTGCCGCATAAAAAATACGATTCTGCAGACGGGCAACGAGCGTATTGCGTTCGGAAGCAGAACCCGGTTTGTCCATCTTCTGAAGCGATTCGATCTCGCTCTGACACCAGTCAATGATCTGTTGCGGATCCAGCAGGTGCTCCGAGCACTCCGAAGCCAGCGTCATCACGCCCTCAATCATGGAGCTCTTCGCTGGCGGATCAACCGGAATTAGCTTAGGGTCAATGAATTCCACCAGCTGCGCTACGAGCTGCCATGCCTGCGCCCCGCCTAGCATCTGCGCGTCCTGCTCAATGCCCAAGCGCAACCCAAAATTGGCAACCAAAGAATTAGCGTACGAATGGTAGGTGGAGACCACCGGATCAGCAACCGGCTCATGGGTTTGCTCATCGGAGACCACCACCATGCCCTGACGACGCAGCTCCTCAAGCCTCATGCGCATACGCTCGCGCAGCTCCCCCGCTGCTTTGCGGGTAAACGTGACGCCCAAAACCTGATCGGCACGCACCAGACCGTTCGCCACCAGCCACACCACTCGATCTACCATAGTGGCGGTTTTTCCTGATCCGGCACCTGCTACGACCAGGCGCGGTTGAAGCGGTGATGCAATAATTTTCGACTGCTCTTCGGTGGGTCGTGGGCGCCCCAGAGCATCAGCGATGTCTTCGGGTGAATACTTAATATTCATTAAAAGTTCCTTTAGCTCTGAGTGATTTGACGGCCACGGGCACACAGCGGGCAAATCTCTGGAAGTCTACATTGCTGCCCAAATGAACCAGAAGATTTTGAGGTGTGCCTCGCTTGAACCTGCTCCCCGGCAATGAGCTCGGCGGCACGGTTAATGAGCTCTACCGCCCAGGTGCTTTGCGGCTCAAGGGCTGGTTGTTCTTGCTCCCCGTACTTCACAGTCTTAGCGCCCAATTGCACCAAGAATGCCCCGCCCGAGAGCTCGTGCACACCTTCGTATGCCAACTCTGATTCGGCGTCGGCAGGCACTGCAGATTCCGCTTCACTGTGCAATTTTGCTTCACTCTGCAATTGCGCTGCCATCTTCTGCCCGGCGCCAGCTTCTAGCGCCACCTGGTAGGAACCCAGCTGAGGGTGCTGGGCAATATCTGCTTTGGTAGGCGCACTGGCGCCGGTTTTCAAATCAATAATCACGTATTTGCCCAATGCGTCCACTTCGAGGCGATCCACTCGTCCGCTCAGCAAAGCATCCTTAGCTGGTCCTGGAACCAGCACACTAAACGCTCCCTCAACACCCACTAACGCGCGTCCTTTCCCGGGCAAATCCGCCACATAACTAGCAAATTTATGCACCATTTTCTCGGCACGTTCCACTGTTTGCTGGCTCTCCCACGTATCGGGCAAATTCAATCGCCCAATACGCTGGTGCAGTTCAGCAATAAGCTCGTGCGACGGCGCGTTGGGCATATCTTCCGCTAGCTCGTGCACCAACGTGCCCAAAGTACGCGATAAATCGGCAGCCGCCTCGGCTTGAGCGGCGGAGACAAACCAATCCAACGGCGAGCGGTGAATATCTGCCACACGCGAGGGTGAAATAGGAATCGGCCCATCTTGTACAAACGCCCGATCCGAAGACGAAAGCGGCAACAGACCCCACCACGAGCGCGGGTGCACGCCAGGTAACGCAACGCCAGCGGTGAAATCAGGGTTATTGAGACGATGCAACAGTTCAATCGCTGCGGCAGCTCGTTGCGGATCCTGCTCTTCTTGTTGTGCCCACTGGCGCAGTTCGGCAATCAACGCGCGCAACGTCATAGGACGCCGCACCTCGGTATTGGTGCGCAAGCCCCCTTCGGCGGGGGCTACGATATCTAGCAATTCGCTCGGTGCCTGGTCAACCGATGACGCCGCAGTGCACACCAATCGTTGTTTGGCGCGAGAAATGGCGGTGGAGAACATCCGCAATTCATCGTAGCGGGTATCCCGGAGCCGGTCGAGAATACCCACGTTTTGGGCGGCTTCTGCACCAATATCAAAAATATCCGTAAGTTTTTGAGTGTTTAGCAAGGAACCACGAATGGTCGTGTTAGGCCAAGTGCCCTCTTGCAGACCCGTAACATAGACGGTGTCCCATTCGCGACCTGCGGCGAGCGCCGGCGTCATAATCTCTACCGCCGCTAGGTTACTGGCTCGTGGCGCCAGGGTGTCCATGGGGAGATCTTGCGAATCGATGTATTCCAAGAATTGTGCGGCGGTGGCGCCGGGCATTTGGTCCACGTAGCGTGAAGCGGCTTCAAAGAGTCCGAGCATCGCGTCGAGATCGCGGTGCGCGCGCTCTGATCCGACCCTTTTGGAAAGCGCTATTTCTCGCCAGGAGTTGGCGAGTCCCGAGGCATCCCAGAGTGCCCACAGCACCGTCTCTGCGGTGGCTCCTTCTTGTTCTAGCGCCTTCTGCCCAGCTTGAAGCACTTTGCTCACTCGTCGCGCCGCGGCACCGGCTGTACCCTGCGGAAGTTCAGCGGTGTCTAGCAAAGCTTCAATCAACAGTTCGTCACTGGCGCGAGTGCCGCCGTTACGCAACTCGTTCGCGCGAAGTCGCTGACGCAGCCGGCGCACGTCCATGGGAGATGCTCCACCCAAACGAGAGGTCAACAGCGCCAATGCGACGTCGGCACCCAGCTCCAACTCGTTGGGATTCTCCGCCGAGCGCCCGTGCAGAATCAGCGACAGCGCATCAAGGAACGGACGCACCGCAGGTTCATCACGAACCGGGGTGAGCGCGCTGGAGGTGAGGGTAGGTATGCCTTGGCCGTTGAGAACGCGTTTGATGCGCGTGACGTCGGAGCCGTTACGCACAATAATGGCGGAGCGTTCAAAAGCGCGCCCCCGGTACAAGTGATCTTCCAAAATCATCTGGGCGAGCAACCGCGCCTCGTGTTGCGGAGTGTCCACAGTGTGCGCCTGCACGATAGGCCGATGATCTTGCGATTTTTCGGGGTCGAGCAGCGTGCCGTCGTCACCCATTCCCCACAGCGCTTGTTCTTGCATCTCACCCGCCGGTTCGGTGAGATCTCGCTCGTGCTGGGCCCGAGCCACCACCGGGATGCGTACCGCCACCGATTCCCAGGACTGCGCAATTGCCGGCGGCATACGATGCGATTGATTCAGCGACGTAATTTTCAGCGGTTCAAGCACGCTGTGTATTTGGGTAGCTAGCGCAGGACGGGCGCCGCGAAAACCCTGCACCACGGTATCGGTGCACAGTGCAATGTGGGTATTCGGTGCAGGAACCGGTGACGATGAGCCGGTGAGAATCTCAAGCAGCCGATAGATGGACGGCGTCGCTTCTTGCAAATCGTCGATGAGCACCATCTCAAGATTCTCGCGTTCTTGCGCTAAAAATTCGGGGTGATTTTCAAAGACTTTAGCTGCCTGATGAATAAGAGCGGCGGGGTCAAAAGCGTTAGGCATGCGCAGACGGCGCACCTGCTGATATTCGACAAAGAGCGTGGCGGCAGCTGCCCACTGGGGTTCTTGCCACGTGCGAGCAAGGTCTTGGACTTGATTTGGGGAGAGATCGTATTCAGCCATGCGGTCGAAGAAATCTCGTAGTTCGTGGCGGAATCCACGAGTGCCCAGCGCTTCATGCAAATCGGTGGGCCAGCTAATATGCGCACCTTCGCCTTGCGCGTGGCCTTTGAGTAGTTCGGCAATCATCACATCTTGCTCGGGGCCAGAGATTAGTTTGGGGGAAAATTCCAACCCCGGTAGCAACCCGTGAATGTGCGCGCGTCGTAACACGTCAAACGCATAAGCCTGCCATGCTCGAATAGGGGCAACAGAAAGCGTGGTGTGCGCCACTGCGGTAAATTTCTCACGAAAACGGGTGGCACTTTGCCGCGTGGGGGTCAAAACTAGCAACCGGGCAGGATCGGATTCTTGCACGAAGGTTGCTGCGAGATCGAGAAGCCGGTGAGTCTTGCCGGTGCCAGGGGCACCGAGAATGAGTTCATGCTCTTGCACCTGGGGGCTCATGAAGGCTCGCTTTCGATCGGATTATTGTTCAGTTTCTACTATCTCAAGGGGCACTGACATTTTAGAGCGTTCTGCTCGGCCTCGGCAGAATTTTTCTGCACCGTTACTATTCTGCACCGTCATTTTCAGCCCTGGTGTTTGCCGGCACCGATTCTGGGCGTCGCGCAGAAGTTATATAGTCGTATGCATGACTTCATGGACTGAACTTCCCCGAGCCACTTTTGATCTTGAGACCACCGGTGTTGATCCGCGGACCGCTCGCATCGTCACGGCGTCGCTGGTGCTGGTCGCACCCGATGGCACCGTTTTGAACTCTGGTGAATGGTTGGCGAATCCTGGGATTGAGATTCCTGAGCAGGCAGCGGCCGTTCATGGAATTAGCACCGAGTATGCACAGGAGCACGGGCAGGACGCCGCCCAGGTGGTCTACGAGGTGGCAATGGCTTTGGGCGGGTTGTTTCACGACGGTGTGCCTGTTATCGCGTTCAATGCCGCCTACGATTTTTCGGTGATTCACTATGAATTACAGCGTTATGGTTACCCTACGCTGAATTGTTATCCGGTTCTTGACCCCTATGTGATGAACAAACAGGTGCACAAGTTCAAAAAGGGTAAACGCACCCTTGAGGTGCTCAGTGCTGACTACGGGGTTGAGCTCGTAGAGGCTCACACGTCTAAAGCAGATGCCATGGCAGCCGAGCGGCTTCTGACCGCAATGGCTGAGAAATACCCTGAGCTAGTAGACGACGCCGCAAGTTTGCATGAGGCACAGCGCGAGTGGGCGCGGGTTCAGGCGAGCGAGTTTCAAGAGTATTTGCGCCGTCAGGGTAAGGACGATGTGATTGATGGGAACTGGCCGATTCGCCATTAATACCTTCTTTTATTGAGAACTGTTCTTATATAAAATGGCGGGGGTCAACATCCCCTCATGAAAGAACCTCATGAACCGCACTCACACTGTACAAACACCGCGCAAGGCACTGTTCAGGCTTCTCGGACCAGCATTTATTGCCGCAGTAGCCTACGTTGATCCAGGCAATGTTGCCGCGAACATCACCGCCGGCGCCCAATACGGTTATTTGTTGGTGTGGGTTCTAGTGCTCGCCAATGCTATGGCGGTGGTCATTCAATATCAGTCGGCAAAATTGGGCTTAGTCACCGGTGCATCGCTACCCCAGCTCGTGGGCAATAGTTTGCCGCGTTCTGGAAGAATCGCCTATTGGATTCAGGCAGAACTCGTAGCTCTGGCAACCGATGTGGCTGAAATTATTGGTGGCGCTATCGCCTTGCAACTACTGTTTGATCTGCCGTTGCTCTGGGGTGGGTTGCTCACAGTGGTGGTCTCGCTCTTGGTTCTGCTCGTGCAGTCCTCCCGCAAGCAACAGACGTTCCAAACAATTATTGGGGGTCTTTTACTGCTGGTCACAGTGGGTTTTCTGAGCGGTCTCTTTTTAGACCCGCCGCATCCAGGGCAGGTGCTTGCGGGCTTAGTTCCGCGGTTCGACGGCGTCGATTCGGTACTTGTTGCCACCAGCATGTTAGGCGCTACCGTCATGCCCCACGCTATTTATCTTCATTCTTCGCTCGTCAACCACCATCAGCCGCTCACAGATGCCCCGCGCCAATCAATCAGGAGCAAATTGCGCATCACCAGCATTGATGTGGGCCTTGCGCTTCTTCTTGCCGGCGCCGTCAACATTGGTCTCTTACTTTTGGCAGCAACTTCGCTGGCAGGGCAACCCAACACTGACGACATCGCAGGAGCACATCACGCCATTGTGCACGCTTTCGGGCCTGCTATCGGTACTATTTTTGCGATAGGATTGCTCGCGTCCGGTTTGGCATCCACTTCGGTGGGGGCGTATGCAGGCTCTGAAATTATGAAAGGGCTTTTGCACCGCAACATTCCGCTGGCTCTGCGCCGCGCTATCACGGTAATCCCCGCGCTGATCTTGCTCGCCACCGGCATCAACCCCACCGCATTGCTGGTTTTCTCCCAAGTGGTGCTCAGTTTTGGCATTCCGTGCGCTTTGATTCCGCTTCGCAAATTCACCGCCAACCAGGCTCTGATGGGTGAATATGCCGATACTCTCACCCTGCGTATTATCACCGGAATCAGTACGGCAATCATCATTGCATTGAACATCGTGCTACTAGTTCTCACAGCCCTGCAACTCTAGACGAGCCGGCGCACTCCCCTAGCTTGTGCCCGCGCATCGTGCACACCTCCAAGAGATACCCCGGCAAAATAGGACGGTGTCACAAAAAAGAACGGCGTCAAAAGAGAACGGCGCCCCTGCCAATCAGGCAGGGGCACCGTTCGCGTTATGGCTCTCAGGCTCAAAGGCTCTAAGGTTTTGAACTACAAACTAAGAGCTTCAATCCCCGAATTATGACGCCGGAGTAGCGGCCGCCGCTGCGGCGGCGGCATCGGGAAGAGCTGTAATAATACGATCCATCACAGCTTCGGTATGAGCCGATGAAAGGAACCACGCCTCAAACGCGCTCGGGGGCAGGTACACCCCGGAGTTGAGCATTGAGTGGAAGAACGCCGTGTAACGGTACGTTTCAGAGGCTTTGATGTCCTCATAGTTGTGAACACCATTCTCGGCAGTACCAAACGCCACGGAGAACAAGTTGCCAGCGGTTTGAATCGAGTAATTCATACCCTGCGCATCGAAAGCCTCGGCAATTGCGCTTTGCAACTGCCTAGAACGCTCGTCAATGGTGTGGTAAACAAGCTGATCTGCGAGCTGCAACGTCGCAAGTCCAGCCGCCATCGAAATGGGGTTACCCGAAAGCGTGCCAGCCTGATACACGGGACCGGTGGGCGCTAGGTATTCCATGATTTCGCGCTTGCCGCCAAGAGCAGCCACGGGCATGCCGCCGCCAATCACCTTGCCGAAAGTGAAAATATCGGGAACCCAGCCACCATCACGAGGCGCTGCATAGCCCCAATAACCAGCTGATGACACGCGGAAACCCGTCAGCACCTCATCAAAAATCATGAGCGCACCGTTTTCACGAGTGATTTCACGCAAGCCACGGTTAAAGCCCTCGTCGGGCGTTACTACACCCATGTTGCACGGTGCCGCTTCGGTAATGACGGCAGCGATTTCGCCCTCGTGCGCAGCAAAAGCGGCGCGGACGGCGTCCAAATCGTTGTACGGCAACACAATGGTCTCAGCGGCGGTTGACGCCGTCACACCAGCAGAGCCCGGTAGCGCAAGCGTCGCCACCCCCGAACCGGCTTCTGACAGCAACGAATCAACGTGACCGTGATAGCAACCGGCGAACTTGATGATTTTCTCGCGTTCGGTGTAACCGCGCGCCAAACGAATGGCGGTCATGGTTGCCTCGGTACCGGTAGATACCATACGCACCTGATCAATGGTATCGGGCAGAACATCATTCATACGCCCCACCACGAGCTCAGCCAAGCGAAGCTCTGATTCGGTGCTCGCACCGAAAGAGAGACCGTGCTCAACTGCCGCGTGCACCGACTCAATGACGCGCGCATCCTTGTGCCCAAGTAGGCTAGGACCCCAGCTCATCACGAGGTCAACGTAGTTACGTCCGTCGGCGTCGGTCAGGTATGCCCCCTGCGCCTCCACCATAAAAGCAGGAGTGCCACCCACCGAGTTAAAAGCTCGCACCGGCGAATTCACGCCACCAGGAATAACCTGTTGCGAGCGCTGAAAAAGTTCTTCAGAAACAGTCACGAATTGAACACCTTCTTGTTGAGTTTCTTGAGTTCTAGTCTACGCGGTTCTGCGCGATCAATGGATAATGCCTGTTAGCGCTGGTTGAGCCAGCCCGCTACTTCGGTGGCGTAGTAGGTCAAAATCATGTCGGCACCTGCGCGTTTAATGCCAGTGAGCGCCTCCATCACGATGCGCTCGCGATCCACCCAGCCATTCTCTGCGGCGGCTTCAATCATCGCGTACTCACCAGAAACCTGGTAGGCGGCAACGGGAACCGGAGATATCTCAGCTACTTCACGCACAATATCTAGGTACGCCATAGCGGGTTTGACCATCACAAAGTCGGCGCCTTCTTCAATATCTAGTTGCGCCTCGAGCACGCCTTCGCGGCGATTTGCTGGATCTTGCTGATAGCTCTTGCGGTCGCCGTCCAGCGACGAACCCACCGCATCGCGGAACGGACCAAAGAATGCTGAGGCATATTTAGCCGAGTACGCCATGATCGAAACGTCTGCGAATCCAGCGTCGTCTAGCGCCTGGCGAATCGCTGCTACTTGCCCGTCCATCATGCCTGAGGGGCTGACCGTGTGCGCGCCGGCTTCTGCCTGAGAAACTGCCATTTTGCAATACGAATCAACCGCTGCGTCGTTATCCACCACGGTGTTGCCAAAGTGATCGGTGGTGAGCGGGCCGCAATGGCCGTGATCGGTAAATTCGTCCAGACAGGTGTCTGCCATAATCACGATTTGATTGCCAAAGCGCTCGCGAACCACTCGGATGGCGCGATTGAGAATCCCATCGTGATCCCACGCCGCCGAACCGGTGGCGTCTTTGTCTTCATCACGTGGCACGCCGAACAAATCTATGCACGCCACACCGGCGACGATTGCTTTTTCCACCTCGCCCAATACTGAATCGAGGGTGTGCTGAAATTGACCGGGCATCGAGGCAATTTCTTGCGGCGAATCAATGCCCTCACGCACGAACAGCACTTGAATGAGCTGACGCGGAGAAAGCTCAGTTTGAGCTACCAACGAGCGCATGGCAGGTGTGGTGCGCAAACGACGGGGGCGAAACGGTAGGTCACGATGAGTCATGGTGTTCTCCTTCAAAGGTGTTCTTCAAAAAATTTTAGGGCGGCACGGGCAAGATCAACCGGCTGCGGAGTTGCCGACAGCGTTGCCGAGCATCCAAGTTTTTCGGCGGTGCGCAATGTGGTGGCGCCAATGGCAATAACGTGCGCAAAGTTCCGCCCGGCGGTCTCACTTGGGTGGTGCTTTGCCCACGCGTTAAAGAGCTCTTGGAGCAACGAGGGCGCAGTAGCAATGACGACGTCATGCGCGTTGAGCGTTGCGGCTACTTCGGCCAGGGGGCGCGGGGTCAAGCCAAAAA
>JAUMUA010000026.1:0-10286 GCA_030530925.1 Rothia sp. (in: high G+C Gram-positive bacteria) | reverse complement strand
GGCGCTCTGTTTTATGGGGTGTCTGTGTTTGACCGGACGACCGTGCTGAAAGAGGTGCTCGTGCAGGAAACTCGCTCATGGTGTAAACCGTCGCACACGTTACGCTGTGCCCCAGCGATGTCAATCCTTGCTCTAGTGTGGGCCGCGCATTGGCACCTTGCACACAGAGAATTCTTTGGGCAATGTGCGTGCTGGGCCACTGTTTAACCATGTGAACGGCATCTTGAACGCTCGGCACAAAATCGACGCGAACCCCTAGCTGTTGCAATTCATTCGCTGTTGATTCACCCACGCACGCCACCTGCACAGGGTTCAACATCTGAGCCAAATCAATACCGCGCTCCGTTGCCAGAACGGCAAGGGCCCGCACCCCATTTTTAGAGGTGAGCGTCAGCGCATCGAACTCCCCCGCACGCACCTGAGCAAGAAGTTCCATCGCACGCTCACGTGGTGCGTCGCTTACCGCCTCTGCCTCGTGCACCGGTACGCATAGAATCTCAGGGCTCCCATCCGAGCACACGCCCATGCCGTCGCTGCGCAAAGCGCTGAGTTCTTCAGTCAACTCAGTAATCAGCTCAGCGGCGGCATCAGGGGTTCGCGTGATTACGATTCGCGGTGCTTGCTCAGAAGTTCTCATCAGTTAGAGCGAAAGTTGCGCCAAGCGTCCGGCACCTTGAGCCAGCAAGGCTTCTGCCACCTGCACCCCGAGTTCAACGGCGCTTTCGTTGGTGGGCTCCGCAATGGAGGCGTGGTGTCGCATTGATTCGGTGCCCTCTGGGTGAGCAACGACGGCGTCCAGCACCAACTCGCCTTCTTCAAGACGAGCGAAGGTACCGACCGGCGCCGCACATCCTGCTTCTAACCGAGCAAGAAGCGAACGCTCGGCAAGAACCGCTAAACGGGTGGGCTGATGGTCGATAGCCACCACAGCACGAGCCAGTTCAGTGCCCTCGTGAGCATCGGTTTCTCGAATTTCTAAAGCGAGCGCTCCCTGCCCCGCTGCAGGTAGTACCTGCGCCGGATCAAGGTATTCGCTAATAACTTTTTCAAATCCCAGACGGCGCAAACCCGAGGCAGCTAGAACTACCGCGTCGCAGTCCCCGCGTACTTTGTCGGTATCGCCGTATCCTTCAAAACCGAGCACTCGAGCAATGCGAGTACCCACATTGCCGCGAATATCTACGATTTCGACGTCGGGGCGAATCAACCGAATCTGAGCCGCGCGCCGGGGTGAGCCGGTACCAACTCGGGCGCCGGTTGGTAGCTCTGCCAGCGTGAGCCGGTCGCGAGCAACGAGTGCATCTCGTGGATCTTCGCGCTCTGGAATCGCAGCTACCACCAGCCCCGGACAGGGAGCGGTGGGCAGATCTTTGAGCGAATGAACCGCAAGATCCACCGATCCTTGCAACACGCGGTTGCGCAGGGTCGCTGCAAAGACGCCGGTGCCACCCATCTGAGAGAGCGGGCCGGTGAGCACATCACCCTCAGTTTTGACCGTCACCATTTCAATCTCAATGTTGCCGGCGGCAGCCACCTGATCGCGCGCCATTCCCGATTGGGTGAGCGCTAAAGCAGAACCGCGAGTTCCCAGTTGATATACCATTTATCGCGCTCCTGCCGCTGCGTCATCACCCTGATAAGTTGCAATCGTGGGCTTGATTTTGGGCGCACGAGTTGCCACACAGCAATCGGGGTTGCACTGATCGAACCAACCGCGAGTGCCACAGGCGCTCACGCGGTTGGCGTCGAGTTCTGCAGGATTAACCGAGGACGCCGTGGAGCGAATACGCTCAGCAATCAGTTCCCGTAACCCCTCGATGTACGCGGGGTGAGTCCCCGGTGTGGGGGTTCGGGCTGCCACAAAGCCAAGACGCTCGCAGGTATCCATCGCTTCGGTATCAAGATCCCATTTGACTTCCATGTGATCTGAGACGAATCCGATAGGTACTAACACCACACCATCCACTGCGCCCTCGAGTGCTTCGAGGGCGTCGTTGACGTCGGGTTCAAGCCAGGGCATGGTGGGCGGGCCAGAACGGGACTGATAAACCAGTTCCCATTCCACATCCTTCAGCAATTCAGGGCGAGTCTCTTCAACACCCGCTAGAACAGCACGCGCTACCTGCAAGTGTTTCTCAACGTAGGCGGAGCCGCCCTCAAAATCCACACCGCGAGGTCCCGCTTCATTCGCCGCCGAGGTAGGCACCGAGTGGGTGCAAAACATGATGCGAATTTTGCCGTTGCCAGCCGCTTTTTTCTCAGCTTGGGCAAGGCGCTGACGCACGTCGGTCAGTCCCTCCACCAGTCCGTCGGTAAACGGCGCAATGAATCCTGGCATATCAAAGTACTGGCGTACTTTATCGATCTGCAATGAATCGGAAAGACCCAATTCTTCAAGAGCCATCCCATAATCTTCGCGGTACTGACGGCATGAAGAGTACCCAGGGTATGCGCTCGTTGCGAGCACCAAGATTTTGCGCGCACCAGAGTCATACGCCTGCTGCACTACATCTTTAACGTAAGGTTCCCAGTTACGGTTTGCCCAGGTAATCGGCACATTCGGACCCTTTTCAGCCAGCGCTTTTTCGAGCTCTGCCAGAACCGCGCGATTTTGCGCATTGATGGGTGAGACTCCCCCGTTGGCACGGTAGTGAGTTGCCACCTCTTCAAGGCGCTCGTCGGGAATTCCACGTCCTGCTGTCACGTTGCGCAAGAACGGAATCACATCGTCTTGCCCTTCGGGGCCGCCGAATGATGAAAGGATCACCAAATCATAATCCTGCGGTTCCGCTGAGCGTACGCGCGTGAGGTTCTCTTCACCGTGGAACTCGCTCAGATTATCCTCGGTGAGTGAGGCCGGTCCGTTCGTTGCGGTGTTGTTCGGGTCCGTTCGATTTGTTCGGACGTCGTTTGGTAGCTGCATTAGCGCAAAACTCCAGCAACTTCGCTGGTGGCGATACGACGGCCGGTGTAGAACGGAGTTTCTTCGCGAATGTGCAAGCGCGCTTCGGTGTTGCGGAATGAACGCATCATATCTACGAGGTCAACAAGTTCGGGAGCCTCAAGAGCCAGGACCCATTCGTAATCATTCAAACCGAACGTTGCGATGGTGTTGGGCAAAACTTGTGGGAAATCGCGGCCCTTCATGCCGTGGTTCTTGAGCATTTCTGCACGCTTTTCGGGGTTGGAGTAGTACCAGTCCCACGAACGCACAAAGGGGTACACGCAAACCCACTGCTCAGGGTCAATACCCTTGGCAAAGGAGGGAGTATGTCCGCGAGTAAATTCGGCGTCGCGGTGTACGCCCATGGTGGACCATACAATTTTGGTGCTGGCAAATGCCTGGGTGCGGCGGATTTTGCGCACAGCAGCCTGCAGCTTTTCGGGGGTGTCTGAGTGGGTCCACACCATGATGTCAGCGTCGTTGCGCATAGCTGAGACGTCGTAGAAACCGCGAACGGTGACGCCGTCTGCTTCAAGTTCAGAAACTAGCGCATCAAGTTCGGCGTTGCCTGCTTCGTCAGCGGTAGCGGGAGCTGAATTCTCGCGCGCGAACACGGTGTAGAGCGCGTAGTAGAGCTGACCGTCGCCGTCGGCGGGAGCTCCTGGAACCTGACCCTGAATCTTACGGGGAGCATCTGCGGTTGCTTCGGTGTTCTGATGAGAATGTGAGTACTCGTGTGACACGGTGGTCATCCTTTCGTTTCTGCAAAATGCATTCACGGTTGAGTTAATTTTTTTCTGTTGCTGGGCTACGCATTGCTGTGTAACTCAGTAAGTTTTTAGGCAGAAAAATGGTGTCTTTCTGCAAAATCTTGAAGCGTGGCTTTCGTGTCTGCTGTGACTGCCGCTAGCCCGTTCCCGGCAAGCCATGCGCCCACTGCGCTGACGCCGTCTAGCTCTTCGAGCGCGCGTCTGAAGTCAGCTACTTTTTCGCGATGCCCCGGCGCGGCGGTGGGCAAGGAGCCCTTCCAGCGCACCACATCTGCACCTAGGAGGTTGTTGCGCGAGACGCTCACGCCCAGGAGTTTGCTGGCATCGTGCATGGCTAAGGTGATGAGCTGATCGTCGTAGAGGGCTACTTCTTGCAGCGGGCCGGCATCGTTACCACGACCGTAGGACAGGCGCACCACGTGCTTTCCCGGGCCCAGCTCATCGGCAATCCACGTCCACTTGGCGCTGGCGTGCGTCAGCGCTTTGGCACGAACTGATGCCACTTGGTCGCTCACGAGCAAGCCTGTGCCGCGAGGGTGCGAGTCCAGTGCTGCCTGATCAATTACCAAAGTGACCAGGGCGATTTCGTGCCCTGGGTTAATCTGCGGAATAGATTTCTCATCCAGATGCGAGCCCAGAATACGAGCGGTGGTTGGACCATCGGTTGCCATGACCAAATATTTGCCATGCACCGGTGCTGCTCGTTCAGCCAGTTTGGGCTGACGTTGCAAAAGGGTCCATCCGCCGTGGGTCACATCGCGGTCCACCGCAATGGCGTCGTAACCGGTCAAAATACGCACACGACGGCGCAAAACGTCATCCACCAGCGCCTCGGAAAGCTGGTTCATACCACCCACTAGACCGGCAACCTGTGCTCCTGCCGGTGATGCTGCCCGCAACGACGCCGAAGCCGCAACAAGTGAGCCATATTTAGCTAGAGCGGCGCGCATTCCTGGAACCACCGAATCAAGTTCAAGATGATCGGGATGGGTGGAGTGCACTCCGGTGGTCACCGGCGCTACCAAGCGGTCGAGCACTTGGCTACCCATGCGTTTGCGCACGAGCTCACCCAGTGTGACCGCGTTTGCCCCGGCTGAGGCAGGCAGAATCTTATCGAGTTTGGCGCGGCGGATTCCCGCGCTGCCCAAGATATTTTTCACGCTGGGTTCGTTGAGATTACCGGGAATCCCAAGAATCCCGGTTTTAGGAGCGGGGTACGCGCCGTCCTGCAGGTAAAGCCACGAACCGCTTTGTGAGGGCTGGCAGATTTTCTCTGCAATCCCTAGATCGGTGAGCAAATCTGCCACTGCAGGAGTGCGTGTAGCAAAAGATTCCGCCCCGGAATCAAGCACGTGCCCGGCAACTTCGTGGGCACCCACGGAGCCGCCAAGATGATGACGCCGCTCTACCAACGTCACGCGCAGTCCACGTTGGGCTAGTTCGCGGGCAGCCAAGAGGCCAGAAATGCCGCCGCCCACTACAACAGCAGATTCTCTGGGTGATCGTCGGGAATCTAGTGCCATGCTCGCCACTATTCTTTCTGCTTAGTTCTGAGTTGATTCGTGGATGTACTGCACCAATTTGGTCAGCACCGCGGGGTCGGTGCTCGGTGGTACTCCATGTCCTAGGTTTACCACATGGGTAGGTGCCACGCGACCATCAGCAAGAACCGCATCGGTATGTTTTTGCAGTGCGTCCCAACCAGCTGCCAAAATGGCGGGATCGATATTTCCCTGTAGCGGAACTCCTCCGCCCAATCGGTTTTCTGCTTCGGTGAGGCTCAGGCGGTAATCCACGCCCATGACGTCGGCGCCAGCTTCGTGCATGGCAAGCAAGAGTTCTGCGGTTCCGGTACCAAAGTGGATGCGCGGAACGCCGTACTTTTCAACCTCAGCAAGAGCTGTTGCCGAGTGCTTTTGAACGAACTGGCGGTAGTCTGCCTCGGATAAGGAGCCAGCCCATGAGTCAAAGAACTGCACGGCGGAGGCTCCGGCTTCAATCTGAGCTTTGAGGAACTGCGCTGAGGTGCGGGCGGCCCACTGCCCCAGGGCGTCCCAGGCTTGCGGGTCGGCGTGCATCATGGTGCGCGGGCGCAGGTGATCGCGTGAGGGGCCGCCTTCTACCATGTAGGCAGCAACGGTAAAGGGCGCGCCGGCAAAACCAATCAGAGGGGTGTCCCCTAGTTCTGCCACGGTAAGTGCCACTGCCTCGCGAATGGGATCAAGCGCTGAGTCTTCAAGTTCGGGGAGATTCTTGATGTCTTCAAGAGTGCGTACCGCTTGGCCTAAAACGGGGCCTTTACCGGGAACAATATCAACGTCTACGCCGGCAAGCTTCATGGGAATCACGATGTCTGAGAAGAAAATCGCTGCGTCTACTCCGTGACGGCGTACCGGTTGCATCGTAATTTCAGCCGCCAAAGAGGGAGTGAGGCAGGCGTCCAACATAGCAACGCCTTCACGAACTTTGAGGTATTCGGGAAGTGAACGGCCCGCTTGGCGCATAAACCATACGGGGGTATGTGAACTGTTTCGACCAGTCAGAGCCTGAATCATCGGTGATTCGGCTACTGCGGTGGTGCGCAGGGGGTGATTTTGAGATAGGTGCGCAAGGTGGTCTGCGCTCAGAAGAGGGCGCTGGTTAAGTGCTGAGGTCATA
Source organism: Rothia sp. (in: high G+C Gram-positive bacteria) (assembly GCA_030530925.1). Taxonomy (GTDB): domain Bacteria; phylum Actinomycetota; class Actinomycetes; order Actinomycetales; family Micrococcaceae; genus Rothia. The sequence goes on along the minus strand of JAUMUA010000026.1, from coordinate 3,914 downwards.
TGTTCTATTGTGCCAACTTTTTCTGAGTGTTTTACCTACACTGTGTCAGTCGGTGGTACTGGGGCAGGTCTGCGGTCAAAAGTTACGGCATTGTTGACATGAGATTAACCTCAAGTATTCGCCAAGTGCGCACATGGGTGTTTATGATGTTTTAGTCGTGACTATTTTTACACTCGTAGCTTCGCATCAAACCGTAGACCTCAGCACCGTGGCGCATCTTGCCAACGGTGCTCTTGAGTTATCCACTGAATCAATTGACGCCACATTGCGCGGTCTCGTGGTTCTTTCCACGTGCAATCGCCTAGAGATTTATGGGGAGACTGCTGGTTCTGGTGTAGCTACTGAGCAAAAAACTTCTTACGATGTGGAGCAGGTTTCCCAGGCTATTTTTGATCGTTTGGCTCAGACTTCTGGGCTAGATTTTTCGGTGGTTGAATCCAGCTTTGATATTTTTTACGACGAGCGCGCAACCCACCATCTTTTTACGGTGACGGCAGGCCTGGAGTCGGCAGTTGTTGGTGAGCGAGAAATTGCCGGGCAGGTACGCCGTGCCATCGCTACCGCCCAAGAGCAGGGTGAAGCTAGCGGCAACCTCGTGCGTCTTTTCGATAACGCCGCGCACACCGCGCGTCGGGTAGGACAGCAAACGTTGCTCGGTGCCCGAGGACGTTCGGTTGTCTCTGTAGCTCTTGATTTGGCTCATGATGTCGCCGAGAAATCGTGGGACGCTCGGTCGGCGTTGATTATCGGCACTGGCGCTTACGCAGGTGCAACGGTTGCGGCGCTTCGAGAGCGCGGATGCACCGAAATTTCTGTGTATTCTCAATCGGGTCGTGCAGCTACTTTTGCCGACAAACGCGGTATCCTGCCAGTTTTCCCCGGACATCTTCAAGAAGCTATGAGTGGCGCCGATATTATTATTGGTTGCTCGGGTAGTTCAAATCCTCTGCGAGTTGAGGATATTCCCGCAGGAAAACACGTTATTTTAGACCTTGCGCTGACGCGAGATTTTGCGCCAGAGGTTGCCGATCTTCCCGGGGTAGATTTGATTACCTTGGAGTCAGTTCGCTTGGCGGCACCTGATGAAACGAACAGTTCCGTGATGCTTGCCCACACAATAGTGGACAGTTCTGTGGCTGAATTTACTGTAAAAGAAAAAGCACGCAACGTCGATGCTGCTATTGTGGCTCTTCGAGAGCACACCATGTCTATTTTGGATAGCGAACTCAAAAAAGTTCGCGCTCACTATGGCTGTGGCGCCGCAGCAGATCAGGTAGAAATGGCAATGCGCCGCATGGCTAAATCTCTACTACACACCCCCACCGTTAGGGCTCGCGCTTTGGCAAAAGAGGGAAGAGAATCTGACTACATTGCAGCGCTAGAGGCTCTCTACGGCATTGAGGTAGCACCTCAAATTGCACAGAACCACCAAGAGTATCCCCAAGCAGACGTTTCTTAAGCTTTCACTCTTACCCCTTTACGCATCACCCGTAGACATTCTCGTACCTTAGATATGGCAGGACCCCAGCGTTGAGTCAAGCTCCCGAAGATCAAAACGAAGTGAACTTGCACGATGAGTATTCCCCGGAGCAAGAGACCGGGTCCATCCGCTTGCCCAAAGAATTGAGAAGACAGCAACTCGTTTTTTCAGCGCTACGAGTTTTCTCGTCCCAGGGCTACCACGTCACCACAATGAATCACATTGCTTCTGCAGCTGATGTCACCAAGCCGGTTTTGTACCAGCATTTCAAGTCAAAGCGTGATTTGTACCTTGCAGTGCTCGATGAGCAGATCGACGATTTGACCAAGCGTATTGTGGAGCCGCTCTACCGTACCGAAGTCAACCGTGATCGTGTGGAAGGCGCACTTGGGGCGTTCTTTGAATTTGCCCGCACCAATACGCAGGGCTACAAAATGATTTTTGAGTCCGATATTCAGAGCGATTTAGGCGTACAAGAACGTCTTGACGGGTTGTACAACAGCATTGCCGGCCATATTGCTGGTATTTTGGGCCCTAATGCTGGTTTGCCCACCGCTGAGGCAGTTCTTCTAGCCCGTACCCTTACCGGCATGGTTATTTCTGCCACGCACCATTCGATTAGCCAAGGCGCCGACGCCGCCGAGCTCGCCAAAGTAGAGCACCTCGTGTTCCGTTTGGCGTGGGGCGGTATCTCCATCATTGACGAAGACTGGCAGTAATCTTCAGCTCACCAAAGTAGTGTTCGAATTTGCTATGAGTGATATTTGCTCACTCAAACCCCACAGAGCCCTAAACTAAAGGAAAACACAAATCTTTTAGAGGAGTTATAGACCGTGGAAATCAAAATCGGCATCCAGCACGTTCAGCGTGAAGTTTCCATCGATACTGATGAAACTGCAGAAGCAATCAAAACCAAAATTAGCGAAGCTCTTGCCAACAACACCGTTGTTGAGCTCACCAGCACCAAGGGCGCAGTTACTTTGATTCCTGCCGCTCAAATTGGTTATGTAGAACTCGGCGCAGAAACCAAGCCTCGCATTGGCTTCGGCTTTTCTGAATAAAGCATCCTATTTGCTGGCTGTCACAAGCTAGGCAGAATGTAATCAACGCAGGGAACGCATAGGCGTTCCCTGCGTTTTTTATTCTCTCCATGCGCCCGAAAAAAGAATTCCTGCGGCTTTTTGCAGGTTTGATATAGACTAGAAAAGTTATCGGTTGCCCGATCGTTTGTGCAACGTTGACCTTTTTCAAAGCCCCTATCTCTTCTGGGGCTCGTATTTATCACGATCGGCTTCCCCACTAGCGTCCTGCCTCTTTTGCAGTTGATGCTTTATACAAGGACACCATTCGTGAACGAAGAAATCAAAACTTTTGCCGATTACGGCGTACGAGAAGATATTAGCCAGGCGCTAGCTGAGCGCGGCATCACCTCACCTTTTCCCATTCAGGCACTCACTTTGCCCGTTGCTTTAGGTGGGCATGACATCATTGGCCAGGCAAAGACCGGTACCGGTAAAACTTTGGGCTTTGGTTTGCCAGCAATCCAGCGTGTTGTAGGGCGAGACGACGCCGCGTGGGGTTCGCTGAAGTCCCCCGGTGCTCCACAAGCACTCGTCGTGGTTCCAACCCGTGAGCTTGCAATTCAGGTGGGTGCAGATTTAGAAGCTGCTGCGCAAAAGCGCAACGCGCGCATCGTTACCCTCTATGGTGGTGTTCCTTATGAGCAACAGGTAAAGGTGCTCGATAAGGGCGTTGAACTTGTGGTGGGAACTCCCGGACGCCTCATTGACCTTCACCGCCAGAAGAAGCTGAACCTTTCGCAGGTGAAGATTGTGGTGCTCGATGAGGCTGACGAAATGCTTGATCTCGGCTTCTTGCCCGACGTTGAAAAGCTGTTGGCGGCCCTGCCCGAGATTCGCCAGACCATGCTGTTCTCAGCAACCATGCCCGGCCCCGTGCTCACCATGGCGCGCCGTTACATGAGCAAGCCTATGCACATTCAGGCATCCTCGCCCGATGATGAATCGATTACCAAAGCATCCATTCGCCAGGTGATTTACCGTGCGCACCCCATGGATAAAGACGAACTCGTTGCTCGTATTCTGCGTGCCAACGGACGTGGCCGCACCATTATCTTCTGCAAGACCAAACGCTCAGCCGCCAAGCTTGCCGAAGAACTCAACGAGCGCGGTTTTGCCGCCGGTGCATTGCATGGTGACTTGAACCAGGGCGCCCGCGAGCAGGCGTTGCAGGCATTCCGCGACGACCGCGTGGATGTATTGGTAGCTACCGACGTCGCCGCACGTGGCATCGATGTTACCGACATTACGCACGTGATTAACTTCCAGTGCCCCGAAGACGAAAAAGCGTACCTTCACCGCGTAGGCCGCACCGGTCGTGCAGAGAAAAAGGGCACCGCCGTCACCCTCGTGGA
>JAUMUA010000025.1 GCA_030530925.1 Rothia sp. (in: high G+C Gram-positive bacteria) | reverse complement strand
CAGACTGCATGCCGATAAACTGAGAGAAATTTCTGAAAGGTATCGCAATGGCTGAGAATCACTATCCCGCCCCTTACTTGCAACCCCAGCCGCGCTCGTCGGTTTCGTTTAAGCAAGCGCTACGTAACAATAGAAAGTATCTTTGGCATTTCAGCGGTCGTGCATCGCGCAGCGAATTCTGGAAAGCATGGGGTTTGTGGGCAATCGTTTGCCTTGTGCCGCTTTTTCTGGGGTACATCGGTTGGATTCTTATCGTTTTCAATTTCACCCCAGAAAACAACTCCAATTTTTCAACCTATATTCTGACGTATTTCTTTTGTTATGCGGCTCTGGTCTTGATTTTGGGTCTTACTTTTATCCTCATGACTCTCTCCCTTGGTTGGCGCAGATTGCAGGACGCCGGATTCCCCGGTGCGCTGTGGCTTTTGACGTTTATTGGTGTGGGGATCGTACCTTTGGTGATGTGTATGATGCCTGCTTCGCCCAACGGGATCAACTATGACAGCCCGCAGGATGTCAACCGCCCATAACCTGTTACAAAAAAACACAGTGGCCGGTGAAAATTACCGGCCACTGTGTTGTTTAAATTGCGTTATTTAAACGCTCGTCAGGCGAAGTTTTTACTTGCGCTGATCGAGGTAAAAACCAATCAAACCCTGGGTTGAGGAATCTTGCTGAGCGAGTACCTCGCGGTCACCGCCAACAGCCGGCGCCAACTGCAATGCAAGTTGCTTACCCAGCTCAACGCCCCACTGGTCGAAGGAATCGATACCCCATACAACACCCTGAACAAAAGTGATGTGCTCATATAGCGCAATGAGCTGACCCAAAACAGCGGGAGTTAACTTTGCCGCCATAATCGAGGTCGTGGGACGGTTACCGGTAAAGACGCGTGCGGGAACAATCGCCTCGTCGGTACCCTCAGCGCGTACTTCGTTAGCGGTCTTGCCAAAAGCAAGTGCCTTAGTTTGTGCAAAGAAGTTCGCTAGGAACAACTCATGAACGTCCTGATCGCCGTCTTTGGTGGGATGCGCAGGGTTGGCGAACGCAATGAAGTCGGCGGGAATAATGCGGGTTCCCTGGTGAATTAGCTGGTAGAACGCGTGCTGACCGTTGGTGCCCGGCTCGCCCCAGAAAACTTCACCGGTGTTGTAAATAACCGGCTTGCCCTCTGCAGTTACACCCTTACCGTTGGACTCCATAGTGAGCTGTTGCAGGTATGCAGGGAAGCGGTGTAGGTACTGATCGTAAGGCAAAATGGCGTGGGTTTCTGCACCCAAAAAGTTCACGTTCCAGATATTCAACAAGCCCATCAACACGGGCACATTCTTTTCTGCCGGTGCGGTGCGGAAGTGCTCGTCCATGGTGTGGAAACCAGCCAAAAGTTCTTCAAAAACATCGGGGCCCAGCACAATCGCAAGCGAAGTGCCAATGGCTGAATCCACTGAGTAACGGCCACCCACCCAGTTCCAAAACCCAAAAGCGTTTTGCGGGTCAATGCCGAATGCCTCAACCTTTTCGAGCGCGGTGGACACAGCAATAAAGTGCTTTGCAACTGCCTCGTTATCTTCAAGACCCTCGAGTGCACCGGCTTCACGGAGGGAGTCAAGCAACCAGGCTCTGCATACGCGTGCGTTGGTGAGGGTTTCCAGGGTGGTAAAGGTCTTTGACGCCACGATGAACAGCGTAGTTTCGGGGTCAAGATCAGAGACGGTTTCGGCGGCGTCAGTGGGATCAATGTTCGAGATGAAACGAGCTTCAAGACCTTCTTGGGCATAAGGCTTGAGTGCTTCATAGACCATCACGGGGCCAAGATCAGAGCCACCAATACCAATATTGACTACGGTTTCAATGCGTTTTCCGGTGACGCCGGTCCACTCGCCTGAGCGCACGCCATCGGCAAAATCGTAGATACGGCCGAGTACTTCTTGAACGTCTTGATCGACGTTTTGACCATCAACTACGAGAGCGGGCGTTGTGTCTGACGGGCGGCGCAGCGCGGTGTGCAACACAGCGCGATCTTCAGTGACGTTGATGTGCTCGCCTGCGAACATTGCGGTGCGACGTTGCTCAAAATTGACGTCGGTCAAGAGCTTTTGCAGTGAAGCCAGGGTGTCTTCGTTGATGAGGTTCTTGGAGAGATCCACCAACAAATCACCGGCTGTGAAAGTGAGTTTCTCGGCACGCTGGGGATCCTGATCGAACCATCCGCGCAGGTCAGGAGTGAGATTTTTGCATTGTTCTTCAAGTTCTGCCCACGCTGATGAAGTGGTGGGGTCAACAATATTTTTAGCCATACTTCAATCTTTGCATTATGAACCCGTTGTTACCACTGTTAGAGCGGCAAAGACATTAACTCCGCAGAGATTTTGCGAGCCTATTGCGCGCACAAAGTTGGCGCATCAATTTATCACTCTCACCAAGTGTGATTTTTCTCAGTAAATTCACAGTTAGACTAGCCAGTCAGTTGCGCAGTACGTTACCTTGTTAGTTGTCTTTGGTCTGCCAAAGGCTCATATACATAACTTATTTGGTAGTTTTCACTGTGATAAAAGGTTCGATACATGACACATACGAGTAAGGTTGCTCCGCCCGGCAATGAGCCGGATTTGCGAGAAGGCGACATCAGCCCCAAAGTTGCCAAGACTGTGCGAGAGGGCAAATTAGCTCCTCGAGTTTTCTGGCCAGCAGCCATTATCATGGCCCTTTTTATTGGCTTAACTCTTGCTTTCCCCACCAAAGCTAAAAACATTTTTGATGCGTTGCAATCAGATGTAATTTCAATATTCGGTTGGTATTACGTGGCTATTGTGGCGTTTTTTGTAATCTTCGCTTTGTACCTCGGATTCTCCCGCATGGGTGATATTAAAATTGGCGATGACGAGGACGAACCCGATTATTCTTTCACCACCTGGTTTGCGTTTTTGTTCGCTGCCGGTATGGGTATTGGCTTGGTGTTTTACGGCGCCACCGAACCACTTATGCACTATGTGGATCCCCGCCCCGGTGTTGAGGGCAGTAAAGAACAAATTGCTCAGGCTGCAATGAGCCAGTCATTCTTGCACTGGGGTTTTCACCCTTGGGCTATCTATGTGATTGTTGGTTTGGCGATTGCTTATTCGGCGCACCGCCTCAAACTCCCGCTCTCTATTCGTTATTCGCTCAAGCCTTTGCTGGGGGATAAGGTCAAGGGCGGCTGGGGTGATCTCATTGACGTAGTGGCACTGGTGGGCACTCTCTTTGGTGTGGCAACCTCACTCGGTTTGGGTGTCATGCAAATCGCCGCAGGTTTGGGTTACCTCGATATCCCTGCTGAAGGTAACCTCTGGCTCGTTGGCATCATTATTGTGTTGATGGGTATTACTCTTTTCTCGGTCGTCACAGGTCTTGAAAAGGGCATGAAGTGGCTTTCTAACGGCAATCTTATTCTGGCAGCTATTGTGTGCCTCTTTGTGCTTGTTGTAGGACCCACGCTATTCCTGCTTCGTGAGTTTGTGGGTTCAATTGGTGCCTACCTACAAAACATTGTTTCTCTCACCTTCAATACCCTGGCGCTGTACGGTGACGACGGTGAGAAGTTCCAGGCGGCTTGGACCACCTTCTATTGGGGCTGGTGGATTTCATGGTCGCCCTTCGTTGGTATGTTCATTGCGCGCGTATCTAAAGGACGCTCGGTGCGCGAGTTCGTCGTCGGTGTTTTGCTCGTTCCCGCTATTACCTCGTTCTTCTGGTTCTCGGTGCTAGGCGGCACCGCACTGCACCAGGAACTCTTTGGCGGAACCAGCTTGTTAGAAGCTGACGGCACCGTCTCACCCGAAAACGCTCTCTTTCACATGTTGCAAAACTTGCCCGCAGGTAGCGCTCTGATTGTGGGTGCGGTATTGCTGATTACCGTGTTCTTTGTGACCTCAGCGGATTCCGGTGCGCTGGTACTTGGCATGATCTCCACCAACGGTTCACCAGAGCCTAAAACCTGGGTTCGTGTGTTCTGGGTATTGGTGGCTGCATTTACTGCGATTGCGTTGATTTTGGCAGGCGGAACAGACTCGCTCTCTGCTATTCAGACGGTAGCAATTCTGACGGCGATTCCGTTCTCTGTGGTTATTTTGCTCATGTGCCTTTCGCTCTATAAAGCGTTGAGCTTTGAGCACCGCCTTTTCATCAAGGCACAGCGCCGCAATGCTCGCGAAGAAATCGCTCAGCAGTTGCATCACCGCCTGGATAACCGCGTTGAAGAACTCGTTTCTCAGGGCGTGGATCGCCAGGTTGCCGTTGCTGTTGAGCAGGCAGTGGATCAGGCTGTTGAAGAACGCGTTGATGAAAAGCTTGAAACTGTAGTGGATAACACCATCCATGAAAAAGTTGAGGCAGCCATTGCCTCGTCAGTTGACGAAGTAGCCTATCGAGTCAACGAAAATGCTGCGGCCATTGAAGAAATTCAACAGACCCAGCAATCCCCGTGGCAACGGGATCACAAGAACTAAAAACATCAAGTAGGTGTACGGGCGGACGGTCGCGAATTGCGGCGTCCGCCCTTTTTAGCTTTACAACTATTTATGGGAGGTTCATCACCGTAATACCTGTTATTAAGGAGCTGGCGAGTATAGTGGCACATAAGCCCTCGCCCGTGAGTGCTCATTTTCTATGCACTAAAAAACGGGTAACGCGGGCAGTTTTAATTCCCTAGATATAAGCGAGATTTTTACGCATGTCAGAAAACACCGCTTCACGTAGCGACCTGCGCAACGTTGCTATCGTGGCCCACGTTGACCACGGCAAAACTACCATTGTTGATGCAATGCTCAAGCAGACCCACGCATTCTCTGCACACGCTGACGTTGAAGACCGAGTCATGGACTCCGGTGACCTTGAAAAAGAAAAGGGCATCACCATTTTGGCGAAGAACACTACGGTGTTCTATGACGGTCCTTCGGCTAAGGGTGAAGCTATCACCATTAACGTCATTGACACCCCCGGCCACGCCGACTTCGGTGGTGAGGTTGAGCGCGGACTTTCCATGGTGGACGGCGTGGTTCTACTCGTTGACGCATCCGAAGGTCCCTTGCCCCAGACCCGCTTTGTGCTTCGTAAGGCACTCGCTGCTAAACTTCCCGTCATCTTGGTTGTGAACAAGGTTGACCGCCCCGACGCTCGTATTGAAGAGGTCGTTGGCGAATCTATGGATCTTCTGTTGGGCTTGGGTTCAGACCTTGCCGACGAAGTTCCTGATCTTGACGTTGATGCTTTGCTCGACGTTCCTGTTGTTTACGCTTCCGGTAAAGCTGGCGCGGCGTCATTGAACCAGCCTGCTGACGGCGGCTTGCCTGATAACGATGATCTTGAGCCTTTGTTCCAGACCATCATTGAGCACGTTCCTGCCCCTACGTACAACCCCGATGAGGTTTTGCAGGCTCACGTGACCAACCTTGACTCATCACCCTTCTTGGGTCGTTTGGCACTTCTTCGTATCTTCAACGGCACCTTGCGTAAAGGTCAGACCGTTGCTTGGGTACGCCAGGATGGTCAGACTAAGAACGTTCGCATTTCAGAACTTCTTGCAACCAAGGCACTTGAGCGTGTCCCTGCTGAATCAGCAGGTCCCGGTGAAATCGTGGCAGTTGCAGGTATCGAAGACATCACCATTGGTGAAACTTTGACTGACCCGGAGAACCCCAAGCCCCTTCCCTTGATCAAAGTTGATGATCCTGCGATCTCGATGACCATTGGTATTAACACCTCACCTCTGGCAGGTCGTGTTAAGGGTGCGAAGGTTACCGCGCGTCAGGTGAAGGATCGTCTCGATAAAGAACTTATCGGTAACGTTTCGCTCAAGGTTCTTCCCACCCAGCGTCCTGACGCTTGGGAAGTTCAGGGTCGTGGCGAGCTCGCTCTGGCAATTCTTGTGGAGCAGATGCGTCGTGAGGGTTTTGAACTCACCGTGGGTAAGCCCCAGGTCGTAACCAAGACCGTTGACGGCAAGATTCATGAGCCCATGGAACACATGATTATTGACGTCCCGGAGGAATACCTTGGTTCCGTAACCCAGCTGATGGCTGCTCGTAAGGGTCGCATGACTAGCATGGCCAACAACGGCACCGGCTGGGTTCGCATGGAATTTGATGTTCCTGCTCGTGGCTTGATTGGTTTCCGCACCCAATTCCTCACCGATACTCGCGGTGCCGGTATTTCATCGTCCTACGCTATTGGCTACGAGCCATGGGCTGGCGAAATCGAATACCGTACCAATGGTTCGTTGATATCTGACCGTGCAGGTGTTGTTACTCCTTACGCAATGATCAACCTTCAAGAGCGCGGTGCTTTCTTCGTAGAGCCCACCTCAGAGGTGTATGAGGGCATGATCGTTGGTGAAAACTCACGTGCAGACGACATGGACGTGAACATCACCAAGGAAAAGAAGCTCACCAACATGCGTAGTGCTTCTGCAGATAACTTCGAAAACTTGACTCCTCCTCGCAAGCTCACCCTTGAAGAGTCCTTGGAATTCGCTCGTGAAGACGAGTGTGTTGAGGTTACTCCCGAAGCTATCCGCATTCGTAAGGTAATTCTTGACGCGAACGAGCGTGTTCGTGAATACCGCCGTCGTGCACGCTCCTAATACAGCACGTTGGTCTCGTACCGCTAGTTAACTCGGTTGTACATATCCAAGCTGTTCCTCACATAGCTTGTTTCAATAACCTTGTTTTTATAACTACGTTCTGAAACATGAACGCTGAAATGCGTCCGTTGATACTGGAACATTTTCAAGGGGCCGCCAGCTGGCGGCCCCTTGAGTCATTTAGTTGATACCCCCACTGTTTTTGAGAAGACACAGGAGAGATACGTGTCAGAAGAAAATACCCCTCATTACCCTGAACAGGGTAAATTTGTAACCCGCGATGCCGTGTTTTCTCTGCTTCCAGAGGGGGTTCGTCCCCAGGATGCGCGAGTACTTTTTATTCACGCTCACCCCGACGATGAATCAACCTCAACCGGGGCTACCATGGGGTATTTGGCACAAGAGGGCGTTAGCGTTGATTTGCTGACCATGACGCGCGGCGAAATGGGCGAGGTGATCCCGCCCGAACTCAAACATTTAGAAGCTGAGCACCCCGAAACCACTGATTTCGGTGCCGGACTAGGCGCTTATCGAGAAGGTGAGCTTGCTGAAGCGCTCACAGCGCTGGGAGTCGATCAGCACTTTTATTTGGGTCAGGGAGTCGCCGCAATCGGCGGTTCTGAGCGGATTTTCCGCGATTCCGGCATGGTGTGGGGTGAGGACGGGCGCGCCGCTCCTAATCCTGCGGCGTCAGCTGATTCGCTTACCGCGCTAAGCCTTGAGGACGAAGCTGCTGGTGTGGTTGCGGTGTTGCGGGCACGTCGTCCTGACGTGGTGGTCACTTACGATCACGGCGGAGGCTACGGGCACCCTGATCACCGCCGGGTGTATGAGGTGACCCAGCGTGCGCTGGCAGAAGTTGCAGGAACCGACGCCGAACCCAAATTGGTATGGGGACTTGAAGGCGATATCGACCCTGCAGATACTCGCGTCCAAGCGGTGATTGACGGCTCGCTGGAGCGCAAACGCAATGCTATGGCAGCGCATAAGACGCAGATTATTATTTGCAGCGATCACGTTTTTCAATACTCGAATTTGGTGCCGCAACATATTTCGGCGCGCGAAACCTACCGTTTGTTGCAAGCCTCGGTGCCAGCTCCCAGCACCCCTTTGCATTCTCTGGCGGGGGAGCCACTAGAGCATGAGGTGGGAGCCGGCAACGCTCTGATATCTGGGGTGTGCTTGGGGCTGCTCACCGGCTTTATTGGCACCATGTACCACGCATATATTTGGTACATTTCAGACACAGTGTTTGTGCCCTGGGGCGCCATTTTGGCAATTTTCTTGGTCTTCACTGCCTCACTGTGGAACGCGTTGCGCTCGCGCCCTAGCTGGGCAGGATCTCTGGTGGGCGTGGTGGCATTCTTGTTAGTTTCTGCGTTTGCGTTCGCAAAGCACCAATCAGTGTTGGTGCTGGTCAACCCCGAAGTTCCCGTCGGTTTGGCAGGTACCATTTGGATGCTCGGAACCCTTGCGGCAACTATCGTGGCGAACCTTGTGGTCAGCCGCCATCGTCGTCGTGCCGCGCGGCGAGCACAGCGCCGCTAAAGCTGTCGAATAGACCACTAAAATATGTTTGCGCTCTCTATTACCGTTACCATGGAAAATAAATGTTGAATCTGCACCCGGTTTTGGTGCGCAACTTCAAGTCTGAGAAAGGCACACTGCATGACGTACGTTATTGCTCAGCCTTGCGTTGATATTAAAGATCGCGCATGCGTTGAAGAATGCCCCGTAGATTGCATCTACGAAGGTGAGCGAACCCTTTACATTCACCCCGATGAATGCGTTGACTGTGGTGCTTGCGAGCCCGTGTGCCCCGTTGAGGCAATCTACTACGAAGACGACGTTCCGCAGGAGTGGGAAGACTACACTCAAGCTAACGTAGATTTCTTTGACGATTTGGGTTCACCCGGCGGCGCAGCTCGCCTGGGTAACACTGGTAAAGATGTGCAGTGGATTGCTGAACTTCCGCCACAGAACAAAGACTAAACCCTGGTAATTTTTTGACGGTGGGCAGAGATATTTCTCTGTCCACCGTTTGCGTACGTCATGTATCAAGAATTTTCATTTCAACATCAAAGGATTTTCCTCATGTCTTTCGGACTTGACCTACCCGAGTATCCGTGGGAGCAAATGGCGCCCTATCGCGAAGTCGCTCAGCAACACCCCGATGGAATCATCAACCTATCGATTGGCACCCCGGTCGATCCCACCCCTGCTGTAGTGCAGCGCGCGTTGGCAGAAGCCACCAATGCCCCGGGTTATCCCACTACTCACGGCACCGTGCAGGTTCGCCAAGCAATCATCGACTGGTTTGCCCGACGCCGCGGCGTCCCCGGTCTTTCGGTGGAGCAGGTGATGCCCACCGTCGGTTCAAAAGAGCTGGTTGCCTGGCTGCCGTTTTTGCTGGGTTTGGGCAAGGGCGACGTCGTGGTGCGCCCCACCGTTGCCTACCCCACCTACGACATTGGGGCTACCCTTGCCGGTGCTGAGGCAGTTGCCGCAGACTCTTTGGACGAACTCGATGAAGCCGTCCGGGCACGGGTAAAGCTGATTTGGGTTAACTCGCCAGGAAACCCCACCGGCATTGTGCGCGGCGTGGAAGAACTCAAAAAACTTGTTGAAGACGCCCGCGAACTAGGTGCGGTGGTGGCTTCTGACGAATGCTACGCAGAGCTTGGCTGGGGGGAGTGGGACGCCGAACAGGGTGGTTCTCAGATTCCTTCGATTCTTGACCCGCGCGTCAGCGGTGGCACTCAGAACTTATTGTTTAGCGTGTACTCGCTGTCCAAGCAGTCAAACTTGGCGGGCTACCGCGGGGCTTTCATTGCAGGGGACGCTGAGTTGATGCCTAATCTCATCAACTCCCGCAAGCACGCGGGCATGATTGTGCCAGCGCCCATTCAGGCGGCGATGGTTGCAGCGCTTTCCGATGATTCACATGTGATGGAGCAAAAAGATCTCTACCGCCAGCGCCGTCAGACCCTTCTGGCTGCATTGGAGAACTTTGGCATGCGTATCGAACATTCCGAGGCCGGTTTGTACCTCTGGGCAACGGCGGGCGAAGACACTTGGGCAACCGTTCAGAAGTTCGCAGAGCTGGGCATTCTAATCGGCCCCGGTGTTTTCTACGGCGAGCAAGGCAATGGTTTTGTGCGCGTGGCACTGACGGCGACGAGTGCAGATATCGAAGCCGCCGCGCGTCGTCTAAACAACGCATAATGTCAGAAAAAGTCATAATGTCCTCAAAACTTCGCTGAGGGCATGCTCAAGGTGACCGCTCCCATTATTCCTAGTATTCTGATACCTAAGATCACTTATTTCCGCGATTCGGCGTTGTCAGTACAGACCGACTCGGTGTGCTGCTGCTCTAAAACCGCGAAAATATCTGCTCCAAGCACACGGAGGAACATTTTTTATGTCTGATAATAAAGACGCACAGCTCTCATTCGGAGAGAAAACTCTAGATCTGAAGCATATTGATTCAGTTGAAGGCAACGGCGCTTTTAACGTTGCGGGTCTGCTCAAAGAAACCGGTCACGTAGCCTACGACCCCGGTTTTATGAACACCGCAAATGCTAAATCTGCCATCACCTACATCGATGGTGAAGAGGGCATTCTTCGCTACCGCGGTTACCCCATTGAAGAACTCGCTAAAAACTCAAGCTTTGTTGAGACCGCATACTTGCTTATTTACGGCAACCTGCCCTCAGAAACCGAGCTCGACGAGTTCGAAACCATGATTCGCCGTCACACCATGGTGCACGAAGACTTCAAAACCTTCTTTGACGGCTTCCCACGCGATGCGCACCCCATGGCTGTGCTTGCGGCGTCGGTTTCTGCGATGTCAACGTTCTACTCTGACTCGCTCGATCCCTTTGACGATCGCCAGGTAGAAATCTCTACCTTCCGCTTGCTCTCCAAGGTACCTACTCTTGCTGCTTATGCGTTCAAGAAATCCAAGGGCGAGCCCTTCATGTACCCCAAGAACAACCTCAATTACGCAGAGAACCTTCTGCAGATGTGCTTTGGTTTCCCCACCGAGGAATACGAAGTTAACCCGGTGATGGCTAAGGCACTCGATACGCTGTTGCTCTTGCACGCAGATCACGAGCAGAACTGCTCGGCGTCCACCGTTCGTTTGGTTGGCTCTGCACACGCAAACATCTTCACCTCCATCTCCGCAGGCATTAACGCTCTCTACGGTCCGCTACACGGCGGCGCTAACGAGGCTGTTTTGAACATGCTCCGCAAGATTCAGGCTGAGGGCATTGAGCCTGAGAAGTTCATGGAGAAGGTCAAGAACAAAGAAGACGGCGTTCGTCTGATGGGCTTTGGCCACCGCGTGTACAAGAACTACGATCCTCGCGCACGCATCATCAAGAACACTGCCGATGAGGTTCTGGAATCGATGGGCGGCAATAACGAGCTTCTGGATATTGCTCGCCGCCTTGAAGAGAAGGCTTTGGGCGATGATTACTTCATCGAGCGCAAGCTATACCCGAACGTAGACTTCTACACCGGCATGATTTACAAGGCAATGGGCTTCCCCGAAGAAATGTTCACCGTGCTCTTCGCTTTGGGCCGTATGCCCGGTTGGATTGCGCAGTGGCGTGAAATGATTCAAGATTCTGAGACCAAGATTGGTCGCCCCCGCCAGGTTTACATTGGTGAGGGTTTGCGTCATTACCCCGGTGCTAAGTAAAGCCTAGTTTTAGGTTTAAAGCGGAAAACGTACACTCTCAGCTCTATTGGTACACGCTATAGCGTGTATTTTGGAGCCAAGAGTGTACGTTTTTGTTTAACGAGGAGCTGGGCATGGGTGATATTGGAATTGTTGATGACGCGACGAAGCAATGGTTCCGTTATCGGGCGGTTGCACTGATCATTAGAGATCACAAGCTTTTGGCAGCTACCACTGATGCTGTGGATTATTTTTATACCGTTGGCGGCGGCATCCATCTAGGTGAAACAGCTGAGGCTGCAGTGGTTCGCGAAGTCCGGGAAGAATCAGGGCTGAATATATCTGCGGTGCGCCCGGTGGGAATTGTTGAAAATTTCTTCACTTTAGATGCAAAGCCTTTTGGATGGTATGACGCTCATGAGGTCGCGCAATATTTTGTCGTCGAGGTCGAGGGTGATATTGATACTTCTTTGGATATCGTGACTGGTGAAACAGATACCCACGGTGTTCCTGAATCCTTGGTGTGGATTCCGCTGGATCAGCTAGATTGTTATCGAGGGAAACCCCTTTTTCCTACCGTGGTAGGGGAGCGATTCGTCCCCAAAATTTTGATGCAGGACGATGCGCTCATTCATGTTGTGCAGGACTCGCGAAAATAAGACGCTCATGTGAAAAGAACGTACACTTTCAGCTCTGTTGGTACACGCTATAGCGTGTATTTTGGAGCTTAAAGTGTACGTTCTTTTTAATCTTCTTGTGCACTAGTAGTGATAACGGCAGGCAGCAATCTCTACGGAGTTCTCAGAAAGTCGGTATACCAAACGATGTTCATCCGAAATGCGACGAGACCAAAATCCAGAGAGAGAATGTTTTAAAGCCTCGGGTTTTCCAATTCCTTGATTACCATTACGCATAATATCTTTGACGAGCAAATTGATGCGTTTCATGGTTTTCTTATCCTGAGTCTGCCACCACAAATAGTCTTCCCAAGCGGAAGAGTGCCAAATGATATTCATTAGTCTTCAATAAGATCTTGCTCAATACCGCGATGGGAATTGAGTTCTTCGATCGCGTGAACTAATCTCTCTGCATTATGTGGTGAGCGCAAGAGATAAGCAGTCTCTTTCAGAGATTCGTACTCCGTCAGTGATAAAACCACCACAGGCTCATGGCCTGCTCGAGTAATAATTACTTCTTCACGATCGAGCTCTGCGGTGTTCAGCACCTCTGCATATTTTGCTCGAGACTCTGAGTAGGTGTAAGTTTTCATAAAACCTCCGTACAAGAAATTGTACTTCCATCACCCGGTGTTCACAAGGGAAATAGGACGCTCATGTGAAAAGAACGTACACTTGCAGCTCTGTTGGTACACGCTATAGCGTGTATTTTGGAGCTTAAAGTGTACGTTCTCTGGTTAAGCTAGAACCTCTTATGCTTCGTAACCGTTAGGGTTGTTCTTCTGCCAGTTCCAGTGATCGCGCACCATGGTCTTGATGTCGCGCTGAGCTGACCAACCCAAATCGGCAAGAGCCGACGACGGATCAGCGTAGGAAACAGCGACGTCGCCGGGGCGTCGATCAACGATCTTGTAGGGAAGTTCCTTACCGCAAGCGTCCTCAAATGCGTGCAAAACCTCAAGCACTGAGTAACCGTTACCGGTACCCAAGTTCCAGGTGTGCAAGCCACCGTGCTGGCTAATGTAATCCAGCGCCTTGAGGTGGCCATCAGCCAAATCAACCACGTGAATGTAGTCGCGCACACCGGTGCCATCAACAGTGGGGTAGTCATTGCCAAAGACGTTCAAGAACTCGCGGCGTCCTACAGCTACCTGCGCAATGAACGGAACCAAGTTGTTGGGAATGCCCGAAGGATCCTCACCAATACGGCCAGATTCGTGCGCACCTACGGGATTGAAGTAGCGCAACAATGCAATATTCCAGGAGCTATCTGAAGCGCCGAGGTCACGCAAAATGTCTTCGATGTGCTCTTTAGTGCGACCGTAGCAAGACTGCGCGTCCATGTTAATTTTCTCGGTCAGAGGCATTTCCTCAGGCTCACCGTACACCGTTGCAGAGGATGAGAATACGATGGACTTGCAATCTGCAGCTTCCATAGCAGCAAGCAGATTGAGGGTTCCGGTGACGTTGGTGCGGTAGTACCACAGCGGCATTTCAGCAGATTCGCCCACAGCCTTGAGACCAGCAAAGTGAATGACCGCCTCAGGCTTTTCAACCACGAACAGTTCTTTCATGCCTTCAGCGTCGAGCAAATCAACCTTGCGGAATTCAGCCTTTTTGCCGGTCAATTCAGCAACACGGCGTAATGATTCTTCGGAAGAGTTCGCAAGGTTGTCCATAACAACAACTTCGTGGCCTGCATTGAGCAATTCGAGCACGGTATGCGAACCGATATAACCGGCACCGCCGGTAACCATAATTTTCATAATTCTCCCTAGATATGGTGGTGTTCTCAACTCTACCGGCAAAGTACGAGCTGTTTTGGGAAAGAACTAGTGCACATTACCCCACAAGTGGGGCAGAAAAATGAGTTAGTTCGCGTGCAACACATCGTTGAGTTCAACGGTATTGTTAGCGCGGGGGAGCGCTTCAACACGGCCAGTTTCAGAATGACGGCGGAACAACAGGTTCGAAACACCAGAGAGCGTTGAAGCCTTGACCTGCTGGGGCTGCTGACCAGGTACCAGAACAGTAACTCGCGTGCCGGCTGTAATGTAGAGTCCTGCCTCCACTACGCAATCGTCGCCAATAGCAATGCCCACTCCGGCTTCTGCACCAATCAACGTGCGCTCACCGATTGAAACGCGCTCGGTACCGCCACCGGAGAGCGTGCCCATGGTAGATGCGCCACCGCCGATATCAGAACCGTCACCTACGATGACGCCCTGCGAAATACGACCCTCAACCATCGAGGTACCCAGGGTACCTGCGTTGAAGTTCACAAAACCTTCGTGCATCACGGTGGTACCGGATGCCAAGTGGGCGCCTAGGCGCACGCGGTCGGCATCACCAATTCGAATGCCGGCAGGAACCACATAGTCGATCATGCGGGGGAATTTGTCCACATGCGAAATGCTGACGTGTCCGCGCTGGCGCAGGGCAGGCATCACCGAGTTGATTTCAGAGGCAAGAACAGGACCAAAATTGGTCCAAGCAACGTTATTGAGCTTGCTAAAAAGCCCGTCAAGATTGATGGAGTTAGGTTCTACCAAGCACCATGAGAGCAGATGCAAACGAAGGTAGGCATCGGAGGCGCTTTTGGGCGCGGCGTCAAGATCAACGGACAATGAAACCACTTCGGTGCGCACATTACGCGCCGAGTCCTCAGTTACGAGCGCCTCCAGGGCGGATCGCTGCGATTCGTCAATGGTATCGCTGAGCGCGGGGTGTGGGAACCAGGTATCAAGAACAGTTCCAGCGTTAGCGCCAGTTGCAACAACGGTAGCTAGACCCAAGCCAGAAGCGGAACGAGAATTATTTTCAGTCATAAAAAACAAGCTTAGTTTGCTTGGCGTTCTGCTGCATTCTCACCACACAATATGAGATACCTCAAGAGGTAAAAATGCTGAAACTGTAAAGTGGTTTCCATGAGCAAAGAACAGAACCTCACAGCTAAAGATTTTTCCCAATATGGTCCGGACGAACTCAACATTTCCCAGGACGTTGCGCAACTTACCGCCGACCTCATCGATATTTTTTCGGTCTCCGCCAACGAAGCGCGCTTAGCCGACGCCGTCGAGAAAGCGCTCGCGCAGCTCAATCACCTTGAGCTCACCAGGGACGGCGACTCGCTCATCGCGCGCACCAACTGGGGCAAAGCTCAGCGGGTGGTGCTGGCAGGTCACCTCGATACCGTACCCTTGCCCGCATCCGTGCAATCTGCAGGTACGGTACCTTCGCAATGGCGGGATGTGGAGGGCGCGCGGACCCTGTACGGGCGCGGGGCAACCGATATGAAAGGTGGGGTTGCTGTGCAGTTGGCGCTCGCCGCCGCGTTAACAGATGCCGATTACGACATCACTTATGTTTTTTATGACAACGAAGAAGTTGCTTCGCATCATTCGGGGCTGGGGCGCCTCATGCGGAACCACCGAGAGAAATTAGTGGACGCCGATTTTGCTGTGCTTCTGGAACCCACCAACGGAACCATCGAAGGCGGTTGCAATGGCACCATGCGTTTTTGGATTCACTGCACCGGAAAACGTGCTCATTCGGGTCGGTCATGGATGGGCGAGAACGCCATTCATGCGATGGGTGAAGTGCTCAATCGCCTCAAAGCGTACACTGCGCAAACGTATGAGGTAGAAGGCCTTGCCTTCCGCGAGGGGCTCAACGCCGTGCAGATTACTGGTGGTGTTGCGGGCAATGTGATTCCCGATGAAGCATCGGTGCATATCAACTATCGCTTTGCCCCGAACAAGACGCTGGAACAAGCAACTGCTCACATGCAAGAAGTCTTCTCTGGTTTCGAACTAGACTTTGTGGATCGCTCGTCCGCCGCGCGCCCTGGGCTGGACGCTCCCATGAGTGCTTCGCTGATCCAATCGGTGGGGCAAAAACCTAAACCCAAATACGGGTGGACCGACGTCGCGCGTTTCTCAGAAATCGGAATTCCCGCCGTCAATTTTGGCCCCGGTGACGCGTTACTTGCGCATACTGACGACGAACACGTGGCAGCGGCAGATATTCAGCAGTGCTTTGAGGCCTTGCACAAGTGGCTCAGCGCCTCACAGCTGATGTTTAAATGTAGCTAAGAGATAAAAAAGTGCCCCGAACGAAAATGGTTCGGGGCATTTTTTCATTGCAAAATAGCTCAGTCTAAGCTTTGGGGAGCTTGAACATTGCAATCGTTGCGGGGTTAGGGTTATCAATTTCGCCGGGAATGCCGTCAGCTTTCTTGATGCCCGTTGACGAGCGTGATTTCAAGAACCCAGAGAGCCAGGTGGCCAGCATCGTCAGCGCAAAGTTGATGATGATGAACAGAATTGCTGCCAAGAGCAGGGTTTGTAAAATGTTGCCTTCACCCGAGCCAAAGCGTCGCGTTGATGCCAACAACTCGGGGTACGAGATGATGTAACCAAGAGCAGTATCTTTCAAAATCACCACGAACTGGCTGACCAAAGAGGGTAACATCGTCATCATCGCCTGCGGCATCAAAATAGAACGCAGTACCTTGCTAGGGGTAAGACCAATAGCCAAACCAGCCTCGCCCTGACCTTTGGGAAGCTGTTTGACGCCCGAGCGCAACAGCTCTGCAATCACCGAACCGTTGTAGAGGGTCAGACCCAACACGACGGCGATAAAGGGAAGTTGTTGCGGCGAAAAGAGCGCCATTTTGCCCAGGAAGAGCCAGAAGAAAATCATCATAATCAGCACCGGTACCGCGCGGAAGAATTCCACCACCACGGTGGCGATCCAGCGAAGAGGTGCGGAGGTCGAGAGGCGCATATAGCCAAAGACCATACCAAAAATCAACGAGGTCACCACTGAAATCACAGCAGCTTTGAGTGTGGATAACAGTCCCGGAATAAAGTAATACGTCCAGGCGCGAGAGGTAAAGAGCGCCGTCCATTTATCAGCTTCGAGCTGGCCCTGGCGGTGCATCACCACCAAAACGTAAGCAATACCGGCAAACAGTAAGAGCGCAACCACAATATTGAAAATTAAGGTGAGCTTGCGGCCCTTGGGCCCGGGAGTATCAAAGAGTACTGAAGAACTCATCGTTTCACCGCCAATTTACGTGAAGCCCAGGTTGTGAGCACGCCGATAGGAACAACAATTACCACAAAGCCCATGGCAAAAATGAGGAAGATGACGAAGATCAGATCTGAGTTGAACTCAATCATTGATTTCATCATGCCCGAGGCTTCTGCTACCGACGCCACAGTAGCTACGGTGGTGTTTTTAGCCAATGCAATCAGCGTGTTGCCCAGCGGGGTGATAGAACCGCGAAGAGCTTGCGGAAAGATAATATGACGCGCGGCAGGAAAGAACCCTAGACCAATCGCACGAGCGGCTTCTGCCTGGCCCACCGGCACGGTGTTGATACCCGAGCGGATTGCCTCACACACAAAAGAGGCGTGGTAGATTGCCAGAACAATTACTGCGTAGATAAAAAAGTTTGCTTTGAAGTCAGATACCAGTTGCAACTGAAACTGTGTCCACACGCCCAAAATAGCCAGGGTCATCAAAATGGTCAGCGGGGTGTTGCGAAAAATGTGAACGTAGGCGGTGCCTATGAACTGCAACGAGGGCACCGGGGAGATTCGCATCAGAGCAAGAATTGATCCGATGACGAAGGCGCCAATAGCTGCCCAGAAAGTGAGCTGAACGTTGACCCAAAACGCGCCAAGCACGTTGTAGGTGCTAAAGAGCGTGGAGAGCTGATCGCCAAATGACACGGGAGCCTCCATTTCTAAAAGTAGTGTGAGTTATTTCTTTTCTTCTTGGGGTGCAGCGCAGGAATCGCCAAGTTTGGGTGGGTTGATTTCCTTGTTATAGGTGAATCCCGAATCGCCCACATTTTTCTTGATGGCTTCTTCCCAAGCGCCAGATTCAACCATCTTGTTGATTGCCTGGTTGATGGCTTTGCACTTATCGGTGCCTTTGGGCAGACCCACACCGTATTGCTCTTTGGTAAAGGTGTTACCGACGAGCTTGAGTTCGCCTTTGTTTGCTTTGGTGGCTCCCAAACCTGCCAGGATGATGTCGTCGGTGGTGACGGCGTCAACCATTCCCGCGTTCAGTGCTACGACGCAGTCAGAGTAGGAATTCTGTTGCACTAGCTGCACGTTGGAGGCGAATTTGTCTTGGATTTTTTTAGCCGAGGTGGAACCTGTGACCGAGCAGAGATCTTTGCCGTTGAGCGAGTCAGGGCCGGTAATATCGGTGTTGCTCTTTTGCACCAGCAAATCCTGGCCCGCCACAAAATATGGGCCGGCGAAATCAACGGTTTTGAGGCGCGTGTTAGAGATTGAGTAGGTCGCAAGAATCATGTCTACCTGACCGTTTTTGAGCATGTTCTCACGGTTTGCTGAGGGTGATTCTACCCATTCAATTTGATCCTCGGAGTAGCCAAGTTCTTTGGCAACATAGCGTGCGACGTCGGTGTCAAAGCCGGTGTAATTTTTACCGTCTTGATAGCCAAGACCTGGCTGATCATACTTGATACCGATGCGGATTTTATCGCCCGATGTATCGGAGGAACACCCAGAAAATGCCAGGACTGCTGTTGCTGCCAGCGTCGCGGCTACAACGGTGCGCTTTTTCAGTTTCTGCATGAGAGACATAGTGTGATCGCTCCTTAGTGATTCAGAATCTTCGAAAGAAAATCTTTGGCGCGATCTGAACGTGGGTTCGAGAAGAATTCGTCGGGAGTTGCCTGCTCTACGATTTCGCCGTC
Source organism: Rothia sp. (in: high G+C Gram-positive bacteria) (assembly GCA_030530925.1). GTDB lineage: Bacteria > Actinomycetota > Actinomycetes > Actinomycetales > Micrococcaceae > Rothia. The sequence continues at coordinate 4,658 of JAUMUA010000025.1, read as the reverse complement.
TGCCAAGAACACAATGCGATCGGCAGCACGACGAGCGAAGCCCATCTCGTGAGTTACCACAATCATGGTCATGCCTTCGCGGGCAAGATTAACCATGGTCTCCAGCACTTCGTTGACCATTTCGGGATCCAATGCTGATGTTGGTTCGTCAAACAGCATAACCTTGGGTCGCATTGCCAACGCCCGGGCAATTGCTACGCGCTGTTGCTGACCACCCGAGAGCTGAGCAGGCATCTTTTGGGCTTGGTTAGCTACACCCACTTTTTCAAGGAGGGCCATAGCCTCGGCGTCTGCCTCGGTTTTGGAGAGTCCGCGCACTTTGCGGGGACCAAGGGTGACGTTATCGAGAATCGATTTGTGTGCGAAAAGATTGAAGGACTGGAAAACCATTCCCACTTCGGCGCGCAGATTAGCGAGTGCCTTACCCTCTTCCGGTAGTTCTTTGCCATCAATAGTGATGGATCCTGAATCGATGGTTTCGAGGCGGTTGATGGTGCGACACAGCGTTGATTTACCTGAGCCTGAGGGACCCAACAAAATAATAACTTCACCCCTACCAACTTCAAGATTGATATCTTTGAGTACGTGCAAGGGTCCGTAATGCTTGTTGACGGATTTGAGCTGAACCAATGTTTCGTTCATAGGTCCTCCTGCCAATAGATGAGTGTGTGAGAAATACGAACCACAGTGATGCGATTCATTCACTAAAGTGAGTAAATACATATCTTATGTTATTTATTCATCCATTGTGTTGCACATCGTTCAGAAAGTCTTCACTTATATGACATAAGCTAGAGACAAAAATTTTTTCTGCGCGAGCTAAGAGAGCACTCATGAACTATTTATTAGTTGGTTTTACCCTGTTAGTTTTAGCGACGACGATGGTGGCACTTGCCGTGCTGGGCTCGGATCGGGTGTTCCCCGCGCGTCGTTCATTGCAGGTGCTGGCAGAAGATGGCACAGACGTTCCCGCCTCCGGGGAAATGCCGTTGATTCTTTCATCTGAGCCATCAGCTTTAGAGTTTGAAAACCTCAAATTTTCACAGAGTTTTATGGGTTATAACCGGGACGAAGTAGACGCCGTGATTCAACAACTGAGTGCTGAGAACCGTCGCCTCGCCGCAGCTCGCCTTCATGGTGCGGATCCCCATGTGGACTAAAAGAGATCAGCTCTCCCTACAGATTTTGCATGCCGCGAATACCTTTGGCAGACAGTTTTTAGCGATACCGGTGCTGGTGCAAGTAGTGATGATCTTTGCCGTGAGTCGCATTGTTGGTTGGGCGCTCTTTACAGTGGTGGGCAAACAAGAAACCTATAGTCCCTGGAGTTCCACCCCCATGGATTATTTGCGTTTTGTGAGTATTTGGGATGCCGATTGGTACCGTAAAATTGCGGAGGTTGGGTATCCAACGCAGCTACCGGTTGACACCGCAGGGCGGGTCAAAGAGAACACCTGGGCGTTTTATCCATTGTATCCAAAGTTTGTGGCGTTTTGGCAGAATCTGCTCGGCGGCGATTATTTTGTGTGGGCGGCGATCGTTTCGATGCTCAGCGGATTTGGTGCCGCAGTGATTATTTATGCAGTGTTCAAAGCCTCTGTTGAACGGGCGCGGGCTGTTTCAGGTAAAACTACGGGTGAAAGCTCAGCTTCACTGGCATTGTGGAGCGTTGCTCTCTTTTCATTTGCGCCCATCGCACCGGTATTGCAAGTTGCCTACGCCGAAGCGTTTAACCTCATGTTTTTGGCGGCTTGCTTGTATTTTTTGATTAAGAAGCATTGGTTTACCGCCGTTCCTTTTGCGTTCTTAGCCTCGCTTTCTCGTCCGGTGGGAGTGCCCTTAGGCGCCTGCGCAGGAATTCTGTGGTTCATAGCTTTTATGAAAGGCTTACTAGAGCAGCCCGAAGATCACAAGCCCAACCACCGATGGGGCGGCGCTTTACGAGCTCATAGTGCACAGCTCATTTCTGCCCTCCTCATTTGTGTTTCAGCGTTATTATGGCCGGTCATCGCCTGGATGAAAACCGGCAGAATCGATGCCTACACCGCTACCGAAACTGCATGGCGCCACTCTGATCTCTTTTTGGTTCAACCCTGGTTTGAGCAAAGTATTCACTATTTTGGTTTGTGGGGACCAATCATCTTTATCGTGCTGATCCTGGTGTTTGTTGCATTTTTGACGTCCGCTACGGTGCGGTCCGTACTCGATTCAACGCTACTGGTATGGTGTGCAAGCTATGCGGGGTATTTAGTGCTTTTCCTTAACCCGCAAAGTTCTCTTTTTAGAATGTTGCTCCCGCTCTTTCCACTGGCGCTCGCTCTAGTGGCTTTCTCAGTCTCCCGTGCGTATCGATTCACGTTACTTGCAGGGGGTGCCGCATTGCAATTTGGGTGGGTCGGTTGGTTATGGCACTGGAAAGAATTGCCTACCGGTGGCGACTATCCGCCCTAAAAATTATTTGACGTGTCACGTGAGTTTCTAAGATTAAGATTTGCTCAGTAGGGTTATCATGGGATGTATCACAGTATTGCACTAACACGATTCCGTTCAGGGCAATCAGTACAAGGAGAAGAGCATGGCGGCACAAAAACCCCGAACTGGCGATGGCCCCTTAGAGGTAGTTCGTGAAGGACGAAGCATCAATATGAAGATGCCCATTGAAGGTGGAGGACGCCTAGTGCTTGAAATTTCTCAAGAAGAAATTGAAGCACTTAAAGAATGTCTTGCAAACTTTAGCTAGCAATTATTGAGCAGATGCTCAAAGCCCGCTCCTATATCTGGGAGCGGGCTTTTGTTATAGAACCAGTCTGCTTGGGGAGGGGTTTTTAGCGTTTGTACACCACGTAAATGCCGTTGGTCGAATGCAAGAGCGAAACAAAGACATCGTCGGTGCATTCTTGAACATCTTGAAGGATACGCCGGTGCGCGGTAGTCAGCGCATCGCGCTGAGTTGGCTGGGCAACTTTTCCATGATTGAGCGCGTTGTGCAAAATAAGCAGACCGCCTGAGCGGATGAGCCCTAAGCACTGATACACGCAGTTCTCTGCCACCTCAACACTGGCGTCAATGAACGCCAAATCGTAGGAGCCAATAGAGAGTCTGGGCAGTACAGCGGAGGCTTCACCACAGATGGTGCGTACTCGGTGTTTTTTGCCGTTGGGGGAGTCTTGAATAATTTGCCGAGCTCTTTGCAGCCGAGAGTTATCAATATCGATGGTGGTGAGCGCTGAACCCGGTTCCATGCCCTGTAGCAATGCCAGAGTAGAGACGCCGGCGCCGGTGCCGATTTCTAAAACATTGTGCGCTGCCGAGCTAGCAACTAGAACTCGCAACAAATCGACGGTGTGAGCACTGACCGGGGTACACCCAAGGTTCGCCGCTGCGGCGCGAGCGGCTAGAAGATCTGTTGTCTCTTGAGGGAAGTTTTCAACATAAGACCAGGATTCTTGATGACTCGTATGGTGCGGTTCAACGATTTTCATAAGTATCTCCTGTGTCTAATCTATGCACTTCGAACATCATATAGAACTTCACTGTGTTTTCAGGTTTTCTGGGGGTTTTGCTGGTAATCTTCGTTATTGTGTTCGGTATTAGTGGTATGGAATTTATCATTTTGGTCATCATTGCATTTGTAGTGATTGGCCCAGAACGTATGCCCGAATATGCTCAAAAACTGCGAGACGGCGTGAAATGGGTTCGAGGCATGGCCTTTGAAGCTCGTGACGATCTCAAAGAGAGCATGGGCGGGGACATTCTGGAAGGCCTCGACTGGAAGCAGTATGACCCTCGTCAGTACGATCCGCGCGTGATTGTGCGTGAAGCGTTGGCTGAGGACGACGCCGAGCGAGCCGCTGCGGCAGAGCGCGAGCGTGAACTCAATAAACCTGCTGAACAAAACCTCAACCGTTTACCTCGCGGGGCGTACGCACCGTTTGATACGGACGCAACTTAAAAGATTTTTAAACAGAAAACCGGGGGCCTCGCATAGTTGTGAGGCCCCCGGTTTTTTTATAGTTTTTTTACCGTCGCTTTAGGGTGGAAAAGCTCAACAAGTTATGAGAGGTTGAGCGGTAAATTCTTACCTGCGAGCCCCCGCTTTTTGTGCGAGAGCTGGTGAGCGATATTCGTGATTTCTTGGGCGGCAGGAGAGTCAGGGCTACTCCACACAATGGGCGCTCCGACGTCGCCACCGGCACGTACCTGCATATCAAGCGGAACTGCGCCTAACAGCGGAACATCGTAACCCAGACTATCGCTGAGACGCCGGGAAAGTTTTTCACCGCCGCCAGCACCAAAGATTTCTAGCGTTGAGCCATCGGGCATGCGCATAGCAGACATATTCTCAATGACTCCGGCAACTTTTTGCTCGGTTTGCAAACTCAGCGTGCCTGCCCGTTCTGCCACGTCAACTGCCGCTTGCTGCGGTGTCGAGACCAACACCAGCTCAGCGTTGGGGAGCAACTGAGCCATTGAAATAGCAATATCACCGGTGCCCGGGGGCAAATCAAGGAGCAAAACATCGAGCGCGCCAAAATGCACGTCCGTCAAAAATTGCTCAAGCGCACGGTGCAACATGGGACCACGCCAGGCAACCGGCTGGTTGCCTTCAACGAACATGCCAATTGAAATGACTTTGATAAACCCGGCTTGCGCAGAGG
>JAUMUA010000024.1 GCA_030530925.1 Rothia sp. (in: high G+C Gram-positive bacteria) | reverse complement strand
TGTTGATAATGCGCGGTGAAGCTACATTTTCTTCGCTGGCAGGTGCAACTGATGCAGGACCCGAAGAGGAATGTTTCATTAATCTGCCCACTTCCCGAAAGCACAAATGGCTACCGGGCTTTCTTGATCTCATGAATGGTCGCTAGAAATAGCAAATGATACGTTACCTTACGTTCACCTTGGTCAACGTGCTTAAGCAACAATTCCCACCCATTGTGAGCAAACACAAAAGGTGGGAATCGTTGATTTCTAGCTGTTTGAGAGCAGTTTTATTTACTCGTCGTCATCGCTTTCAGCTGGCTTTTCAACCACCAAAGTTTCGGTGGTGAGTACCAACGCCGCAATCGATGAGGCGTTTTCTAGTGCGGAGCGGGTAACCTTGACGGGGTCAATCACGCCGGCACCCATGAGATCGCCGTACTCGCCGGTTTTTGCGTTGAAACCGGAGCCAAGAGGTAGTTCTGCAACCTTAGAGGTTACAACATAGCCGTCTTCGCCAGCGTTCTCAGCGATCCAGCGCAACGGCTGAACCAGTGAACGCTTCACAATCTCAACGCCGGTCTGAGCGTCCTTAGAGTCCAAGGTGAGATTATCGAGCGCTGCTAGGGCGTGAACCAAAGCGGTACCGCCACCGGCAACAATGCCCTCTTCAAGAGCCGCACGAGTTGAAGATACGGCGTCTTCAATACGGTGCTTGCGCTCTTTAGCTTCAACCTCAGTTGCTGCGCCAACCTTGATAACGCTGACGCCGCCTGCGAGCTTTGCCAAGCGTTCCTTGAGTTTTTCACGATCCCATTCAGAATCAACACGCTCAATTTCTTTGCGTAACTGAGCAACGCGTTCCCCCACTGCTTCTGAGCTTCCCACACCATCAACAATGGTTGTGTTGTTCTTGGTAACAGTGATACGACGAGCGCCGCCCAACTGCTCGAGGTTGACCGAGTCGAGGGTGACACCGAGTTCATTGGTAATCACGGTGCCGCCGGTCAAAATCGCGAGGTCTTCGAGAATCGCTTTACGACGATCGCCAAAACCAGGTGCCTTCAGAGCCACAACGTTGAGGTTGCCACGCATCTTGTTTACCACGAGGGTAGAGAGCGCTTCGCCGTCCACGTCTTCAGCAATGATGGTCAGGGGCTTCTTTGCCTGCACGATTTTCTCAAGCAAAGGCATAATCTCTTGAACAGTTGAGATTTTCCCCTGGTACAGAAGTACCAAGGAATCTTCAAGAACTGCTTCTGCACGTTCGGCATCAGTTACAAATGAGGGTGAAAGATAACCCTTATCGAACTGCATGCCTTCGGTGATTTCGAGTTCGATCTCGGTGGATGAGCCGTCCTCAATGGTGATAACACCGTCTTGGCCCACCTTTTCGAAAGCTTCTGCGAGTAATTCACCAATTTCAGGTGACTGCGCAGAAATAGCTGCTACGTGGGCAACTTCGCTTCCTTGAACCTCACGAGCGTTCTCTAGCAAGCGCTGCGAAACTGCTTTAGTAGCAATCTCAATACCACGCTTAACCTCACCGGGAGCAGCACCTGCAGTAACATTGCGCAAGCCCTCGGCTACCAGCGCCTGTGCTAGCACGGTTGCAGTGGTGGTGCCGTCGCCTGCAACATCGTTAGTCTTGGTGGCAACCTCTTTAGCGAGCTGCGCGCCAAGGTTCTCGTAAGGGTCATCCAATTCAATTTCGCGCGCAATGGAGACGCCGTCATTGGTAATGATTGGTGAGCCCCACTGCTTATCAAGAACCACGTTGCGACCGCGAGGACCCAAAGTTACTTTGACGGTGTTTGCGAGCTTATCCACACCAGCCTGAAGGCTCTTGCGAGCAGCATCGTTGAATTCTAGCTGTTTTGCCATGAACTCATCAGCTCCTTCTGTTGGGGTGAAATTACTGGGAGACTACTGCGAGAACGTCGCGTGCTGAAAGAATCAGGTAATCCTGACCTTCGAAAGAAACTTCGGTGCCGCCATACTTGGAGAATACGACGGTGTCGCCTTCTGCTACATCAACGGGGATGCGGTTGCCTTTGTCGTCAGTGCGACCGGGGCCAACAGCAATAACTTTGGCTTCCTGAGGCTTTTCTTTAGCGGTATCGGGAATGACAAGACCTGAAGCGGTGGTCTGCTCTGCTTCAACAATCTGTACTACAACACGGTCTTCGAGTGGCTTGATGGTAGCCATTATTGCTCCTTGTAATAGAAGAACTCTTATAGGGTGACCGGCTTTGGTGCACGTCCGGGGCGTCGTCGCGGTGCCGCCCTGTTCGCTTTAGCACTGTCAGCGGTCAAGTGCTAATTCAAACTTTAGAACCCGCGGTAAGGGGTGGTCAAGAAATAACAGGCGTTTCGCGAAGAGCGCACCCTCATTCGTTACGATGGGAACAATGAAAAACGAACAGCTTCCCTCCGCACTTCCGTATACCGAAGCAGAACTTTCTGCCATGAATCGTTTTGTTCCCTATAATCCTCAGCAGGCGTTGGAGTATGCGAGCGCACTGCGTTCGGAGGGATTCGCACCAGAGGCTGTTTCGAACATCTTGACTCAGGCTAGATTACGCACTGCAGCGGTACAAAAATTTGGGTCGAATGCACATCGTATGCTGTTTACAGAAGCTGGTTATGAGCAATCGACCCGCTCTGCGGTGGCAAAGTTTCATACCCAACGTTTTGTAGAGGCGGGGATTAGCTCGGTAGCCGATTTAGGGTGTGGTATTGGGGCTGATTCGCTGGGTTTCGCCCAAGCAGAGCTTTCGGTGGTTGGTATTGAGATTGATCCCACCGTCGCGGCCCTGGCGCGGTTCAACCTGGCAGATTTTGCGCACGCTCGTGTGCTGTGTACCGATCTCAAGAATTTAGATGTGGCGTACTTGAACGACGATGCCGGGAAACCGGTTGGCGCTCTGTGGCTGGATCCCGCACGTCGTACCGTAGATGCCGGGCGCACCAGTTCGCGAACATTTGACCCCGAGATGTTTTCCCCTCCCCTATCTTTCGTGAAGGAACTCGCCACAACAGGTATTCCGATGGGCGTGAAAATGGGCCCCGGTATTCCGCATGAAGAAATTCCCGATAACTGTGAAGCGCAGTGGATTAGCCACGGCGGGCAGGTGGTGGAAGTTGTGCTGTGGTTCAACAAGCTCGCCCGGGCTGGCGTCCGGCGTAGTGCTGTGGTGCTAGATGCCAACCCGTTAGAGCCTGCGGTGCTCGCCGAATGTTGCAGTCCCGTTTCTGAGGCAGAGGCAACTCCAGCTGTCGTAGGTGAACTCGGAAAATACCTGTATGAACCCGACGGGGCGATAGTGCGAGCGCATTTAGTGGGTGAACTCGCGCAAGAACTTAACGCGCAGCTTTTGGACGAACACATCGCTTACCTCACCGCAAATCACCTGAGCCAGAGCCCAGCCGCTCAAGGTTTTGAGGTCCTGAGCACCATGCCGATCAATGAAAAAGTGCTCAAGCGATGGGTGCGAGAAGAAAATATTGGAACGCTCACCATCAAAAAACGTGGCGTGGACATTGTGCCCGAGTCCTTACGTAAGAAATTGCTGGGACAAAGTAAGAAGAAAAAGGGTAGCGAGTCGGCTAGTTTGATTCTGACGCGTCTGGGCGAAGGCGCAGCTTCCCAGCGTATAGCCATACACACCCGGCCAATTTCATAATGTGAAATAATCGTTCTTTATGTATATACACTTGTACATGGTTATTAGAGACCTTTCTCAGCTGGTCTCCCTTGACGCCAGCTACATTTCATCATCGCCCTCAGGAGAAACTAGTGATTGAATTTGCTGATTCCGCTCAATCCACACTTGGGATTGAATGGGAACTAGCACTCGTTGACCGCACCACTGGGCAACTAAGTTCTCGCGCTCAAGAAGTGTTTGAGCACGTCAAAGAAGAAGCTCCTGAGCTTCTAGAACCAGGTTCTAACGCACACATCACCGGCGAGTTTTTAGATAACACTATTGAAATTGTGACCGGAGTGGTTGCTACGGTGAGCGAGGGTGTGCAACAACTCCACGAGGGTACGCAAAAACTTCGTAAAATCACCGACGCTTTAGGTATCGATTTTTTCTCAGCCGGCACACATCCTTTTTCAAAGCCCCTTGAGCAGCCTATTGCCAGTAAAGATCGCTATCAGAAGATGCTCGATCGTACGCAGTACTGGGGTCGGCAGATGATGATTTACGGGGTGCATGTACACACCGGCATCAACCAAAAAGCGAAGGTCCTTCCTATCCTGGACGGACTCACCAACTTTTATCCGCACTTTCTGGCGCTTTCGGCATCATCACCTTTCTGGGAAGGTTCAGATACCGGTTACGCGAGCCAGCGAGCGCTGATGTTTCAACAGCTCCCCACCGCAGGGTTGCCCTTCAACTTTGAGAGCTGGGAAGAATACGAGGCGTTTCTCAACGATTTGATGGTCACCGGCGTAATTGATGACCCCAGTGAGAACCGTTGGGATATCCGCCCGGTTTCGCACTTTGGCACCATGGAAAATCGTATTTGCGACGGTTTGCCCTCTCTCGATAACATCGCCGCTATCACTGCCTTCGATCAGTGCTTAGTAGAGTCTCTCTCCCGCGATTTTGAGGCAGGACGCCGCACCGAGGCATTGCGCCCCTGGCACGTTCAAGAGAACAAGTGGCGAGCAGCCCGCTATGGTCTTGACGCGATTATTATTCAGAACAACGCCAACGAAGAATTGTTGGTGACCGAAGATATGACGCGTTTGCTGAATCAGCTCGAACCCATTGCCAAAGATTTGCAGTGTTCTGAGGAGTTGGCGCAGATTGAGCGAATCATGGACGACGGCGGCAGTTCCGCCCAACAGCGCAAGGTTGCCCAAGACAACGACGGCGATTTGACCACCGTGGTGCGTTATCTGGTGGAAGAAGGCAAGAAGGAATCCCGCTTTCTCTAATTCATCAGGGTGCTCTAATTAGTCAGGGCGAAAGTTCTGAAGAAACATAGAAAATACAGCAGGGGCTCGGCACAAAGTTGCCGAGCCCCTGCTGTATTGACGGAGTAAGAGTGCTGGGGTTTAGCGCGCAGATACGGGAAGCGAAATGGTGCTCACCGGCAATGAAGAGTCGGTTTCAAAGTCAATACCTGAAGGCGCTCTCCCCTCACTCACCAACCGCGCGCCAAGGGCTGCCACCATCGCACCGTTATCGGTGCACAGCGACAGTTTGGGAATCACGAGCTCAATCCCGAGCTCGGAGCAGCGCTGTGCGGCAAGTTCGCGCAGGCGTGAGTTTGCGGCTACACCGCCACCGAGCAAGAGAGTTTTGATTCCTCGCTCTTGGCACGCAAACATCGCTTTTTTAGTAATAACGTCAACCACAGATTCTTGAAAGGACGCAGCGATATCGGCAACCGGTACTTCTTCACCGCGCGCCTCAAACCCTTCAACCACGCGAGCCACTGCGGTCTTGAGACCGGAGAACGAGAAATCATAGCGATGCGGTCCGGGCTCTTGTGCAGTTCCCATAAATTTACGGGCGGAAAGACCTCGGGGAAAGTTGAAAGCTTTGGGGTTACCCTGCTGTGCGGCGCGGTCAATAGCTGGGCCGCCGGGATAATTGAGCCCGAGCAGGCGCGCTACTTTGTCGTAGGCTTCGCCGGCGGCGTCGTCCAAAGTAGCGCCTAAGAGTTCAACGTCTGAGGTGATATCGCGAACCGCCAGAATTTCGGTGTGCCCGCCAGACACCAAAAGCGCACCAATTCCATCGCGCGGAATTCCGTCCAGAAAATCTGCCGAGTGCCCTTCGATACCGGCGTCTTCTAAGAGCCCCACGCCCACGTGCGCCACCAGGTGGTTGATGCCATAGAGCGGTTTGCCGGTGGCGACGGCGAGTGCTTTAGCCGCCGAAACACCCACCATGAGCGCGCCAGAGAGCCCAGGACCTGCGGTCACGGCGATTGCGTCGAGGTCGCTCAGTTGCACTTGTGCTTCGTCCAGCGCTTTTTTGAGGGCTGGAACAAACGCATCAAGATGCGCCCGCGAAGCAATTTCGGGAATGACGCCGCCGAATCGTATGTGCTCGTCCATGGATGAGGACACCGTGTTGGTTAACAATTTTTGGCCGCGCACAATTCCGATGCCGGTTTCGTCGCAGGATGATTCAATGCCTAGCACCAATGGTTCATGAGTCATGAGAGTCTCCCTGCGCTGAATAATTGGATAAGTCTTTTTGCATGATGAGGGCGTCGACGCCGTCGTTATAGTACCGTTTGCGCACGTGGATCTGGGTGTAACCGTTACGTTCGTAGAGCCGTTGTGCGCGGGGGTTATCGGCTCGTACTTCGAGCAGAATCCGCTGGGCGCCGCGGGCGTTGGCTTCTTGGTGTAAAAAGTTCAGCATGGCTTTGCCATAGCCGCGCCCTTCATATTCTGGCAACACGGCAATGGTTTGAATATCGGCGGTATCGGCAATACTCATAGCACCGGCGTAACCGACAATGCGATGCTGATACTCCACCACCACGTAGGCTCGTGTTTCGTGCGTGATTTCCGCTAAAAACATGTCCAGCGGCCAGGCATCGGCGGGAAAAAGCGAGAGCTCAGCTGAGTGTACCGCCGGGATATCGGCAAGGGTCATCTCGCGCATGATGGGGCTCTCTGTCTCAGATTCCGCCGCGGATAAAGTGGGCAGAGCAGTCTGTAGCATTTATGCCCCTGCCTTTTTGCGAGCCGCCGGTACTTTGGCATCGGAATCACGCAGATACAGAGCGGTGGTATCTAAACTGAGATTCTCCATGCCACAGCGCGCTGCAGCTCGTAGTAGATTCTGCGCGGTGGGCTGCACGTGCGCAAATTCTGGCACCGCTTGCATGACCTCGCGGTATATTCCAGCGCCCATACCAAACGCCGGTAGGTCAGCGGTTTCGGTGGCAGGTCCTACGGTGGGTCCAGATAGCAGCGAATAACCGCCCTCCGTGCGCAGATACTGTGCGCTGTAAATTTCTCGACGACGCGCGTCGGTCGCCACCACAAATTCATCGCCTACTTTCAACGACTCCTGGGTAAATGCCCCCTCAGCGAGCGCGTTGAGGCTCATCAGACCATAAACCGGCACTTGCCACGCAAAACCTAGGGTGCGAGCGGTAACAATTCCGGCACGCAACCCGGTAAAGGGACCGGGACCAGTGCCGCACACTATGGCGTCGATATCAGAAGGTTTCGCGTGCGCAGATTCTAAGGTTTCGCGCACAAAAGGTGCCATCACCTCTGCGTGCGAGCGGGTGTCTTCGGTTTCGCGAACGGTCAAAAAATCAACGGACGGCGAACCGTCGGTAAGGCGCCCTAGCGCAACCGAGGCTGTGGCTGATGAATCAATGGCAAGTACTAACACATCAACCAGTGTAGTAGCGCGGTCAAATATTAGAGCTGTGAGGCACTGCCTAATGTGCCTAGCGTGCTAACCAACTCATCCCACGCCGCGCCTTCCCAACGCGGTCCCACTGCCACAATGCGTAGCGAGCGCGGCTCGGGGGCGTCGTCGGTGTTCTCGGAGTCGGTGTCTTCAGATTGTTCTTGCCAGGGGTCAGAATCTTCGGTAGCAACAAACTGTAGACCGGCCTCAATATCAGCACCGGTTACGCGGGTCAGTTCCACTTCCAGGCGAGACTCGCTGAGGTGCTCCACCTTATCGCGGCCCCATTCCACCACAGTCACCGAACGATCCATAGAATATTCAAGGTCTAAATCATCAATTTCTTCGGGCGAAGAGAGCCGATAAGCATCAACATGTACCAGATCAGGACCACCCGGACGCACGCCGTCAGCAAGATTAGGGTGTACTCGCGAAATCACGAACGTGGGTGAAATAACGCCCGACCGCACGCCCAACCCCTCGCCTAAGCTGCGGGTGAAGGTAGTTTTTCCAGCGCCAAGTTCGCCGCTGAGAATCAACAAATCGCCGCGATCCAAGAGAGGTGCCAGCGCCAGAGCCACTGCTCGGGTTTGTTCTGGTCCGCTAATATCAACATCAATTTTTGGCATGGATTAGCTTTCTTGCTCTAGGGTTTCACCCTGATAAACCCGTTGCACGCGCGGTGAAATACGAGTAACGATTTCATAATTAATGGTGCCCGCGGCATCTGCCCATTCGGTCACCGCCGGGTTCTCCCCCGCACCAAAAAGCACCGCAGGTGCTCCCAAGAAACCGTGAGATTCGGCTGAGAGCCCTGCCTCGCCCAAATCAATCACCATTTGATCCATGGCAATACGACCCACTACAGGATAGGTGCGCGCTTCTGCCCCTGCAGGGTAAATACGCACGGGCGCGCCGGTGGCAACTCGCGGGACGCCGTCGGCATAACCCACCGGAATGAGCGCTAAAGTGGTGGGCTTCTCCGTCCGGTAGTTCAACCCGTAAGAAACTCCCTGCCCAGCAGGTACTTCTTTGACGGAGTTGACAAAGGTTTGAAAGCTCATCACCGGTTGCAAACCAAAATCTGCTGGTTCGGTTCCGGCAATCGGTGATAGTCCGTAGAGACCAAGACCCACTCGCACCGCATTTCCCAAAATGTTTTCGGTGGCGGATTCAGTGGCGGAGAGAATAGTGCCCGGCGTATTGGCAATGTGGATCAGCTCGGGATTCAGCCCCGCCGCGAAAACAGCGTCTACCGCTTGGCGAAATACGCCCACCTGCTCGGCGGTCTCAGTGCGTTGTGGCTCATCAGCTACCGCCAAATGGCTAAAAATACCGCGAACGTGAACTAACCCGTCTGCTTCAAGTTGCGCAGCTTTCGCCACAAATCCGGGCCACTTTTCAATGGTGCTACCGTTACGGCCCAACCCGGTATCGATCTTCAAATGAACTTCCGCCACGCGCCCGGTGCGCTCTGCCGCGAGAGCCACGGCGTCCAAATCCCAGCCAGAGACGCCCAGCTCAATATTTTCTTCTAACGCTCGATCAAAATCGGTGTTGAGAGTGTGCATCCACGCAAGAATCGGTGCCGAAATTCCGTGAGTGCGCAATTCAAATGCTTCGCTGGCATGTGCCACCCCAAGCATCGACGCCCCGGCTTCTAATGCCGCGCGAGCCACCGGTACAGCCCCGTGCCCATAGGCATCTGCTTTGACGACGGCGATGAGGGTGCGTTCGCCAATGGTGGAGCAAATAGCGCGCACGTTCTCTCGCACTGCTTGGAGGTCAATCACAGCCATCCGTTCGGGGGCACCGGGGGCAATCTTCGGTGAATACGGTTCTGGCGATGACATATGAACTCCTCGAGATGGATACTAGGTGCTGAATTCTTATCTTACGTGGGGTGGTTGCTTGGATGTGAAATGTTTATGGGGTGCGGTCCTGTGCAATACAGTAAGTACCGTGAATGAATCTGTACAGAGTTCGCTGCCGAATCAACCCCTTCATCTGCATGTGATTTCCATGCACACCTCACCTCTTGCTCAACCCGGTCAGGGCGATGCCGGTGGTATGAACGTGTATATTCGGCGTTCTTTAGATGCTCTTTTAGAACGCTACCCTCAGCTAACGGTTGAGATTTTTACGTTACGAACCTCCCCAGATTTGCCGCAGGAGCAACACCCCGACGCGCGGGTGAGCGTGCACTATATTCAGCTTGAAGGGGCCGGCGGGGCTACCAAAGCAGACTTACCGGCGTTTATTGCACCCTTTGCGGACGCCGTCGCGGCAACTATGAACCAAAACCCCGATGTGATCCACTCTCACTACTGGCTCTCTGGTCTCGCCGCCCTCGCATATGGGCAAGGTATTCCCATTGTTCACACGATGCACACCACCGCTGCAGCAAAAGATGCTCGCGCCTCTGAGGGTGAACCGCACGAACCTGCGGTGCGCTGGCACGGCGAGCGCAAAGTGGTTGACGGCGTGAATGCTCTGGTGGTCAATACTGAGATTGAAAAAGAGCAGCTCGTACGCTTTTATCAGGCAGAACCTGCCCACATTGTCATCATTGAACCGGGTGTGGACACCGATATTTTTTGCCCGCAGCCGGGCGTTACATCTCTGAACGTAGGATCTTCGACGCGCGCGCATCTTGTCTTTGCCGGACGTCCGCAACATTTGAAAGGACCACAAATTCTGGTGGAAGCGCTCGCGCTTTTGCCGCAAGACCTTTCTGTGACCCTCGAGATGATTGGAAAATCTGGTACTGACTTTGAAAAGCAACTCAGCCAACGCGCCGCTGAGCTGGGTCTTGCAGAGACAATCTCCCTTTCCGATCCGTTGCCCGCACTCGATCTTGCTCAGCGGTTTCGCCGCGCCGACGTCGTCGCCTGCCCCTCCTCTTCTGAAACCTTTGGGCTGGTTGCCCTTGAAGCACAGGCGTGCGGTACCCCGGTACTTGCCACCGACGCCGACGGCTTGGCCGCAGCAGTGCACGATGGAGTCAGCGGGCGACTGGTTTCCCCGCGCACGCCGGTAGCGTGGGCGCAGGCAATCACAGAATTAGTCCGCAATCCGAGCCTGCGAGAAAAACTAGGCGCTCAGGCTGCCTCTCGAGCAGCCAGCAAAACCTGGGACAACACCGCCCACCACCTCTTTGACCTCTACCGCGCAATGCTCAAGAACCCCACAACAAAGGAATGACTATGAAACTGCAAAAATTTACCCTCACCGATCAAGAATTCGCCCAGTATCTCAACGAATCTAAAATTACCGGTGACATCGCTACTTCCCGCGAAAACAACATCGAACACATGCACGGTTTTGTGGAGGGCAACGAGCATCTCGAGTTTGGGGTGAAATGGACCCGCAAGTGGACCTATGAATCAGTTTTCGAACTCATGGCTGAGCGAGTGGGAACCAAAAATGACGCAGCTTTTCTCCAGGGGCAAGATTCCATTAGTGCCGAAAAGTGTATTGCCGCTCTCTACGAATACGCGCGCATCTTTGGCGAGGCTGTGGCGCAAAAACAAAATCTTTTGTTCGCTACCGGACACCCTGCAGGGCTGTTTCCCATTTATTGCGAGTTAGCACGTGCGGCAGAGGACGCCGGTGCCACCGTCGTGCAGATTGACGAAGGCGATCGATTTTTGGACGGCGAAATTCGGCAAATTCTGGGTGTAGTGATGTTTGAGCAGTACGGAAATTTGCAACACACTCACTACACCGGTCCAATGGAACTTTCTCTAGCACAGCTGAAAAAGACCGCGAAACTCGTTGATTTAATCATTGCTGATCATGGGCTGGCTGGTTTTGCTGCCTCTGCTGGAATTGCCACTATTGGTATTGCAGATTGCAATGATCCAGGGCTCTTCGTTTCAGCGGAACAACAACAAATCAAAGTGGCTGTGCCTATGGATGATAATGTGAACCCTCACCTTTACCAGCCGGTAACCGAATTTATTCTTACTCACGCCGGCCTACTGTAATTTCGTGTTCTATTCCATATTTTGAACGGCAAAATTGCCCCCTTTGAGACTCCCATCTCATCTTTTATGCCCAAGTCAGAAGGTATTTGTCCCCGTTTGTGTGCCGCAAGGTGTTTTCTGATGGTCCTAGCGATTTACTATGTCTATCATTTTTACAACAAAGCATTAGAAGATTTGACGATAGAATATTGCCATATGGGTATTTAGGGGATGTCTTCTTCGCATAAGAAATCATTAATCCCATATGTCTAATAAAAAGGGGAATTATTAGGTGGAAAACGCATCCATCATTGAAGAACGTTGGGCAGAATCGCCAGATACGCGCACATGGCAACCTAAAATTGTTGCTGCGCTTAATGTTGCTGATCTTCTGGCTATCGTCTTCACCATTGTTATCGCTCACATCATTAGCTTCGGTTTTAAAGATGCTTTGGTTCTGGGGCGTATCCAGACTTCGTGGGACTACAGCGCTACAGGTATCGGAATCGCTATTCTTTGGTTCATCTCGCTAGAAATCGCGAACTCTCGCAATATTCGCTATTTGGGTCAGGGCAATGACGAATACCGTCTCGTTATTAAGGCTACGACCTACTTCTTTTGCGCCGTCGCTATCTTTTCTTATGTTTCTACCATCGACTTTGCCCGCGGGTATATTCTGATTGCCTACCCGGTAGGTTTGCTGACTCTGTTGGCAGAGCGTTGGCTCTTGCGCCGTTATCTGGTGCATTGGCGTAAAAAGGGTCGCGCACTCACCCGCGTTATGGTGATTTCAGATACCGAATCCGGTGCGCACTTGTACGACACCCTCTACGGGGCACAACAGTCTGGTTTAAGCCCGGTTGCTTTCTACCTTCCAGGTTTCGAGAAAGGTACCGCTGTTGAGGGGTATGATGTTCCTGTTTTGGGATACAGCACTGATTCGCAAGAGATATTGCGAGCATGCCGCGAGCACAATATTCACGCGGTAGCGGTTTCTTCAGGTTATCGCCTAACGCCCAAGCAGCTTCGCTCCCTCGGTTGGGATCTGGCAGCAGCTCACATCAAGCTCATTATGGCTCCTGCTACCACCGATATTGCAGGACCACGTATTCGTACTCAGCCGCTCAACGGTGTCCCCCTCATTCATGTGTCTACCCCTCGCATGGAGGGTTTCGCGGCGTTCACCAAGCGATCGATTGACATCGTGGCATCTGGTTTTGGTCTAATTCTGCTCTCCCCTTTACTGTTGCTTATTGGACTAATTGTCAAATCTGACGGCGGCCCGATCTTCTTCATGCAAAAGCGCGTGGGTTACCGCGGTATGCCTTTTCACATGGTTAAATTCCGCTCCATGGTGCCCAACGCCGAAGAGTTAAAACAAAAATTGATGGATCAAAATGAGGGCAACGGCATTCTGTTCAAGATGGCAGACGATCCTCGAATTACCAAGATTGGTAAGTTCATCCGCAAGTACTCCATTGATGAGCTACCCCAGTTGTGGAATGTATTTATGGGTGATATGTCACTCGTTGGTCCGCGCCCTCCGCTAGAATCTGAAGTTGCGCAGTATGAAGAAGACGCCTACCGCCGTCTGTTGGTAAAGCCCGGTATTACTGGTTTGTGGCAGGTCTCCGGACGTTCAGATCTTTCATGGGAAGAATCCATTCGCCTTGATTTGTACTATGTTGAGAACTGGTCGGTTATTGGTGACTTCGTCATTTTGTTCCGCACAGTAAAAGCCGTTTTCGCCCAGGAAGGCGCATACTAAAACGCTCCGCTAGATACATGGATTAATAAATTGAGCCCTCGAACTTTTTAGTTCGAGGGCTCAATTTGTAGTTTGTTCAGAGGTTATCGGGCATTGAGCAACTGGGTTATGACCGCTGGCACGTGAGCGGCCACCAACGACGGTGGTACGGGTCCTGCCGCCACGCCGTCGTGCACTGCGAGCGCGGCTAGATTGTGCACGCGCGCTGCACAGGCGGCAACGTGAGAGAAGAAATCCTGCGGGTAGTCTAGCTTGGTACTTTGATTCTCCTGTTGCTGTTGTAGCTTACCTACAGCTTGCGCCAGGATCGATCCCAAGATGCCGGTGAGGGTGTCTCCGCTACCCGCTGTTGCCATCCAGCTGGTTTCTCCGCGAACGCTCAGTACACGACCGTCTGGACTAGCTATCAAGGTAGTTGCACCCTTGAGCAAGACGGTTGATCCGGTCAGCTGGGCGGCAACTTGAACCCAGTACAGACTGTTCTCTTCAATTTCCGTGCGAGAAGGAGCTTCTTCACCAGTTATTTCACCCCAGCGTTGTGAGTCCAGGGAATTAATCCACTGCAACAGAGTTTCGAGTTCCCCGGCGTGCGGGGTCAGGATTTTGTGTGCTCCAAGTGGCCCGTTCATGCCAATGTGTCGGGCAGCAAGTTCTAACGACGCCGCGTCCAGCACCGCGGGTTCGGGAGCGAGGATTGCGTGCATGAGAGCTTCTTCGCGGCTCTCACCGGTAGCACCTGGGCCTGCCGCCCATGCCTGAACGTGTAAATCATTGGGCGGCGCAGTGGTGCACACAGCTTCGGGGCACTGTAGATGAATGTGAAAGTTGAGTTCGTTCGTGCCGCAATAACGAACCATTCCTACCCCAGCGTTGAGAGCTGCACGGACACTGATGAGCGCCGCACCGGGGTAGTCGTTGCTTCCGCAAATCATCCCCACCACTCCCCTCGAATATTTTTGGTCGAGGGCTGTGGGGGTGGGAAAAAATTCTGCAAGCTGGGCATCGTCAAGGCGCGAAAGCGCGCTGTGCTCTTCCGTCATTTTGCTACCCAACCCTAAATCGTCAAGGGTGATTTTGCCGCACCAGTGTTCTGCCGGCATCAAAAAGGGCACCTTGTACCCTATGAACGTTACCGTTTCATCTGCTTTCAGCACTGGTCGGTGAATCTGCCCCGTCGTGGCGTCAATGCCAGAGGGAATATCGCAGGCAATGACGCGCGGGCGCTCTCGTTGCTCCAGCCACCGGCAGAGGGCAGAGACAATTTCGGCTGATTTACCGCGCAATCTCCCACGAGCGCCGGTACCCAAAATTCCATCAATAATGACGGCGTAATCGGTGGAGGCAGATGGTAACGAATCAATGATTACCCCACCTACTCGCTGAAAAGCTTCGAGCCCTTCTTCATGTGCCGAGCCTTCGGACAGTATCGCCTCAACGCTATATCCATGCTCTTGAATCTGCGCACCGGCAAAGAGGGTATCTGCTCCGTTGTTACCTTTGCCTACCAGTAGCAATACTTTGCCGCTTGATGTTTTAGCCAGCGCCTCAAGGGTAACGAGCGCCAATCTGTGCGCGGCACGTTGCATCAGGTAACCGTCATAGTTTTCATCCTGCACAGTGGGTGCTTCAACTGCCTGAATGGTACTTGCGGTATAAGCTTTTTGGCACATTGCTTCACAGTCCTTTTTGATTGAGTTCAAAGCCTTCAGGGTCGATTCGCTCTAACAACGTTAGTTCATCTTCACTCAAGTGTTCTGCAATGACGGACGCGGTTGCTATGGGTTCATCGTGCGAGATGCTCAGGTGCCATCTATTGATTCCCAGTTCGCGAGCGCGCTGGGCAACGGTGCCTTCAACCACCACGTACGGTGCGCCGTCTGCTGTGTTTTCAATCCAACAGTGTTGCCAGACCATTCCGGCAGGCGCGCGCAACGCTTTAGCGATCGCTTCTTTTGCAGCGAACCGAGCGGCCAACGATCGCAATGATTTTTTCTGCTCATGCTCTACAAACACTCGTTGTACTAAGGCTGGGTTCTTCTGAATAATGTGGGCGAATCTTTCGATGTTCACCACATCTATTCCGGTACCAATAATCATAGATTCCCTTCTACCGCACCATTCTATTCGGTATGCGCTTTATCTCTTGGGGCAAGGCCCAGCCCCCCCCCGTAGGAAAACCCTCTACCCTTAATCCCAGATATAGAAAAGGGACGCACCCGCAGGTACGTCCCTTTTCTATTACAGTTCACACAGTTTATTCAACGGTCACTGACTTAGCGAGGTTACGAGGCTGATCAACATCAAGACCCTTAGCTTCAGAGAGTGCGCAAGCAAAAATCTGAAGAGGAACAGTTGCCAACAGTGGCTGCAACAAAGTGGGGCACTGTGGGTAGGTGATGATGTGGTTAGCGTAAGGTACTACTGCTTCATCGCCGTCTTCTGCAATCACAATGGTGACCGCGCCACGTGCACGAATTTCCTGGATGTTTGAAACAACCTTGGAGTGCAGGGAATCGCGACCACGAGGTGAGGGAACGATGACGAAGACCGGCTGGCCCTCTTCAACCAAAGCGATCGGTCCGTGCTTGAGCTCGCCAGCGGCAAAGCCTTCTGCGTGGATGTACGCAATTTCCTTGAGCTTGAGAGCGCCTTCGAGTGCTACTGGGAAGCCAACGTGGCGGCCCAGGAAGAGCACTGAGTCGGCGTCTTTCATGGAAACACCGAGGTCTTTGACCTGCTGCTCGTTATCGAGCAGAGTCTGAATCTTCTCGGGCATTGCCTGAAGTTCGGTGAGTACCTGCTGAATTTCGTCTTTGTACATATTGCCGCGTAGCTGTGCAAGGTAAAGACCTAGCAAGTATGCTGCGGCAATCTGAGACAAGAATGCTTTGGTGGAAGCAACAGCGATTTCTGGACCAGCGTGGGTGTAAAGAGCCGCATCTGATTCACGGGGCAAAGTGGAGCCGGTGGTGTTGCAGATGGAGACAACCTTAGCGCCCTGTTCCTGTGCGTGGCGCACTGCCATCAGGGTATCCATGGTTTCACCGGACTGTGAGAGCGAAACAACAAGAGTTTTTTCGTTCACAATAGGATCGCGGTAGCGGAACTCGTGTGCGAGCTCAACTTCGGTGGGAATACGGCACCAGTGCTCAATAGCGTAACGAGCTACCTGGCCTGCGTATGCTGCGGTACCGCAAGCAACCACAATGATCTTGTCGATTGAACGCAAAATTGCGTCGTCAATCTTGAGTTCGTCGAGGGTGAGGTTACCCTTTTCGTCGAAGCGACCCATGAGGGTGTCGCGGACGGCGGCGGGCTGCTCGTGGATTTCTTTCTCCATGAACGATGAGTAGCCACCCTTTTCAGCAGCTGCGGCGTCCCACTCAATGGTGTAGGGCTTGCCTTCTGCAGAGTTGCCGTCAAAGTCAATTATGGAGTAGTCGTTAGCGGTAATGGTAACGATTTGGTCCTGACCCATTTCAACTGCACTCTTGGTGTAGTCGATAAAGCCGGAAACGTCAGAGCCCAAGAAGTTTTCATTTTCACCCAAGCCAATAACCAAGGGAGAGTTACGGCGGGTTGCTACTACGCGATCGGGGTGATCTTCGTGAATAGCCAAGATGGTGAATGCACCTTCAAGACGCTTGGAAGCGAGACGGATAGCCTCGGTCAAGTCCTTGGTTTCGAGCTTGTTGTAGATGCTTGCAATAAGGTTAGCTGCGATTTCGGTGTCAGTTTCTGACTTGAAGGTAACGCCTTCTGCAACAAGTTCTTTACGGAGCTCAGCAAAGTTTTCGATAATTCCGTTGTGAACAACAGCTAGGCGGCCGTTGTCTACAACGTGGGGATGCGCGTTTGCATCGGTGGGGCCACCGTGGGTTGCCCAACGGGTATGACCAATACCGATTTTTGAATCGGTGAGAGGAGTTGCTTCAACTTCATTTGCGAGGTTGACTAGCTTGCCCGCTTTTTTGCGGTACTCAATACCTTTGTCACCAATTACGGCAACGCCAGCGGAGTCATAACCACGGTATTCCTGACGACGCAAACCTTCAAGAAGGACGTCGTAGGCATTATGACTAAATTCTTTACCGTCTAGGGTATGTCCCAGACCTATATATCCAACAATTCCACACATATTGCTAATAATACCTGAGCAGGCAAGCCCCACCACTGAAACACTCGCTTTGTCCGCTGTTCGGTGGTGTATTACGTGAATCTCACAGCTATTTATAACGGTGACACGCGCCAAGGACGTAATTAGGACTTCTACGACACGCCTTACTAAGATATTTTCAATGAACCCTGCTTCCTTGCTTTCTAAGCACTCCCCTTTTATTGAGCTAGACCGTAATACGTGGTCGCGTCTGGCGTCTGAAATCAATGTGCCTCTCACTGAGGAAGAAATCGCTGATTTAAGGGGTTTGGGCGAAACTTTGAATGTAGAAGAAGTGCGTCAGGTGTATTTACCGCTTTCTCGTTTGCTCAATCTGTATGTGAACGCCACCAGCTCCCTCAATCACATGACCAACGACTTCTTGGGTGTTTCCGAACGAAGGGTACCGTTCATTATTGGTGTGGCTGGCTCGGTGGCGGTTGGAAAATCAACCACCGCCAGAATTTTGCAAGCGTTATTACGTCGTTGGCCCTCTACCCCGCGCGTCCAATTAGTGACGACGGACGGCTTTCTCTACCCCAACGCCGAGTTAGAAAAACGCGGCATTATGGATCGCAAGGGGTTTCCCGAATCATATGATCGAAGGGCGTTGTTACGGTTTGTTTCAGAAGTGAAATCTGGCGTGCCGCTGGTGACAGCTCCTAAATATTCTCACCTGTACTACGACATTATGAAAGATGAACGGGTTAAGGTTACCGCTCCCGACGTTTTGATTATTGAAGGGCTGAACGTCTTAGCACCTGCAAAAATGGGTGCCAACGATAAAGCGGCGCTTTCTCTGAGCGACTTTTTCGACTTCTCCATTTACGTTGACGCAAAGCCTGCTGATATTGAACGTTGGTATATTGAACGGTTCTTATCGTTGCGAGATTCAGCTTTTCAAAATCCGCAATCGCACTTTAACCGCTATGCAGATTTGGACGATTCCGAGGCAGCTAATTTGGCGCGTTCCATTTGGAATTCGATTAATAAACCCAACCTTGTGGAGAATGTACAACCCACCCGTGGCCGCGCAAAACTCATTCTCTCCAAGAACGAAGACCACCGCATTAACCGCGTTCTGCTACGTAAAAATTAGATTAATTTTTAACAAGTAAACGGGCTTTAGCAATTATTAGTGTTCAAAGTGAGAAAAAGCACTTACTTTCTGCGTAAATCTTTCGGCATGGCTATTCTCATTCTGTCTAGGCAATATTATTCTTGAACCTATGCTTAGTGGATTTAAAGATTTTATTACCCGTGGAAACGTTATCGACCTTGCAGTAGGTCTGATCATCGGTGGCGCTTTTACTACCGTGGTTAATGCTTTGGTGAACAGCGTGCTAATGCCCGCGATTGCTGCAGTATTTGGAACTCAGAACTTTGATACTTGGCTGGCTTTTGGTCCAGTCAAAATCGGTGTATTCATCACCGCCGTCGTCAACTTCATCATCGTTGCGGCAGCTCTGTACTTCTGCATCGTTATGCCCATCAATAAGTTGAACGAACGCCGCGCCCGCAAGCTCGGCACCGAGACTGCTGCAGAAGAAGCAGAAGATCCCCAGTTGGTTCTTCTTAAAGAAATCCGTGACGCTATTGGCGCTCACAAAGGTCTCTAAGATTTAGTATTTCCCCAGTTTTTACCCCATAAGAAAAGCCCCGTAGAGAAATCTACGGGGCTTTTCTATTGCGCTGAGCGACTAAGCAAGCGCACGCTTAAAGGTTGCTTCAAGATCGTTGTATAGCGGATGGCTAGTTTCAATACCGGTAAGTTCGGTAATCACTGGCTGAAGTTCCGCAGAACCATTCTTGACCTCGGCAAGTTTCTTCTGGAGTTCTACAGCTTCAGGATCTTCCTGAACATCAAACTTCAAAAGAGCTTCAACTGCCGCAAGCAGACCGCTCGTCGAACGGTTCATCTCTGCAAGCTCAGCCGCAGGACCAATGAAACGCTCATGGCGGCTAATCTTACGCAGAGGTGCACGTCCCACACGTTCAGTAGTATCGGGCAGGTGCGGGTTCGCAAAGCGAGTCAGAATCTTATCAACATAAGCCTGCTGCACCTCAGGTTCAAAACCAAACTTCTGCACCACAAGTTCTTTGGTCTCAGCCAAAGCCGCTGCAACCTTCTCGCGAATCTCAGAATTCTCTAGAGCATCTGAAATCTTTGAGATACCTGCTTCGTAGCCAAAGTAAGCGGTAGTTGCGTGCCCGGTGTTCACCGTAAAGAGCTTACGAGTGATGTAGGGAGCCAAATCATCAACCCAGGTAGCACCGGGGATATCTAGCGGCTGACCCTTGAACGGACCGGTTTCAATAGCCCATTCATAGTAGTTCTCAACGGTAACGTCGAGTCCCTGACCAGGCGCCTGGTTCGGCACAATACGATCCACCGCGGTGTTTGCAAAGATAGCAAATTCATCTGCTTGCTCAAAGTGCGAGCGCACAGCTTCAGCCAAACCATCGGTTGCGTTGATTGCGTTTTCACACGCCATCACTGCAACCTTGGTGGTCACCCCGTTTGCTTGCCGACGTCGCAACCCCTCTGCAATGTTGACGGCAACAAATTTCAACACGGTGGGACCAACGGCAGTGGTTACTACATCAGCGGTAGCAATTGCTTCAGTTAGAGCCTCAGGGTCTTTTGCAGAGTTGATACCTGAGAATCCTGAGATTTCAATATCGCGAGGTTCGCTACCAACTTCGTGAACGGTGTAGGTATCTGCTTCGTTGAGTGAGTCAATGAGTTCAGCGTTCACATCGGAGAAAACGAGTTCATAGCCGGCTTCTTCGAGCAGTACGCCCACAAAGCCACGTCCGATATTGCCCGCACCAAAATGTACAGCCTTCATAATTATTGAACCTTTCCGAAGATATCAAGAACTTCCTGAGCGGTCTTTGCTTCTTCGAGCTGAGCAACAGAGGCTTTATTGCTGAAGATTTTTGCAACCTTCTGCAATAGTTCTAGGTGCTCACCGTCTGCGCCGGCAATGCCGATAGCAAAGGTAACAGGCTTACCCTTCCAATCTACAGGCTGAGCAAAACGGATAAAGCTCATTGCAGATTTGTGGATAGCTGACTTAGCTTCATTGGTTCCGTGAGGAATAGCTAGTCCGTTGCCCATGAAAGTAGATACAGATGCTTCACGCTCGTGCATCGCCGCCACGTAGGAGTTATCCACTGAACCGGTTGCAACCAAGAGCTGACCAGCTTGTTCAATAGCGTTATCGCGGTCAGTTGCAGTGGCGTCGAGTTTGATGGAATCAGCAGAAAGAATTTGACGCTTGGGCTGCGCATCGGTTGCGGCGTCAGCGGAAGTCGCACCGGCTACGGTGGAACCAGCTGCCACGCTTGCTGCGCCTGAGGCAGCAGGTACAGCCTTCTGATCTGCCGCAGAACCGGCAACTCCAGAAGCTACAACTTCTTCGCGGGTCTCATCGGTAGTTGCGGCGCCCGGGGTTGCGGTGTTGCCGCCACCGGTGCGCTGCTCGCGAATCATCTCAACGATTTCATCGTATCGAGGTGAGCTCATGAAGTTATCAACAGCAACATGGTTTGCGCTTGGGGTGGGTCGAGCTGCGCGATCTGCCAAGTCTTGGTGTGAGACAAGAAGATCGAATTCGTCCTTCAAGTTGTTGATAGCTGAGTTCACAACGGTGACGTCGTTGCCAAAGCCTGCGTCTTTGATCTTGTTACGCAAAACGGAAGCGCCCATTGCAGAGGAACCCATACCAGCATCACACGCGAAAACGATTTTGTTGATCTGCTTATTGGAATCTGCCGAAGCGAAAGCACCTGCAACTGAGGACTTCTTGCCCTTCATCGCCTGCATTTTCTCTGCTGCTGCCGCTAAATCTTCGTCTTCCTTCTTAGAGAAGCGAAGAATAAGTGCAGCGACAAGGAAGGATACTAAAGTAGCTGCAAGAACACCAAAAATAACGCCCAGATAAGAGTCACTAGCAGTTGAAGCCAAGATAGCGATAATTGAACCAGGTGCTGCCGGTGAACGAAGTCCAGCATCAAACATTGATTCAACAGCAATACCAGACATACCACCAGCAATAGCTGCGAGAATCAACTGCGGCTTCATCAAAACGTAGGGGAAGTAAATTTCGTGAATACCACCAACGAAGTGAATTAGCGCTGCGCCGGGAGCAGTTGCACGAGCAGTACCGGTACCAAAAATCATGTACGCCAACAAGATACCCAAACCGGGGCCGGGATTAGCTTCTAGCAAGTAAAGGATTGACTTCCCGGACTCCAAAGATTCCTGAGTAGCCAACGGAGTGATAATGCCGTGATTAATAGCGTTATTGAGGAACAGCACCTTTGCAGGCTCAATCAAAATTGAGGTCAAGGGCAAGAGGTGATTATGGACCAAGAATTCAACGCAAATCTTAGCAACGTGGCTGATGAAATTCATGACCGGAGTCAAGAGGAACATCGAAGCAATAGCTGCGATTGCCGCAAAGATACCGGCTGAGAAGTTGTTAATAAGCATCTCAAAACCGGGCTTAATCTTGTCCGCCCAGAGGCCATCAAGCTTCTTCATGCACCATGCAGCCAAAGGACCCATGATCATTGCACCAAGGAACATCGGCGATTTCGCGCCGTCTGCGCCTACGAAGACTTCAGCAGAGGTACCGAGAATAACACCCATGGTTGCAGTTGCACCCACCACGCCACCGCGGTGTTCGTAGATGAGCTTACCGCCGGTGTAGGCAATCAAAATGGGCAATAAGTAAAACACCATGGGGTCAACCATGGAGCCAATTTTTTCGTTGGGGAAGAACCCTTTAGGAATAAAGAGCGCTGTAATAAGACCCCACGCGATAAATGCACCAATATTGGGCATAATCATGCTGGATAAGAAAGTACCCAGCTTTTGTACGCGAACGCGAATAGGAGTGCGCTCCACGTTGTTTTCAGACATAGAAAACCCTTACTTAGATGTGATGTGTGAATTTCAGACCTCACACCGTCAACATCCATAAAGGTTTACATATCAGGTACGGTCTGAATTACAAATTCATACGTCACAAAGTCTACCCTCATTCGTCACATATATAGACAGGCGCTCTGGGAATCGTAGTTAAAGAGCCAGGGGTCTCTCCTGATGAGAAGAGACCCCTGGCAAAAAGTGAAAATAGAGTTAGAGCGAAAGCTCCTTGGTGACTACGTCAGCAAGATGCTGTGCCACCGAATCGGCAGTCTCCTGATCAGCAGCTTCAACCATCACGCGAACCAAAGGCTCGGTACCTGAGGGACGAAGCAAAACGCGTCCGCTCTCCCCCAGCTTTTCTTCTACCTGAGCAATTGCGTCCTGCAAAGGCTGTGATTCCTTAACGCCATCACGGTTTACACCCTTGACGTTTATCAGCTTTTGAGGAGTAGGCTGCATGCGCGAAGCAAGCTCGCTCAAGGGTAAACCGGTGTGTGCTACCTCGGCTGCCAAATGCAGACCAGTGAGCACGCCGTCGCCGGTGGTTGCATAATCACTCATAATGACGTGACCCGACTGCTCACCACCGAGGTTAAAGCCGTTAGCATTCATCGACTCTAGGACATAGCGATCGCCCACCGCAGTGCGCTCCAGCTTAATACCTTGTTCTTTGAGGTACAGTTCTAGACCCAACGAGCTCATGACGGTTGCTACCAGGGTGTTCTCTTTTAGGCGACCTGCTTCATTCATCGCCACGGCGATAACAGACATGATCTTGTCACCATCAATCAGATTTCCCTGCTCATCAACAGCCATGCAACGGTCGGCGTCGCCGTCATGGGCAATACCCAGATCAGCGCCGTGTTCAACCACTGCTTGTTGAAGCTTTTCAGGGTGGGTAGAACCAACGCCGTCATTGATGTTCACGCCATTAGGATCAGCGGCTAAGACAACTACGTCTGCGCCCAGCATGCGGAACGCATCTGGAGAAACTCCCGACGCGGCGCCGTTAGCGCAATCCAAAACAACCTTCAAACCGTTAAGACGGCGGTGCTCAGGCATGGTGGACATCAGATGGGTAATATACCGATCCTCGCCGTCAGCCAAGGGACGAATACGCCCCACTGCCCCGCCCGTAGGGAACTGAAAATTCCGTTCCCTAAAAAGCTTTTCAATGGAATCTTCCAGCGAATCATCCAGCTTCTTACCACCGCGAGCAAGGAATTTAATTCCGTTGTCCTCAGCAGGATTGTGAGAAGCCGAGATCATTACACCGAAGTCCGCCTCGGTTGCGCTCACCAAATATGCTGCAGCGGGAGTTGGCACCATTCCGGCATCCCAAACATCCACGCCAGAAGCAGCAAAACCAGCCATCATTGCCGAACCAATGAACTCACCGCTAATGCGGGAGTCATGGGCAATAATCGCCTTGGGTCGCACACCCTTTTCTACCGTATTGAACCCCAAAACGATGGAGGCGGCCTGAGCGAGCTCGAGTGCAAGACTCGGAGTGATTAGCTCATTCGCTAGACCGCGTACACCGTCAGTTCCAAATAATCTCTTTGACATCACTGGCTATTCTACGCCCTGATTACTACTTAGTGTCTTCTTTCAGCACAGGGAAGCCTTCTGGATTTTCTGGAGCATCCTCTTCAAAGACGTCAGAACCTGACCCCACAATCAAAGGATCAACCTCACCCACTACGTTTTTGTCTTTATTCGGGTAGTCGAATTGAGTGAGAACGTAGCGCATTGCTTCTAGGCGCGCGCGCTTCTTGTCATTTGATTTGACGACGGTCCAAGGCGCATCCCCGGTGTCGGTGTAGAAGAACATTGCTTCTTTAGCTTCAGTGTAATCGTCCCACTTGTCCAAAGATGCTAAGTCGGTAGGCGATAGCTTCCACTGACGCACCGGATCTGTACGACGGGAGTCAAAGCGAGCTAGTTGCTCAGCGCGAGTCACCGAGAACCAGAATTTAATGAGCTTAATACCCGAGTTCACCAACATACGCTCTAGCTCAGGAGCTTCGCGCATGAACTCGTAGTACTGCTGAGAGGTGCAATACCCCATAACACGTTCAACGCCTGCTCGGTTGTACCATGAGCGGTCCATCAAAACGATTTCACCGCCGGCAGGAAGATGCTGAATGTAACGCTGAAAATACCACTGGGTCTGTTCAATCTCAGTGGGCTTCTCCAATGCCACCACACGAGAACCGCGAGGATTTAGGTGCTCGGTAAAGCGCTTGATGGCTCCACCTTTGCCTGCGGCGTCGCGACCTTCAAAGATAATGAGGAGCTTTTGGCCGGTTTCTTTGAACCATAGCTGCAGTTTGAGGAGCTCAATCTGAAGAGCGCGCTTCTCTTGCTCGTAGTCCTTACGAGATAGTTTCTTGTCATAAGGGTAACCCTTCTTCCAAGCATCTGATTTGTCGTTATCAGCGCCAAGCTTCTTTTGCAAAGACGCAATCTCATCAAGTTCAGCTGAATAATCTTCAACCATTGAAACCCGGCGAGTTTCCTTCTTGAGAGCAGATTTGATGGCGGTGGAATGCTCAGCGGCATGAGATGAATTTTCGGCAGTAGTTTTCTCAGTAGCTGCTGAAGAATCTGTTTTCTGTGCTCCAACGTCTCTGTTGGAAGCGTTCTTTCGAGGGGTAACCATGGCTGGCCCTTTCTGGTGAGTGCAGGTGTTTCCCCTATATTCTAAAGAACGTTATGTACAACACGTACTGTTACTAGCTATCTGACCTTAAGAACTTCCTGTACTTCAACGTGGTTGTCCAACACTTCCACATCGTCAGTTAAACGCCAAGGGCAGAATCTCGAAAGAGATTCTGCCCTTGAAAGTTCCAAAGAACTCGAAAGCGAAGGATTAACGCTTTGAGAACTGTGAAGCCTTACGTGCCTTCTTAAGACCAGCTTTCTTACGTTCGATAACGCGAGCGTCACGAGTCAAGAAGCCAGCCTTCTTCAATGCAGGACGGTTGTTCTCAACGTCAATCTCGTTCAGAGCGCGGGAGATACCTAGACGCAATGCGCCAGCCTGACCTGAAGCGCCGCCACCGTTGATACGTGCGATGACATCGTATGCGCCTTCAAGTTCAAGAAGCTTGAAAGGATCATTTACTTCTTGCTGGTGAAGCTTGTTGGGGAAGTATTCAGCCAATTCGCGACCATTGATGGTCCACTTACCGGTTCCAGGTACAACGCGAACGCGTGCAACTGCTTCTTTACGACGACCAACTGCTGCACCTGCAACAGTAAGAGCGGGACGAGCTGCCTTGGTCTCTTCTGCAGCAGCAGAAGATTCTGAAGTGTAGCTGGTGAGCTCTTCTTCGTTTACAATCTGCTCTTCGTTCTGAGCCACGATTTCTCCTAATGTTCTTTCGTTGGCCCGAATTACTGGGCGACCTGGGTGAATTCGAAGGTCTTGGGCTGCTGTGCAGCGTGCGGGTGCTCTGCACCTGCGTAAACCTTGAGGTTCTTCAGCTGCTGTGCTGCAAGCTTGTTCTTAGGAAGCATGCCCTTTACAGCCTTCTCTACGGCGCGAACTGGGTTTGATTCCAGCAATTCAGCGTAGGAAACTGATGAAAGACCGCCGGGGTAACCCGAGTGGCGGTATGCACGCTTCTTTTCAAGTTTTGCACCAGTAAGTGCAACCTTTTCAGCGTTGATGATAATTACGGTATCGCCGGTGTCAACGTGGTTTGCAAAGGTCGGCTTGTGCTTTCCGCGCAGCAGTGTTGCGGTCTGGCTGGCAAGACGACCCAGGACTACGTCAGTGGCGTCAATGACGTGCCACTGGCGATCTACTTCGCCGGGCTTGGGAGTGTAAGTGCGCAAAATTTCGCCTTTGTCTCGTGTATACAGGTGGCGCTTAGTTGGGTATCGCGCCTCTTTCAACGTGCGATTAGCAGGGCTTGGGTGAGGACCAAACGCATCTGCTCGTTCACAAACTCCCTGGCGCATCTTTCTTTTCTGCTCTGCAACCAAGCTGTAGAAAGGCGCACGTGAATCAGGGCGGAACACGCACAACGTATGAAACTATACATCAGCGATGAGGGTTAATCCACATGAATAAGGCGTAAATCACGAGTTAAATCGCTTAAATACCAGGAATGTAATTTAGTTCTCTTAACGAAGCTCCCACGGTGCGGCACTTACTCCAAACTGCGCATGGAACGAGCCTGCTGCGCCTGAATCGCATACAACTCCGGTGAGGGATACTCAATATGAGCCAGCGCCAAACCGCGAGGCGAAGCCAAACGCACCTGAGAATCCCGAATAGGGTGAGCTATCCGGCTCCTCACCCACTCAACATCATGCTTCCCCTGCCCCACCAATACCAAAGAGGCAATGAGGGTGCGCACCATATTATGGCAAAAAGCATCAGCGCGAATAGTCGCTTCGATCAGATGATCTTCACGCCGAACAAACGTTAGTTCGCGAAGCTCTCTAATAGTTGTAGACCCTTCTCTCGGCTTACAGAACGACAAAAAGTCATGCAATCCTAAGAGGTCTTGTGCGGCTTGATTCATCTTCTCTATATCTAGTTCATCATCGATTTGCCACGCTATATGACGCACTAAAGGGTTTGAGCCTACCTGCAGAAAACTGTCTTCAATCAGATACCTGTAGGAGCGTTCTAACGCAGAAAACCGAGCGTTGAAGGTATGAGGTACTTCAGCAGCTGAATGAATGGTGATGGACTTTTGCAATAAGCCTTGAAGACGCGCGGGTACGCCTAATTGCTGTTCTGCATTGCCCAGGCACCTACTCAATGCACCGCGAAGTTTACGAGGTAAAGCCTGCGCAGGGCTCATATCGCTACGCCCCACAACACGAACCCACCGTTGCTGATCAACATCAATGTGCACCACCTGGTGCAGTGCGTGGACGCCAGCGTCCGTCCGTCCTGCCACGGTAAGAGTAATAGATTCGCGAAAAATCATGGTCAGCGCTTCTTCTAAAACACCCTGAAC
>JAUMUA010000119.1:684-1953 GCA_030530925.1 Rothia sp. (in: high G+C Gram-positive bacteria) | reverse complement strand
CCGGACGTCTCCGAGGTGCTGGACCGGGACGGTTCGGACGCCATGCGCTGGTTCCTCATGTCCTCCCCGATCCTGCGCGGCGGCAACCTGATTGTAACCGAGCAGGGCATCCGTGAAGGCGTCCGCCAGGTCATGCTTCCCCTCTGGAACGTCTACCACTTCTTTGCCCTCTACACCAACGCCGCCAACGGCGGGGCAGGCTACGAGGCCAAGCTGGTCACCGAAGCCGAGCACGTCATGGACCGCTTCATCCTGGGCAAGACCCGCCAGCTGGTGGCCCAGGTGACCGAGGCCATGGACGCCTATGACGTCTCTGCCGCCTGCGAGGCCCTGCGTAGCTACACCGACGCCCTGACTAACTGGTACGTCCGCCGCTCCCGCGAGCGCTTCTTTAACGAAGACACCGCGGCCTTTGACGTGCTCTACACCGCCCTGGTCACCTTCGTGAAGATGGCAGCCCCCCTGCTACCGCTGACCACCGACCTGCCTTCAGTTGAGGACTTCAAGGACGAGTCAGAGCTACTGGCCCTGATGGAGACCACCCGTGCCGTGGCTTCAGCCGGTTCAGCCCTGCGTAAGGCTCACAAGCTGCGCGTCCGCCAGCCCCTGGCTGCCCTGACCGTTGCGGTTGCCGGCGGCAAGGACCTGGCCGGAACCTTCGAGTCCATTATCGCTGACGAGCTCAACATTAAGGCCGTTGAGCTACTGGAGGCCACCGAGGTAGCTCCGGCTGACTTCGGTATCTCCCAGCAGCTTAAGGTCAATGCCCGCGCTGCCGGCCCCCGCCTGGGCAAGCAGGTCCAGCTGGCTATCAAGGCCTCCAAGAGCGGGGACTGGGCCGTGACCGAGGACGGAACCGTAGTGGTTGGTCCCGACAAGATGGCCTTGGAACCCGGTGAATATGAGCTGGAAACCGTCGTTGCAGAAACCGAGGGACAGGCTGAACGAGCTGTCTCAGTTCTCCCCGGTGGCGGCTTCCTGGTCCTGGATACCACCCTGACCGAGGAGCTGCTGGCCGAAGGTACTGCCCGCGACGCCGTCCGCGCTATCCAGTCTGAGCGCAAGGAAGCCGGCCTCAACGTCTCAGACCGCATCGAGCTGACCATCACCGCCCCCGCCGCTGACCTCCAAGCTATCAAGAAGCACGAGGACCTGGTCGCCGGTGAAACCCTGGCTGTTGCTGTGGCCTACCTTGAGGGCCCGGAATTCTCAGCCACTGTAAAGAAGGCCTAAATGACCAAGGACAAGATGGAGCTTGACCCGGTGTTT
>JAUMUA010000119.1:0-674 GCA_030530925.1 Rothia sp. (in: high G+C Gram-positive bacteria) | reverse complement strand
CCTCGGCTTAGCCTCGGTTTACGCCGACCTGCTGGCCCGGGCCCCGGAAAACAAAATGGCCCCCCGCCTCGACGCTGTGACCCGCGCCGTGGAGATTCTGGGCGAGCCCCATAAGGCAGCCCCGGTCATTCACATCACCGGAACCAACGGCAAAACCTCAACCGCCCGCATGATTGAGCGCCTGCTCATGGCACACGATATCCGGGTAGGCCGCTACACCAGCCCCCATATCTCTAAGGTCACCGAACGTATCTCGATTGACGGTGCCCCCGTAGCGGACTCTACCTTCGTGCGGATCTGGGGAGAGATTCAGCCCTACCTGCAAATCGTAGATACTGAGCTGGAGACCGCCGGTGCCCCCCGAATCACCTATTTTGAAGCCCTGACCATTCTGGCCTTCGCTATCTTTGCGGACGAGCCGGTTGACGTGATGGTGCTTGAAGTGGGTATCGGGGGTTCCTGGGACGCTACCAACGTTGCAGACGGTACGGTTTCCGTTATTACCCCCATCGGCTTGGACCACACCGACATGCTGGGGGAGACCCCGGCTGAGATTGCCGGTGAGAAAGCAGGGATTATTAAGGACGGCGGCTTCCTAATCTCCGCAGCCCAGGATCCCGCCGCTGCCCAGGTACTCCTAGACGCTGCGCGTTCCCATAATGCTGACTACCGTT
>JAUMUA010000118.1 GCA_030530925.1 Rothia sp. (in: high G+C Gram-positive bacteria) | reverse complement strand
GTTATCTACCCCATGGCGCTCTTCTCCAACAAGCACGACTCCGTTTCAGACCTGCCCCAGGGTGCTGAAATCGCCATCCCCAACGACACCGTTAACGAAGCACGCGCCCTGCTGCTGCTGGAAGCCAACGGCCTGGTCTCCTTCACCTCAGAAACCACCAGCCCCACCGTTGATGACATTGACGCCGCAGCCTCCAAGGTCACCGTTACTCCGGTCGATGCGACCCAGACCGTCCTGGCCCTCGAATCCGTTGATGGCTCCGTCATTAACAACGACTTCCTTAAGGACGCCGGTCTGAACCCCAAGGACGCCCTGGCCCAGGACGATCCCGCTAACGAATCAGCCCGCCCCTACGTCAACCTCTTCGTCTCCACTGCCGAAAACGCAGATAACGAGACCTACAAGAAGATTGTGGAGCTTTACCACACTGACGCCGTCCAGGAAGTAGTTCAGGAAGACACCCAGGGGACCGCAGTAGAGGTCACCACCGATGTCTCCGAGCTACGCTCCACCCTGGCAACCCTTGAAGACCAGAAGCGCCAGGGCTAAAGAAGACAGGTAAGAGCTCACCCTTGAGCCAGCTTATCTAGCTCATGAGCGGTAGCCTGCCTGCGGTAGGCTAGGCCAGCTCGGCTCCCTCCGGTGCCGGCCGGCTCTAGCCCCCACAGGGGCTACCGCTCTTATCTATCCCGACAGGTTATACCCTTAGCCGGTGTCTGCCGGGCTCCGCCCACAGCCACCGCCAGCCCCCAACCGAAGAAGAGGACATGACCGAACAGCAACTACAGCCAACCGGGCCTGAACCCATGGTTGTGCTGAATAAGGTGACCAAAGAGTTCAAGGTCGGTAAAAAGATCGTCACCGCCGTCAATGGCGTAGACCTTACCATCAATAAGGGCGAAATCTTCGCTATCATCGGCTACTCCGGGGCCGGTAAATCAACCCTGGTGCGCCTCATCAACGGCCTAGAAGCTATCACCAGCGGCTCCCTAACCGTAGGCGGTTTTGAAATCGCCGGTAGAGGGGAGTCACAGCTACGGCAGCTCCGTACCAATATCGGTATGATCTTCCAGCAGTTCAACCTCATGAACTCCCGCACCGTGGCCGGTAACGTGGAATTCCCGCTGATTGTGGCAGGCTGGGATAAGGCCAAGCGCGCCGAACGCGTAGCTGAACTGCTCGACTTCGTAGGCCTGGCAGACAAGGCTAAGAACTATCCCGACCAGCTCTCCGGTGGACAGAAGCAGCGTGTTGGCATCGCCCGTGCGCTGGCTACTTCCCCCTCCCTGCTCCTAGCTGATGAGTCCACCAGCGCTCTTGACCCGGAAACCACCGCTGAAGTGCTTGACCTGCTTAAAAAGGTCAATGCCGAGCTGGGCATCACCGTCATCGTTATTACCCACGAAATGGACGTTGTCTCAAGTATTGCTGACCGGGTAGCCGTCATGGAAAGCGGCCAGGTCGTCGAATCGGGTAACGTCTACGACGTTTTCTCCAATCCGCAGACCGAGGTTGCTCGTCGCTTCGTCGGCACCACCGTCAAGTCCCTGCCCGTAGGTGACGAAGCTGCCGATCTCAAGGCCCGTCACAAGGGCTACCTGATCAACATCGAAATCACTGAAGGCAACAAGGACATCGGCAAGGTGCTCTCTTATCTGGGTTCCCGCAATGTTTCCTTCAACATTGTGCAGGGCGGCCTAGAAACCCTACAGGGCAAGAGCTACGGCAATCTGACCCTGGAACTGCTGGGCGATGTCACCAGTCTCGACGCCGTGGTTTCTGAACTCAAGACCGTCACTCGCGTGCAGGAGGTACGCTAACCGTGGACTCAACCTTCGTCACCGGCAAACTAATCCCGGCCATCGGCGATACCCTCTACATGGTCTCTTTGACCATGCTTATTGCGGGTACCATTGGCATGATTCTTGGTCTCCTGCTCTACACCACCCGGCAGGGC
>JAUMUA010000023.1 GCA_030530925.1 Rothia sp. (in: high G+C Gram-positive bacteria) | reverse complement strand
ATGAAAATATTCGATGGTTCCCACTCGATGAACTACCGGTGCTCGCTTTCGATCACAACGAGATTATTGAATACGCCAAGTATCGCCTGCAACGTAAGGTAGAACATTCGCGTATTGCCCACTCATTCTTGGGTGACACTTTCACCCTGGCACAGTTACGCGAGGTGTACGAGGCAATACTGGAACGCCCCCTCGATCCTGCTAATTTCCGTCGCCAAATTTCAGCATCGCAATCAATTATTGATACCGGTAAGCGTGTTGAGGGTACCCGGCACCGTCCGCCGCGCCTTTACCGCTACGATTATTCACAAGCGTTCGCTGACCAGGGTCCTCTTGGTATGTACCGGGCAGCAGAACACGTAAAAAACCAGTAAATTTTTTAGCCTCCCCCCCCATCTAAAGGACTCCCTCATATGAAATTTCTGCGTTGCGTCACCGCCGTGAGTGTGGCAACTTTTACCCTTGCAGGGTGTTCATCATCTGCCGATTCAACTGCTGAATCGGCGGTAGGTTCTCAGCAGGGGAAAACTTCATATAGCGATGGGCAAAAAGCTACGGTCAAATCAGTTGATTCGGGGAATACCGTGGCTGTCGATATTAACGGGGAGCAAAAACAGGTGCGCCTCATTAACGTCGTAGCTCCGTCTAAAAACAATAATGCGCCTTCTGGTACCTGTCTTTTGAGGGAATCACAGAAGTTTTTGGCCGAAAAACTGCCCGCAGATAAAGAAATCACGCTTAATTTTGACCCCTCTCAACCGGGTACCTCAGGTTTCCTTGAGGCTGCCGTTTACGACGGCGATGACTTTATTAACCAAGAGGTAGTTGCTGCCGGGTTTGCGGCAACCTCGTTTACCACACAAAAAGATAAGTTCTACCCTGATATTTCCAAGACGCAGCAAAGCGCGGCAAAAGACGGGGTGGGTTTGTATTCTACTGATACCGATTGCTCTATTCCGCATAAGATTAAGAGCCAGATCGAGGCGGTTAATCGGGCTAAAGACGAACCCGAGAGCAACGAAGAGATGAAAGCTAAACACCGCCAGGTGTATCAAATTGCTTCAAACTATTACAACGAGCTCGTCAAAGCTCAAGAATCGCCGGCTAGCTACGTAGGATCTATCGTGACCCTTGATGCGGTCAAGGCCCAACTTGAAGATCTTCAAAAAGCTCTGGGTGATGACTACTTTGATGAACACGGCGAATCGGTGGCTGACAAAGCGTCAGCTTCGGCCACAGCAACCGCACGTCCTGGCGGTAACTAGAGCTTACCTAATGGGTGTTATCCCATCTGCTGGTTAAGGTACTCGCTGATTTTGTGCAGACCTTTGGACAGTGTCTTTTTATCACACGTGTAGCCGAGCCTATAATAACCAGGCATATCAAAGGCTGAACCCGGAGTGAGAAGCACCCCAAAGGTTTCTAAAAGTCCCACAGCAAACCCGCGATCGTCGCTAATCCCCTCTAAAGTAATAAGCGCCGAGGAACCGGCGTCCGGCGCAATCCAGCTTGCACGGGTCTCTGTGGCAAGCCACGACTCCACAATTTTTCGGTTGCGGGCAATAATGGAGCGCGAGCGATAAAGCAACGCGTCTTTATTTTCGAGTGCGAGCGTTGCCAGCGCGTCATCCAAAGCTCCTACCGAGATAATCGAGTAGTCGCGTTGATCGCCAAAGCGAGCAATCAAGTCCTGGGGAACTACCACCCAGCCTACTCGCAAACCAGGCAATGAGAACGCTTTGGAAAGCCCTGCGGTGGAGATTCCGCGGTCATAAATATCGGCGATTGCCGGTGAGGTTACTACGCCTTCGCTTTCCACCCCGCGGTAGACCTCATCGCACAAAACATAGGCGCCCACGCTCTGGGCGATGTCCACAATCTCACGCAACAGCGTCTCATCGATGAGGGTGCCGGTGGGATTGTTGGGGTTGGTCAGGCAGATTAGCTTGGTGTTCTCGCGGACGACGCCCCGCAGCTCCTGCACGTTCGGCAGATAGTTGTTTTCGGCGGTGAGGCGAAGAACGGTGACGTCGGCGCCAATGGATTCGGCAATTGCGGCGTGCTGATCATAGGACGGCGTAAAAGTTACGACGTGGTCCCCTGCATGGGTGAGCACCAAATGTGCCAGGTGGTTAGCACCGATAGTGCCGTGAGCGAGCAAAATGCGCTCGGGGGAAACAGTTGAATACAGTCCCGCGATAGCTTGGCGCAAACGAGGGCTACCGGGAATATCCCCGTAGCTCAGGCGGCAATCTAAGAGATTCTCTACCCATGACTCATCAGAACCAGTCAGCGCCAAAAGTTCTCGCACCGAGAGCGCAGAAATTGAGGTTTCTGCCAGGTTGAGTTGTGCGCGACCCTCATATTCGTTGAGCCAGAGTTCAACGCCGAACGGTTGTATTTTCATAGAGGATTCCTTAGATTGCTTACCCACCCACGGTTAGATAATGGTGTTGGAGCGGGTTTCTAGACCCGATTCCACAACCTTTCCTAGCTTGGAGTGCTTGTAACCGTAGAGCGCATAGTAGATGAAGAACACTGCGATCCAGATAATACACACCACTAAGGTAATCATTCGCAACTGGGTGATAATCACCAAGCAACCAATAACTGACAAGATGGGTACTACGGGATAGAGCGGCACCTTGAACGAACGAGGCAGTTTGGGATGGGTTTTACGCAGAATCATCACACCAATGGAAACCACCAAGAACGCCAGCAAAGTACCAATGGAGGTCATCTCAGCTAAGAAGTTAATAGGCACAACACCGGCAAGAATGGCAACCACAATGGTCACAATCCAAGTGTTAGCAACGGGGGCATGGGTTTTATTATTGAGCTTGCTGAAAATGGGAGGAATAATTCCATCTTTAGACATCGAGTAGAGAATACGAGTCTGACCATAGAGAACCACCAAAGTCACCGAGATAATCGAGATAATAGCGCCTGCTGCTAACACACTCGAGAATGCAGTATTACCGGTAATATCCGTCATGATCGCAGCAAGACCAGCCTCTTGACCTTCAAACGCAGAAACCGGTTGAGCGGCAATAGCCACGGTAGCTACCACAACATAGAAAGCCAAGACAATGATGAGTGAGAGAATAATCGCCAAAGGCATGTTGCGTCCGGGATTCTTAGCTTCAGCACCCGCCGTAGAGACGGCGTCCAAACCTACGAAGGTAAAGAAGACTACACCGGCAGCGGTCAGAATATTACCGGCACCAGCGTCCCAGAATCCAGCGAAGTGATCAACATTCCAACCCTGCACGCCAATGACGATGAAGAGCAGAAGCACCACAAGCTTGATGCCCACCATGATTGCGTTAGCGGTAGTTGATTCGCGTGCACCGCGAGAGAGCAACAAGCCACAGCCCAGAACCAACACCACGGCCGGCAGGTTGATGAGTCCGCCTTCTTCAGGTGAGTAAGAGAGCATCTCTGGCAGTGATACGCCAAAGAGGTTATTCAAGATTTCGTTTACGTATTGCGACCAACCAACAGCCACTGCGGCCGCCGATACACCGTACTCGAGCAAAAGACACGCACCAATGAGCACGGCGATGCCCTCCCCCATAGTGGCGTAAGCGTAGGAGTAGGAAGAACCTGCCACGGGCACCGCTCCCGCCATTTCGGCGTAGCAAAGAGCAGTAAGACCAGCAACAATACCTGCAATGACGAACGAGACGATAGTTGCCGGACCTGCCGTGGGTACGGTTTCAGACAGGATGAAGAAGATACCGGTACCGATGGTTGCGCCTACACCCAGTGCCACAAGTTGCGGAAGTCCGAGGGTGCGGGTCAGACCTGTACGCTCTTGCGAATTTTCGGTACCCACTTCTTCGCCGATAGGTTTGCGGCTCAGCAACCGCTCGGAAATTGTTGCCACCAATGATCTCCTAGTGGTAGATGGTGCATGTTATTGAGAATAAATACACAATTTACGCATAATTATTTGATAATTCTCCTACAAACATACTCGTTTGATGAAAAATTATGACTTAGACTACAAACTAGTCCACGCTGTGAAAGATTCCAAGCTCTGTTTAGAAGCTGAGACATAAAAATTGCCACCCTCTGCAACAGAAGGTGGCAATTTTTTAAAAGTATTTAGTTCACTCGCCGGGCTTATGCCTCAGGAATGATGAGACCCTTGGTCTGTGAGGTGGCGCGTGCAAAACGGTCCTGAACATCTGCCCAGTTGACGATGTTCCAGAATGCCTTCACGTAGTCACCCTTCACATTCTGATAGTCGAGGTAGAAAGCGTGCTCCCACATATCGAGCTGTAGAACGGGAATAAGTCCAACAGAAATGTTGCCCTGCTGATCGTAAAGTTGCTCGATAACGAGGCGCTTACCCACGGTATCCCATGCAAGGATTGCCCAGCCCGAACCCTGGATGGTGGTTGCTACGTTGGTGAAGTGTTCGCGGAAACCATCGAACGAACCAAAGAATTCGTCGATTGCCGCTGCGAGCTCACCGGTAGGCTTGTCGCCACCCTCAGGTGAAAGGTTGGTCCAGAACACTGAGTGGTTGGTGTGACCACCGAGGTTGAAAGCAAGATCTTTGGAGAGCTTGCCGATGTTTGCAAAGTCACCCTTTGCGCGGGCTTCTTCCATCTTTTCAAGAGCGGTGTTAGCGCCTGCAACGTAAGTTGCGTGGTGCTTGTCATGATGTAGCTCCATGATGCGAGCCGAGATGTGAGGCTCAAGAGCTGCATAATCGTAAGGAAGATCTGGAAGAACGTACTTCTCAGCCATGAGGAGTTACCTTTCACTAGAGGAAATCTTTCGTTACTAAGTTTACGCATTATCAGCGGGGTTGTCGCCCCTACGTAACAAACTTTCACCTACCGCTAAGGTTGGGGAAACTTTGGAGGGTTCTACTAGGTGAAGGTAGTTTTTATCGCAAGAACACTTTATATAGGATGCACCGAGCTACAGATGCATAAAGTATGGTGCACAACCCCAACCCCACCAAGGAGCTCACATGCCCACCCCATCAGAAACCCCGCTCGTTACACAAGGCACTCACGGCAGTAGCAATGCCTATGAGATTTTTGCTGAGCCTTCAGCAACCGAACCCGCCGGGTACGCCACGTACGTGGATTACGAAAAGGACGGCGTCAAACAGCGGATTTTTCCGCACACCGTGGTCAATTCCGCATTTCGCGGCCAAGGGCTAGCATCACAACTGATCCGGCACGCCCTCGACGATTCCATTGCCGCAGGATTCCGCATCGTTCCCACTTGCTCTTACGTTGCAGGCTGGGTTCGCAAACATCCCGAATACCTTCACCACGTAGACGAGCCGAAACTACAGCACGCAGAAGCGCTCGGCGACCTGTAAAAAAATAAAGGTTTGGTCAATTTTGCAGGGTTATGAACTCATAAAACCTGCAAAATTGACCAAACCTTGAACGAAAGCAACCACCAACACTTAGGGCCGCCCGCGCGTGCTACCTTAAACTCAACACCGGACACTCAGCGCCCAACAAAATGTGTTGCGCAACAGAACCCAAAAGCATCTTGAGCATCGGTGAGCACTTACGCACCGAAAGCACAATGAGCTCAATGTGATGCTGACGGGCAAGCCCAAACATCTGCTCCCCTACGTCCGAATCGGGGCGGAGAATCTCTGTTTTTACGTTTGTTTCGCCAGGCTGATAGTTACGTGCGGGGAGCTTGATGAGGTTGTGAATCAACCGTGAGCAACGAGCGCGAGCATGCTGATAACTAGAACGGGCGCCAAACAACACGGCGAGACTTGAAACTTGTGGGTTAAGTGCAGAAAATTATCCACAAGCAGTGGATAACTCTGTGGGTAAATCGAACACCGGGCGGCCCTGGTGAACAAACTCTGACATTAAAGTTATGAACGCGGGGATTAATTTTCGAATCGTGCTCAGCACCACCAAATACATGTTCGAAAATCACACGTGTGTAAGTTTTCCACCTTGTGCATAACTCCTGTGGAAAACCGTTTTAAAGGGTCTTGTTAATACAGTGTTTACCCATTTGCCCGCACACCTACCCACAACCACCCATAACACGCTGTGCATTAAGTGGATATTGTTCACAGAGTTATCCACAAGTGTGGATAAGATGCGGCACCCACCCGACGTCGCCGCGCGTCATGTGCTCACAACGCCACCTGGGTGCCCCACAGACCCCCACCAACCCGGGGTTTTCACCAATTTAGGGCGTTGCCTGTGCGGTTTTTTCTTAACTGTGAGGGATTTCTAATCACACCTGTGTAAGTTTTCCACCTTGTGCATAACTTCTGTGGATAATAAAAAATCGCCCGCAACTTTCGTTGCGGACGATCCAAAATTTCGAGCTTTTCTAACTATGCACGCACAGAAGAATTGGAGCTTTCCACACCTTTACGGCGCGAAAACAAAGAGTCAACAGCACCAAGTAAAAGAACGAGCTCATAGCCGCCCTAAACCGCATAAAACCCTACTGGAGCATGGACTAAAATCAGCGCGCCCACCATAGTAACGGCAAAAAGCGCACTTATTACACTGGTACCAAGCCGCCGAATCAACAACACACCCCCGGTAAGTTCCAGCCATATTTGAAAAGGCGCCATAAGTTCTGCGGCAAAAAACCTACAAAAAAGCACCCCGGGTGAAAATGGAATGTCACCCGAGGTGCTCTGGCAAGCCAAAAAGCTGCTACTCAATAATGGTTGAGTTACTCAAGTTAATAACATCTGAAGGTTTTGCACCCAGAATCGACTCACCAATTCGCGCCAGCTGGCGCACCTGACGAGTACCCAAATGATTAAAAATTTGCCGGCGAACTTCTTGCACATGCCCAGGCGCAGCTTCTGCAACCTTCTTCAAACCCGCCTCTTTAAGGTGGCAGATTGAGACACGGCGATCCTTGCTATATACAGACCGCTCCACAAAATCATTCTTCTCAAGACGGGTAACAACCCGCGAAAGACGGGGTAACAAGGTGCTGGTCTGACGCGCAAGCTCAGTCATAGTTAGCGCGTGCTTTGGTGATTCTGACAGCATGGCAAGCACCATGTATTCCACAAAACTGAGGTCAGAATCGCGGTGAAGCTGATTTTCAAGTTGGCCGGGAAGGCTAAAGAACACAGAGGTCAGAAACAGCCACCCTTCACGCTCTTCTTCGGTGAGCCAGGGGGTGTTGTCAGCGTTCTTAACGCCGTTTTCTGATTCCTGTGAGCTCATTGCGCCCTCCGTTGAGATTTATTGAATGGTAAATAGTTTTTGCCTGTTCAACTTTAGTAGGCATGCCGCTAAATTCCGCCTTTTTGTGAGCACTGCCCCGCTAAATGGGGACACATTTTATTTTCAGACGAAACAAAACTACGCTTTTTGAAAGAATGTCGATTTTTGGTGCTTTTGCATATACGCTATCGATTCGCCGGCCATCATCGTCGCGCCAAAAAACTTATATGATAAAGTGCTAATTCGTTACTTTGTAGCAATACCTGTGAAGTAGCAATCCGGTGTGCAGGGAAGTCTGGTCTGCCTACTGAGCAAAGACTTTTGCTCTCAGTAGCCATCAAAGAACCAACCCCCGAAAGAGCTATGGCCTCTCACAACACTGTTTTTGAACGCGGTTCCTACAAGGAGTCCGTGCGTATCTCAACCATTCTGCGCAAAGAATCTGTAGGCGGCTTCGTCCTACTAGGCGCCACCGTATTAGCCCTAATTCTTGCTAATTCGCCCGCGCAAGACTTCTATTTCTCGCTTCGCGACACCTACCTGGGCAAAGATCTAGGCGACCTTCACCTCAAACTTTCGCTCGGGCACTGGGCGGCAGACGCTCTACTCGCCGTATTCTTCTTTCTTGCCGGTCTAGAACTCAAAAAAGAGTTCGTGGTAGGCGAATTACGCAACCCCGGCAAAGCCCTAGTGCCAGTGGTGGCCGCCGCGGGCGGCGTCGCTGTTCCTGCCCTTCTGTTTGCGCTGATTAACCGCAATGCGGGGGCTGAAGCCCTGGGCGGATGGGCGATTCCCGCCGCCACCGATATCGCGTTTGCCGTGGCGGTTCTGGCAGTCATTGGTACTCACCTACCCTCTGCTCTACGCACCTTTTTGCTCACGCTGGCGGTGGTGGATGACCTCATTGCGATTGTTATTATTGCGCTGTTTTACACCTCAGACCTCAAAGCGCACTACCTACTGTGGGCATTGATTCCGCTGGCATTATTCGCCGTGATTGCCCGCTTAGGCGAACGCGCATTTCACCGCTTCCCAATTCTGCCCTGGCTCATTTTGCTACCGCTGGGAATGATCGTTTGGGCACTCTTTCTCAACTCCGGAATTCATGCC
Organism: Rothia sp. (in: high G+C Gram-positive bacteria); assembly: GCA_030530925.1. Classification (GTDB taxonomy): domain Bacteria; phylum Actinomycetota; class Actinomycetes; order Actinomycetales; family Micrococcaceae; genus Rothia. The sequence continues at coordinate 19,165 of JAUMUA010000023.1, read as the reverse complement.
ACCATTGCCGGCGTCGTCCTCGCCTTTTTGATTCCAGTGCGCATGAATAAGCGCTCTCACGCCGCCGGCGCCCAACACGGCCTAGCCGAAGTCATGGAACACCGCCTACGCCCGCTCTCAGCAGGATTTTGTGTACCCGTTTTCGCGTTCTTCTCCGCCGGTGTGACTATTGGCGGCTGGTCAGGATTCACCCACGCCCTCAGCCAACCCATAGCCATTGGCATTGTGGTTGCGCTGGTGGGCGGCAAGATGCTCGGCATCTTTGGCTCAACCTGGCTCATCACCCGCCTGCGCGGTGCAAACCTTGACTCCGACATCCGGTGGATTGACGTTTTGGGGCTCGCCGCGCTCGGCGGCATCGGCTTTACCGTATCGCTGCTGATTGCCGAACTTTCATACGGCATCGGCTCCGATCACAACGACGCCGCCAAAATCGCTATTCTCAGTGCCTCGGTACTCGCGGCGATCGTCGGAGCAATTATTCTCGGTTCCCGCAACCGCCACTATAAAAATATTGCGCACAAAGAATCTATTGACGCGAACAAGGACGGCGTGCCCGACGCGTTCGCCGACGACTCTGCAAATCTCTACCCCGCATAGACAAACGTGCGTGTAAGTGGCTCGAAAGTTTTCGCCCACATCACGATACGCAAAAACCATTTGCCGCATTATTCAGTACAGTGGAGTAAGAAAATCACTTCTTTTCAAGTGGTAAATTACCCCGCCCCCACGAGCAGAAGGGTGCGCACACACAGATGTCGAACTCCCCTGAGACCGCCCCACCCACGCGCAATAACGATGCGTTTTCACGCGGAAGCTACTCTGAGTCCACCCGTATCGCAGAGATTTTACGCAAAGAATCTCTAGGCGGTTTTATTCTGCTCGGCGCCACAGTGCTGGCAATTATTCTCTCTAACACCGCCGCACGCGATCTCTACTTTGGAGTACGCGACGCCCAGCTCGGCTTTCACATTCCCGGTTTTCACCACCTGATGATGCCGGTTAGCCAATGGGCAGCAGACGGCCTGTTGGTAGTGTTCTTCTTTCTCACCGGACTCGAACTCAAAAAAGAGTTTGTGATCGGTGACTTGCGGGACCCAGGACGCGCGATTGTGCCAATTGCCGCAGCTTTCGGTGGCGCGCTGACCCCGGCAATCATTTACTTTGCCATCAACGCATCCAACCCCACTGCCGTGCACGGCTGGGCAATCCCCGCAGCAACCGACATCGCGTTCGCCGTCGCCGTCATTACCGCCGTAGGCTCGCACATTCCCTCTGCCCTGCGCACATTTTTGCTGACCCTAGCGGTAGTGGATGATTTGATTGCGATTTTTATCATCGCGATTTTTTACACCAATAGCTTCAAACCGCTGTACCTGCTGGCCGCGATTGTGCCAATTCTGCTGTACATGTGGTTTGCTTACAAGAAAGAAACGCTCTTTCACAATAAGCCCTGGGCAGCATGGGTAATCCTGCTCCCACTAGGAATTATTACCTGGGCGTTATTTTTAGAATCAGGCATTCACGCCACTATTGCCGGCGTGGTCTTAGGGTTCTGTGTGCCGGTCAAGTTCACCAAGCGCGCTGAGGCGGCAGACTCTTGGGCAGGTCTTGCCGAAGTAATTGAGTACCGCTTGCGCCCGCTTTCTACTTTGATTTGCGTACCGATTTTTGCGTTCTTCTCTGCCGGTGTTTTTGTGGGTGGTTGGCAGGGGTTAACTTCTGCCCTGGCAGATAGCGTGGCGCTGGGAATCATGATCGGGTTAGTGTGCGGCAAAACTTTTGGTATTACCGCAACCACCTGGCTGGTAACCCGGTTGCGTAAGGCTAACCTCGACCCCGATATCAAGTGGATGGACGTTATCAGTATGGCTGTAACTGCAGGTATTGGTTTCACGGTGTCGTTGCTAGTGGCCGAGCTGTCATTCGAACCCGGTTCTGCCCATACAGAAAATGCCAAAGTGGGTATTTTGGTGGGTTCGGTAACAGCTGCAGTGCTCGGCGGCTTCTTGTTGTCCCTGCGCAATAAGCACTACAAGGTGGTGGAGCAGCACGAGACGCTGGATGCGAACAACGACGGCGTTCCCGACGTCTTTAGCGACGATTCCGGACGCCGCGCGTAGGGGAACCGGTGCGTCCGCACCCCGCCCGAGATTCCGTACACTTTGGGAGCCTAAATACAAGCACACACTTGTATCCAAGCCACCAAAGTGTACAAAAACTTAAGTACACTTCTACGCATGTACCAACCGGGCTCAGTGTCTACCCAGTAATCCCCCAGCTCAGCCTCTAATTCACAGGGCTATTTTTGCTCCAAACCCCTGCACAATTAATCAAAGGTTATTAAGAGCCTCTTTTACTTTTACCCATGCAGCCACGGGATCAGCACCACGTGCACCAGCGGGAACAACAGTCCATCAGCAATGAGCGCTAGCCCAATCGCCACGCATAAATACGGCACTGCGTACGCAAAGATAGGTCGTAGGCGATCCTGCGCCCGTCCGAGCACCCGGGAAAAAACCTGCTCCTTGCCCAAGAGTAAAGCAATCACAAAGAACACCAATGGGAACTGTGAAATGCCACTCCACCCCAGCAGACCCACCACCTGTGCCCACACCGGCTGGCTCGCCGCCGCAGCAGCGAAAGCCGCAAACGCGACGTCACCGGTAACCACCACAATAAAAATCAGCGCAAAAATCACCAGGCCAGAAGCGCTACGATCCTTCTTGGGTTTCTCCTTCGATGCAGAAGCGGTGTCGCGGTAAAGGCTCACCAACTTGATCACGCCAAAGATAAGCGCCCCAAGACCAATCACCACTTTTGCCAGCACGGTCCACCAACCGGCACTCAAAATAAAGTGAAAGATCTGGTGCCACGGCAAATACGTAATCAGCTCGCCAAACACATTAGCCAAGAACAAACCCCAGGCGGCAGTCCCCAGCAAAATAAGTGCCGAAAAGCCCAGCACAGTGCGCCGCGAGGAATGCTCTGGATGCCTGCTTAAATAGTAAAGCGCCACAAAGAGCGGTGCCGGGTCAAACCCCGCAAACCCCAAGGGCACCATGAGCGAGAAATAGTGCGAGAGTTCCACGGCTAACGAACCGCTGGTTTCACAAAGGGGAAGGTCAGCACACCGCGAATTTGCGTGCCGGTCATCAGCATCACTAGGCGGTCCACGCCAATGCCTAAACCACCTGTGGGTGGCAAACCGGTTTCGAGCGCGTACAAGAAGTCCTCGTCAATTTCCATTGCCTCGGGGTCTCCGGCAGCAGCTTTGAGTGATTGCTCCGTCAAACGACGCCGTTGCTCAAGGGCATCTGCCATTTCAGAATAGGCGGTGCCCAATTCCATTCCGTTGATCACCAGATCCCAGCGCTCTGCAAGACCTGCTTCAGTGCGGTGCGGACCAGCTAGTGGAGATGTCTCTACGGGGAAATCTTTGTAGAACGTGGGGAACACAGTGTTAGCCTCTACGATCTCACCGTAAAGTTCTTCAATGATTGCACCCGCACCCATGTCGTCGCGAACGTAAATTTCGTGCTCGCGCGCCAGAGCTAACAAGATCTCAAAATCGGTATTTAGTGAGATTTCTTGACCCACAGCTTCACTCAGCGCACCGCATACTGTTTTCACTGGCCACTGCCCTGAAATATCAGTGAGAGTACGCTCGGTTTCACCCTTCTTACCCAGAGGGATTGACTCAGTGCCAAAGATGGAGCGTGTGGCATTTTTAATCATTGCCTCGGTAATTTCACGCATGGTGTTGTAATCGGCAAAAGGTTTGTACGCCTCAAGCACGGTAAATTCGGGGTTGTGTGTGGCATCGGCACCTTCGTTGCGGAAGTCGCGCCCCAACTCGTACACGGCGCCCATTCCGCCTACTACTAGGCGCTTTAGATAAAGCTCGGGCGCAATACGCAAGTACAGTTCTGAGCCGTAGGCGTTGATGAACGTCTTGAACGGGCGCGCGGTAGCGCCACCGTGAATCGAGTTCAAAATAGGCGTTTCAACTTCGCAGAAATCGGCGCCATCTAGCGTTGCGCGAATCGAAGTGATAATCGAGGTACGCATGCGCAAAAATTCGCGCTGTTGTGGGTTCACAATCAAGTCGGTGGAGCGACGGCGCAGGCGCGATTCGGCGTCGGTAAAGTTGCCAAACGGAATGGCGTGTAGCGACTTTGAGCCCATCTTCCACGACGTCGCCAAGAGCGAGGGCGTGCCGTTTTTAGAGCGACCCAAGATGCCTTCAAACATGAGAACGTCGCCGGTATCTGCGGTGCGCGCCAAAAGGTCAAGATCAGCTCCGGTGGTAGCAAAGCGAGCGCGTTCGCACACTACCTGCGCGGTGGAGAAGCCGTCGATGAGTTCTACGAAAACAACCGATCCAAAGGTGCGGATAGCACGGGCTCGCCCGGCAACGGTGAGGGTTTGTTGCTCTGCTGCAACAATTACACCGGTGTTCTGTTCAAAGTCAGCAAGTTGCTGGGCAAGTTGTGCGGGGGTGAGCTGCACGGTGACTCCGAGCGGGTAGGGGTTCATGCCGGCATCGCGCAATTCGTTCATGTGGCGGATGCGGTGCTGGGTCTGATCGGTGAATCGGTGCTCTACTACCGCACCGGTGGGGTTGCGTTCTATCGCATCGATTTTTGCCAGGGTTTCGGCGTCTAAGTGCTGGTCGGTAGCAGTTTTGCGGACCAACCATTCGGGTAAGAATCCTTCTGCAATTCCCGCTGCCATACCCACCTGCATCAGAGTCACAATCGACTCAGCCGCAACGTAGCGGGGCAGCCACACCGGGTCGAATTTCTGGTTGAACCGGTAAAGGCGTTCTAACTGAAGGTAGCGGTCAAAGAAACCGAGGGTTGATGACGCGGCGCGGGTCCAGGGGCTGGCGCCAAAGTGGTCAGCTTCCACAAAGGTTTTGCGGAACATCGCAAAGTTGAGTGAGGTTTCTTTGATGCCGTATTCTGCGGCTTCTTCCATGAGCCCTGCAACCATGAATTCCACGGTGCCGTTGGGGGCATCAGGTGAGCGGCGCATGACGTCGAGTGAGATGCCGCGGTTACCCCAGGGAACAAATGAGAGCAGACCTACCATGTTGCCTGCGGGGTCGTGCGCAGTGACTAAGAAGCAGCGTCCGTCGGCGGGATCACCCAACCTGTTGAGAGCCATGGAGAAACCGCGCTCCACTGCGCCGTGGCGCCATGACTCAGCAGCTTCAATCACCTGGTTCATTTCTGCCTCTGACAAGGACTTATGACGGCGCAGCTTTACAGTGTAGCCGTCTGCTTCGAGTCGGCGCGCTGCATGGCGAACGTCGGTAAGAGAAGTGTTTGAGAGCGTGAATCGGTCGGTGTACAAAATTGCTTCATCACCCATGTAGGTGATGGATAATCCAGCGGCGGCAAATGCTTTAGCACCCGCGTCGGTAATACTAATCGCGCCCAAGTTCCAGCCGAAGGTGCGGGCATGCTTTTTCCAGTTGTCGATGGCAGAATCCCACGAGGACGGCGCGCCCACGGGATCGCCCGAAGCCAAGGACACCCCGCGAATCACCCGGTAGGTGATAGCGGCTTTGCGGTCGTCGGAGAAAATAACGGACTTTTCGCGGCGGGTGGCAAAGTATGAGAGTGAATCTTGCTCACCGTAGGTGTGTAGGAGTTCGCGGAGTTCAAGCTCGGTTTTGGGGGTCCATTTGCTGGTGTTCGGCGCCGAACGCAACGCCACCACAATAGCTGCCACCAGAGTTGCCACGTAGAGCATTTCAACAATGCTTTGGAACAGACGGGCGGGATCATAAGCTTGCGGGTGCGGTAGCGGCGGCTGCGCCAGCGCGGGCAGGTGAATACCTAAACCGCCCAAGGCGTAACCCAGCCCGTTTTTCCAGCCTTCGCCAAATCCTGCGGCATCCTGAAAATTACCCAGCGCAATGGCTACCGCAAAGGTAATAGCACCACCCAAGAATAGAGTAACGACGGCGGCCTTCCAGTGTGAGCGCCCTAGTCGCGCGGGGAATGCAGAACGCGCTGCCCAGATAAAGAAGAGAGAAATAATTCCCACAATCACTGAGAGAGTGTCCATAATCGGGTTGTAAGCGCGAGTGAGGGCGGCGAGCTCATGGTTAGTGCTGATGAGTGTTGCCATAGCAGGCAGGCTCATCAGAATGCCGAGAATCTCAAAAATCATCACAGCCCACAGAGCCACACGGCGGCGTTTAATGAGGGAGGAGGTCAGCACAATCATGATAATGACTGAGACTAGCGAGTGGCTCACCGGCACATTCAAGTAGCTAAAGAGAAGTTCCCACCAGGTATGCGTGCGTCCTTTTCGAAACGGTGATAGAACCCAAGCCAAAAGAGCAATGACCGTACCGGCACAGTAAATTCCTACAATCCAACGTGCAATTCGATCATCATGCGCCTTGAGCCGCGACCACCACGAGCCCTGATGTGATTGATATCTTTTAGCTTGCATCTGTTTCTCTCTAGAAGTTCTCAGCTCACTCCGCAATACTTCATAGAGGAAGTATTTAGAGCGATTTTGTGCACAATTACACAGCACACGCCAAGAAAAATATACTATTCCTTTCTGATTATTCCCTTGTGAAAGAGAGATCTGGTGCAACCAACGAGCGGGTTGTTCATTACTTTGGTAGTGATAGTGGCAGTTACCTGTTTGCTGGTAACTGTGGTATTGGTTCCCCGTTTGTGGCGGCGCGGATTCCTGAAATATCTAGTCCAGGGCGTATCGGTGGTTTTGACTACCGTTTTGCTGTTGCTAGCAGTGGGCGTGTATTTGAATGCGGAAAACAACTGGTTTCCCACCTGGGGTTCGTTGACCAGCTCGCCTGTTGACCAGCCGGTCTCTCAAGAGTCGTATGGTAAAGAGAACGCGCTAAACCCCGATGTCGTGGCGAAAACTACCGCAATCCCCACTAAGTTACAGGCAAGCCCGCATGAGAACCCGGTTTTTGGCAAGGACTTACCGCGAGATACCTCTAACGGCGCCTATGCTACTTTTTCGGTGAAGGGTGTTGCAAGCGGTGAAACACACACGGTGATGGCGTGGTTTCCTGCTTCATACTTTGAAAATTCCGACCGCTTTTATCCGGTCATTGTAGGTTTTCCCGGTTTTCCCGGTAGCCCTAAATCATATTCGAGCGATCTGAATTATGGGCAGCTCATTCAAGACACCGTGACCAAATCTGAAATGCAAGATGCTATTTTGGTGATTCCCGATGTCTCCCCCGGCACGTACGACAGCGAGTGTGTTGACGGCACCGAGGGCGAGAATCCACCGCACGTTGAAACCTATGTGACTCAAGATTTAGTGCCCTGGATTAAAGAGAATATACGCACCATTGACAGCCCGCAGGCGTGGGCAACCTCGGGGTATTCAGCAGGTGGCTGGTGCTCTTCGATGCTTGCCATTCGCCACCCCCAGATCTTTGGAGCGGCACTCAACCAGTCGGGGTACTTCTCGCCTATCTACTCCGAAGACCAACAGTGGAATGCGCAGAACGATTCGCGTTACGATCTTTCAAAAATTGTGCAACAACAGCACCCCGACGTACGCATTTATTTCTTTGCCAGCGAGGACGATCCTCTCGCCATGGACGGGTTAGCAGGCTTTCCCAATTCAGTTGATCCGCCCACATACCTCACCGTTGAGACCATCCCGGTAGGCGGGCATCGCCCCGACGTCTGGCGCGTGGGTATTGCCGCAGGGCTTGAACATTTAGGTCAGGACCTCAAATACTTTGCGCCGGTGAGCTAACACCGGCCAGTTAACACCGATCAGCCAACGCTACCGAGCACCAATTAGTGTAGAAGCAAAGAATGCGCCCTTTCCGCAGAGGATTTCTGCGGAAAGGGCGCATTCTTTATATTGCGAGCACTCTAGCGTGTAGCGCTCTAACACAGGGTACTCGTACGCACTGTGTAACTCTTATGCAATGCGTGCATAGCGGTAAATAAATGCTGCCATAGCTTCACGAGTGATTTCATTATTGGGGCGATACGTGCCGTCGTCCCAACCCGTTGAAACGCGATTTGCGCGCATCCAGCTTATTTCTTTGTAGAACATAGAGTTCGTGGGAACGTCCTTGAAGTATGAAACTGCTGGCGGCTGATAAGTAGGCTGACCCGCTAGACGATACATAAACGCTGCCATAGCATCACGAGTGATTTTATTATCGGGGCGGTAGGTACCGTCGTCCCAACCCGTGCTGATACCTTGCTCTGCCAGCCAGGAGATTTCTTTATAGAACGGGTGGCTAGTAGGCACGTCCGTAAAGCGTGAACGGGCCGGCGGAGTATATGCAGGTTCACCCGCTAGACGATACATAAACGCTGCCATAGCATCACGAGTTACGTTATTAGAGGGGCGGAAAGTATTATCACTCCAACCGGTAGTGATTCCGGTACTTGCCAACCATGAGATTTCGGTATAGAACGGATGGCTAGTTGGCACGTCCTTGAAGGTTATCGTGGGAATGTTACGTGCGCCCTTGGGCTGATACGAGGCAACGGTGGCAAAGGAACGAAGATCGCTTAGCGTACCGTTGAAGACGTTAGAGTCGCCAGAGAACGGACCCTCCGGTGAGTACTGCCATATATCGTAGGTGCTCCACCCGTTAGGCATGTAACCGGGGGTAGAAGAATAGTTTGCTAGGTGGAGGGGCAGGTAATTGAAAAGGCTGGTGTTACCCGTGCAGGTCTGCCACCAATCGGTAGTGGTGTATACAGCAGGTACACGACCGGTTAGGCTCTTATACTCGCTAACGAACGACTCAATCCAACCACGCATTTCTGGCTGGCTAAAGCCGTAGCACATGTCCCCCAACTCTGAGTAGGGGTTGTATTCGATGTCGAGCAAACCGGGGAGGGTGCGTCCGTCGGCACTCCAACCACCACCATGTGCCACGAAGTAGCGTGCCTGTTCAGCACCGCTGGAATACTCGGTGGGAAGCGCAAAGTGGTAAGCGCCGCGCGTCAGACCAGAGGAAGTTGCCCCAACATATTGATTAGAAAATGCGGAGGAGGCGTACGAGTCACCTTCGGTTGCTTTGATATATACGAAGCGAGCGCCGTTGGCGTACTCGGTATCCCAATCAACAACAGGCTGCCATGCTGAAACGTCCATACCCAGAGTTCCAGAGCCGGTAGGGCTTACTGCCGCAGCCGCGCTTTGCACCTTGGAATTTGCTTCTTCGGTGGCTTGCTCTAGTGCCGAGCTGAATTCTCTGGAGTTCACTGAAACATCTTTGCCGCTCTTAGCAGCGCTGACTTGTTGCTCTGCTTTTTTCAAAGATTCAGCAGAGAGGTTAGAGGTTTCTGAAAGCTTTTTAAGACCCTGTCCCATGGTGGCGCCAGGGTTGCCTTCACCAGTTTTAGGTGGCGCGCTAGAGAGCTGTGCAGGGGCGAGCGCGTCGGTTTCAGGTAAGAGTTCTTGAACCTGTTTGGTTTCTTTGCCGTTAGTGCTCTGGCTAAGTTCTGAAGTTGAGGACGACGCCGCGAACGCGGGTGCCACAGGTAACATAAGTGCGGTAATCAGGGAGAGGGAAACCGCGGAACGCTTCAAAGTCTTTGGAGAATCTTTAGTGCGTGCGGAGGGGGACAAAAATTTTATAGTTTGCATGAAGTGTATGGGGGGGGGTGGAGGATAGTTGCAGGGCGAGTTCTGTGGGGGTCACTAGCTGATTCATTAGCTAGTCACGAAAATTCGCCGGCTCTAAATATAACTTTTATCTGAAAGATTGGGTAGGTTCTCGCCCTTAATTTCATGGGTTTTTATGCGAAATTTAGCAAAATACTACGGTTGCTTATTATATAAACCCGCTTAATAGATTTGCATCACACCGCGCGAAACTTTTCTCATTATTTACATCCGATTCACACACCGGGGTTATCCTATGCAGTGAATCACAATTATTTATCTTCACACCTCAAAGGATTCACTCGTGATCTCTCACTTGAACCGCGCAAGTGCTGCCGGCACCCTCACCGTAGCTCTCATTGTGGTGCCACTGGGTGCCACCACTGCCCATGCAGCCGAAACCCATACCCTGCAGCTCTTGAATATTAACGATTTTCACGGTCGCATTACCCAAGATATTGGCATGGGACTTGCGAACACTGTTGAACAGCAACGTGCAACTAACCCGAATACTCTTCTACTTTCAGCTGGCGATAACGTCTCAGCATCGCTCTATGTTTCAAGCGTGCAGAACGACAAGCCCACCGTGGAATACCTCAACACTCTTGGTCTTCAGGCATCGGCAGTGGGCAACCACGAGTTTGATAAAGGTTTGAAAGATTTGCAGGGGCGCCTGAGCGATCTTGCCGACTTCCCCTATCTGGGTGCAAACGTCACCGATAAAGCTACCGGCGAACCCGCCCTTGAGCCCTACACAATTCTCACCACTAAAGACGGCACAAAAGTTGCCATCATCGGTACGGTGACCCAAGAAACTCCTCAGCTGACCGATCCTTCGGCACTAGCAAGCGTGAACTTTGGTGATCCCGTAGCAGCTACCAATAAGTACGCCAAGCAGCTCACCGACGGCAACACCGTCAATGGAGAAGCCGATGTCGTGGTTGCTGAATACCACGAAGGCGTCAACGCAGCCGATCCTACGCACGACAGGATCGTGACCGGCACTGATTCCGCCGTGGACGTCATTTTTACCGGCCATACCCACCAGGAATACGTGATTGATGCGCCCGTTCCCGGCGAACCTGGCAAAACCCGCCCCGTGTTACAAACCGGTAATTACGGCGACAACCTAGGCGACGTTGACCTTACTTTGGACGCTAACAACAACGTCACCGGTTACACCACCACCTTGCACAAGCGTGCAGCCTCACCCGACGCTGCAACTATCGCAGCTGATCCCGTGCTCGTCAACGCAAACAAAGTGCTCACCGACGCGAATAATTTTGCGACCGAACAGGGCAACAAAAAAGTTGCCACCTTGGCAGATAAAATCACCACCGGCTGGGATTCTTCTAAAGCAGCAAACCGTGGTGGGTTTGACCAGCGCGACCGCGAATCAACCATGGGCCACCTGGTAGCTGACATGTACCTCTCAGCCGCCAACTCCACCGGGCGCACTCCTGCCGACATCGGCATTGTGAACCCCGGCGGTTTGCGCGACGAGTTTCCCAACGGTATGCGCACCTCACTCGCTACCGCTGTAGGCGATCTTAAGGTTTCAGACGCCGTCGCTGTGACTCCTTTTGCTAACAACCTCTGGACCACTCAGCTCACCGGCACACAGCTCAAGTCAGTTCTTGAAGAGCAGTGGCAGATGGACGCTCAGGGTAACATGGCCACCCGCCCCTACCTACAGCTTGGTCTTTCCTCGAACGTCACTTACACCTACACTGGCACCACCGACGCCGCAGGTTACGCACAACGCGGCAAGCACATCAAAGATATTTATGTGAACAACAAGCCGGTATCTGATACCGATACTTTCACGGTAGCGATTCCTAGCTTCTTGCTCGGTGGCGGTGACAACTTCACCACCCTTTCTAAGGGCACCAACCCTAAAGACACCGCGCTCGTTGATTCCGACGCTTTCATCACCTACTTGCGCGAACAGGGCACTGTAAAAGCTCGATACGAGAAGCAAGCAGTTCGCATTGAAAACCAAGCAGATTCATACAAGCTCACTGACAACCTCAAATTTGTGGTTTCGAATCTGAACACTTCAAGCTATGGCGTCCCAACACTCAAGAGCCTTGATGTTTCGGTAGACGGTAAAAAGATCGGCGCTGTGGATGTCAACGCCGACGGTTTCGCTACAGTCAACCTGCCGCTGGCAGGGCACAGTCTCTCTGCAGGTCAGCATGAAGTAACCCTCATCGATCCCACCGGCGTTGTGGGCACTAACGTGCGCACCAACGTCCAGCTCACCGGCACTGAGGGTTTCACTGACGTAGACCCCTCACACCCTTTCTACAACGAAATCACTTGGCTAGGTAAGACCGATATTGCCAATGGTTGGGATGACGGCACCTTCCGCCCCGATTCCAGCACCGAGCGCGAACAAATGGCTGCGTTCTTCTACCGCGCAGCGGGCTCACCCGAATACACTGCACCGGCAACTTCTAAGTTCAAAGACGTGGCAACCACCGACCCGTTCTACAAGGAAATTAGCTGGATGGCAGATCAGGGTATCGCTAAGGGTTGGGACGACGGCACGTTCCGCCCCCACGCAGAAGTAACCCGCGATCAGATGGCGGCATTCTTCTACCGCTTTGCAGGTTCACCCACCTACGTGGCTCCTCGAACCTCTGATTTCAACGATGTACCTTCGAACTACCTTTTCTCTAAAGAGATTAACTGGTTGCACAGCGTGGGAATTACTACCGGTTGGGACGACGGCACGTTCCGTCCGCACACGAACACCACCCGTAGCGATGCGGCAGCGTTCTTCTACCGCTACGCCAACAACGTGGGAACTAATTTCAAAGCTCAGGTTCAGTAAGTAGTTTTTCTAAAAAACAGTGAGGTGCGATGCGTCTTTGCTCTGAGAAATCAAAGCAGGGGTGCACCGCACCTGTTTTATCCCCCCCCTTCTGGTAAGTGAGCTAAGGCACCTATGATGACACTATGACTACTTTTTCTCATTCCTCCACTATCAACTTTCCTCGCGATGCCGTCTTCGTCTGGCATAACCACCCCGGTGCTTTGACCCGCATAAACCCGCACTGGGCAGGGTCTGTAGTGCAAGAGGCGGCTTCCTTAGAACCTGGAGAGCGCGCCAAGCTGGCCGCCGCCGTTCCCGGAACTCGCGGGCTAATCACACAACAGTGCGTGAGTGAACAAACCGATCTTTCCGCTAACTCATTCAGCGATCGCATGATTAAGGGCCCGTTCCGCACCTGGAACCACACCCACCATTTTGACGAGCGCGGGCAACAAACTACCGTTCGCGATCACGTAGAGTACGAGGTACTTCCCCGCTTTCCATTGAAGAAACTGGTTAACTGTTATCTTGAGAAAATGATGGCGGAGCGCAATCGCCGTCTTGCAGCCGATTTAGCGTTTCATGCTCGCTATAATTCCAAGCCGCTAACGGTAGTTATTGCCGGAGCATCTGGCATGGTGGGCACGCAGGTCTCAGCACTTTTGGGTGGTGGCGGACATACCGTACGTCATTTGGTGCGCCACACCCCAAAAAGCAACCACGAGTTTCAGTGGGACCCTGATCAGGGGCAGATTGATGAGTCAGTTTTTGACGGCGCAGACGCCGTGATTCACCTGGGCGGGGCAACTATTTCAACCCGTTTTACCGAGGAGAATAAGAAAAAGATCCTGGACTCGCGCGTAAAATCCACTACCTTACTAGCGGAAACTCTTGCACAACGCGTGCACGACGGCGGCCCGCAGACTTTCATCTGCGCCTCCGCTATTGGCTACTACGGTGCAGACCGCGGCGGAGAACTGCTACGCGAAGACTCTGGCGCGGGTAAAGATTTCTTGGCGAATGTGTGCCTGCAGTGGGAATCCGCGTGCGACGCCGCACGGGCAGCGGGTGTGCGAGTGGTCAACGTGCGCACAGGTTTAGTGCAAAGTGTGTTGGGCGGGATGCTCCGCGTGCAATTGCCCCTCTTCCTAACCGGAACCGGCGGCGCAGTGGGCACCGGAACCCAGATGCAAAGCTGGATTTCTCTCGATGACATCGCAGGGATTTACGTGCACGCGCTCCTCACCGAATCTCTTGAGGGTCCAGTGAACGCAGTGGCACCGCATCCCGTGACGGCGCGAGAACTCACGCGCACCGTGGGTAAGGTGCTACGACGTCCGGCAGCTTTGCCCATTCCGCCGTTTGCCCCTGCCCTGCTACTAAAAAAGCAGGGTGCCAAGGAGCTGACGCTGGCGGATCAGAATGTGAGTTGCTCAAAGCTAGAAGCCAGCGGATACCGATTCTTTGAAACCGATCTGCTCACCGCCATGCGCCACGAGCTCGGCTAAGTTCGCCCACCCCTTAGGCTTAACATCATGACTCTTGTTGCTATCGAATCGACCATCACAACCGCCGTGTTGACCTGGGCCATTTTGCTGGGCGTTTTGCTCAGCCTGGCTCTTGCCACCATTTGCATCTTCACCATTTACCGCAATCCGCACTTTAACGAATTGCAGAAAATTGGGTGGTTGATTCTTGCTCTGGGGTTGCCTATTTTTGGGCCGGTGGCATGGTTTAGCCGTGCGTACTGGGAGAGAAAGACTCGCGCACATCCAGATTATGTGGAGGGCCCCGACACCTCGATTGAAGATTTTGTGGAGAAGCTGGTTCCCTCTCATGATCCTGAGCGCACTGTGCGCGTGCGTCCTTCCACGTTTGCCGTTCGCTATGCGTCGATCAATGGTGCAACTGCGGCGTCAAAAATTGCTCTATACGAGGACGCCGTGCAGAAACGCTCCGCTGACAATAGATCGGTGAACGGTGGAACCGCGGGCGGCAAGCTCACCGCTCAACGCCACATCGTGAGCTTTGAACCGACCAATCCCACTAGCTCCGCCGAAACCTCGGACTCGCCTGAGAACCCCCATATTGTGCAGGGTAAAGAGCCAGGAACGCGGGGTCTAAGCTTCTAACTTTCACGTATTCCATTTGAAGCATAAAAAATGGGGTATAAAAAACACGGCCGAAAAGGTTACCTCATGCCCTCTCATTGGCATGGAAAATCTTTTCGGCCGTGTTGGCTTTTAGAAAAGGTTACTTTTGCTTGCGGTTGCGCAAGATCGCAGTAACCACGCCACCGGCAACAAAGCTCACTGCAGATACAGCCGAGACAGCCACACCAGCAACAAAACCGATTGCTGAGGCACTTGCCATCTTCTTGTATTCTTCAGAAACTTCTTCGCGGATAGCTTCTGGACGCCCGGGCTGAGGAGCTGGTGCTGGCGCGGCAGATGCTACCAACGGCACTTTATGCGCTGTTGCAGGTTCCACCGGATTAGCAAGCTCAACTGGTTCAGCAGATTCAGGGGCCAGGTGACGGCCCATGGGTGTCTGTGCCACAGCATCTTCGTGGCGCTCTGCGGGTTCATTAGCTGAATCTGCAGGTGCCATATGAGCTGCGGTTACCAGAGGAAGAGCACCGGTTGAAGCGGCTAACACGTTATCGCGCATCATAGCGTTTTCGGGGTCTACCCCTGCGGCGTCCTTGCGGTTCTCACCGTGAGAAGCAACTGCGTGTCCCTCTTCAACCTCGTGATCGGCAGGGCGTTCCGCTAGAGCAACCGGGGCTGCCTGAGCTGACTCGTGCTGTGCAAGTTCACCCTGAGTCTCTGCGGTTTCATGGGCAGCTACGCTACCTGATGCTTGCTTCTTGCCTGCGGCGTCAGCGTCTGCTGATTCCTGCAAACCTGAAACATTACGCAACGGCGGAACCTTGAAGAAGAGCGAGAGAACGAACGCCAGGCAAACTACTGCAAAACCTACCCAGTAGACAGCCAACGTTGACTTGTTGAAGCCTTCCATGAAGGGGCGGGTAAGTCGTGAGTCAGCACCGTTCAAATACGAGGTATCTGAAGTTGATGCAGAACTATCTGAATCACCGTTGTCTTCATCAGCCTTGCTAGAGATCTGATCTGCAATCTTGGGGGTGAGCTGATCAACCCAGTAACCGCGCTGATCCGCGTTGGACCAGTCAACGGCTAGTTTGCCGTCGGTTACGCTAGCGTGTGCCTTTTCAGCAGCGGCGTCAAGAGCCTGAGTACGTGCGGACGCAGGAGCACCAGCAGGAATCTTAGCGTCGATTTGCGCGGTTGCGCCATCAAGCTGAGTCTGAATGTTGCTCTTGAGCGGATCAACCATCTTGCCCCACATCTGATCCATAACACCCTGGTTTTCAGGTGCCTGGGCAACAGCGGGAGTCAATGCGGCATCCAGACCTGCGTGCAGGTCGTCCTGATCGCTCATCGCGTTGGAGATATTGGTGGGCATCACCGAGAACAAAACTGAGAGCAACACTGCGGTACCCATGGTGCCGCCAATCTGGCGGAAGAAGGTAGCCGCTGAGGTTGCAACACCCATGTAGCGAGGTGCTACCGAGTTCTGTGCTGCCAAGGTGAGTGACTGCATGAGCTGGCCTAAACCGGTACCAATGATGAACATACCGATCATCAAGAACCAAAGGGGGCGATCAACAGTCATGAAGGTGAGGTAATAGTAACCGCACATCAAGAAGAACAGGCCAGTGATAGGGAAGATGCGGTAAGAACCGGTCTTCGAGACCAAAATACCTGAGGTAATAGATGAGAGCATGATGCCGGCCATAATAGGCAACGTTGCAAAACCTGATTCGGTGGGGGTAAGACCCAAAACAATCTGCAGGAAGAGCGGGATGGTCATCATAGCCCCGAACATACCGAAGCCTACGAGGAAGCCCAGGATGGTTGACATAGAGAATGAGCCGGACTTGAACAGACCCAAAGGAATGATGGCGTCTTCACCCATTTTGCTTTCAATGAGCAAGAAAGCAACAAGACCAACAGCGGCAATGACGTAGCAAATGATGGAATGTGCTGAACCCCAGCCCCATTCACGGCCCTGTTCAGCAACGATCAGCATGGGAACAAGAGTTACAACAACTGATACTGCACCCCACCAGTCAATGCGTGGTTTAGCTTTTTCGCCAAATTTAGGGAGGTGCAAGAAGACCCAGACCATTGCAAGGGCAATAATGCCGATAGGAACGTTGATCAAGAAGACCCAGCGCCAGCCGGTAATCCACAAGATTTCGTTGGCACCAGCAAAGATACCGCCAATCAACGGACCAATAACGGATGAGATACCAAAGGTTGCCAAGAAGTAACCCTGGTATTTTGCGCGCTCGCGAGGTGCGAGCATATCGCCCATGATTGCCATAGGTAGCGACATCAGCGCACCAGCACCAATACCCTGGAATGCGCGGAATGCGGAGAGCATCATCATCGAAGTTGAGAACGATGAGAGCAATGAGCCAAGAATGAAGACGACGATACCGAAGATGTAGAGCGGACGACGTCCGTACATGTCAGAGAGTTTGCCGTAGATCGGGGTGGTGATGGTAGAGGTGATCATGTAGGCGGTGGTTACCCATGCCTGTTGTTCAAGACCGTGAAGGTCATCACCGATAGTGCGGATTGAGGTGGAAACAATCGTTTGGTCAAGAGACGATAGGAACATGCCGGCCATGAGGCCGATGATGACAAGCATGATTTGTCGATGCGTCATCACAGGTGCGTTGGCGGGTGCTCCACTGACCTGCTTTTCTGCTGTTGCTGTAGACAAGAAAATACCTTCGAATTAAAACGAACCCGTTATGGGCGGGTTGAACCGATGAGAGTAAGGCGGCTCGCCTTGGCTTTCCACGTGGATAGCTATCGCGAACAATAGTTTCTTGGGGAATAGTTTTTGCGAACAAATCCATCTTAGTTACAGTTCTGCAAAAATTGCACTACTGCAAACTTATTTTTTAGAAATGTGATGAACGCCTATCCATCTCCCTCATATTTGCCTCCCCACTCACTGATATGGGTGTTCACCTCTTACTCCCCTCCTGACTTCTCGCCAATAAATGGGTACATTAGAAGCATGAAGATGAATACAGAACTCGAAAAGAAATTCCAAGATCAAATTACCCTCGAATTTGCCGCTTCAATGGTCTACCGTCAGCTCGCAATCGAAGCTGACGAACAGGACCTCCCCGGCATGAGTGAATGGCTCCGTCGTCAGGCAGACGAAGAAATTGTTCACGCCAACAAGTTCATTCAGCACCTTTCTGACCGCGACAACCACTCCCACATTGGTGCAATTCCCGCCCATAACATCAAGCCAGGTCTCTCGGCAGCAGAAATTTTCAAAGCTGCACTAGAGCATGAGCAGAAGGTTTCAGCATCAATCCGCGAACTGTACCGCTCGGCAGATGCAGAGAACGATTACGATTCTCGCCCCATCCTCAACTGGTTCATTAACGAACAGATTGAAGAAGAGGCAACTGTTTCTGAGATTTTGGCGCAAATTGAGCTTGTTGGCGACGACGGCTCAGGCTTGCTTCGCCTCGATAGCGAAATGGGCAAGCGCCCCAACGAAGGCACCGAAGCTTAAGCACTTCGTTTCTTTCCATATATTTCTGTGACCGCCGCAGTTTTGTCGTGACCGTTCAATACACGGGCACAACAAGCTACGGCGGTCGCTTTTTGTTAACCCAAGTTTTGGTGGTGTCTACAACTTAATAAGCCCCCTGGCTTTTATAATGTAAATACATTTGTCAGACGGCGATTGCACCAACAATAAAGTAGGGGGTGGACCAGTGGAAAAAACCATCAAAGCAGTAGGGATTGTAATTCCCGCCCACAATGAAGTGGATGAAATCGACCGCTGCCTCGCGGCCGTTTTTAGCGCGATTGCCCACGCACAAAAAACCCACCCTCATCTGTACTTTTCGCTACACTGCGTCACCGATGCGTGCACCGATGGCACTGAAACAGTAGTGAAAAAACATTTACGCCAAAAATTTCCGGTACACATAGATACCGTCAATTTTCGCAACCCTGCTCAAACTAGAAATCACGGGATTCAAAGATTTCTTGCTGAACCTGCCGTACGCGATCTCAACAGTGATGAAATATGGTTGGCAATGACTGATGCAGACACCGTGGTACCAACCCACTGGCTCACCGAACAAATCGCCCTGGCTAAACAAGGTGCCGACGCCATCATTGGCACCGTTGAACCGCGAAAGTCAGAGCTAGGTAGCGACCTTTATAACGCGTGGCTGGATTTGCACAATCTTTCAGAGGGGCATACCCACGTTTTTGGGGCGAATCTAGGCATTCGCGCTACCGCTTATCAACGTGTAGGCGGCTTTGCACCGCTCGCCCATTCCGAGGACGCCGCGCTAGTAACTGCCCTCGAACAAGCAGGTTTTTCGCTACGCAAAACAGATCGAGTACGGGCAATCACCTCGGGGCGCTTTCAAGGCAAAGTGGATCACGGTTTCAGCACGTATCTACAAGATCTCTCCTTGAGCTCAAGCTCCCTCAACAGTTTGCCACCCGAGAGCCTGGCGCCGTCGCAATAAGGAGCCACAAAAAACGTCGCAAAAGATTGCGACGACCGCAACTAGCGCAGGTGAAGTTTACCAACCCTAGGGCAGGCAAA
>JAUMUA010000022.1 GCA_030530925.1 Rothia sp. (in: high G+C Gram-positive bacteria) | reverse complement strand
TACCAGGTGTTCAGCAGGTTCGCAACCCGGTTACCCGTGACGCTCACCACACTGTAAAAGGATGAAGGTTATTTTCTTCATCTTTATCAGCACCCTATGTAATTAGACTGTCGCTTTCGTTCTGGATTTTTTCGCTCCGTCCCTTGCGACTCCCATAACTATACGCACCTCCATACAACCTTGCAACTCGATATTGAGTGTGCTAGCTAACTTACACCTTTGTGATTCTACATTTTCCTGCGGAATCTAGCGGTTTTTGGAGCTAAAAACTTTTCTAAAAAACTTTAGAATTCTCTACTATTGCCACTTTTTGCACCGAAAGCATCCTCAAAACACTCAGATTTACGTCATAAATGCGTCACAAACCACATTCTTTTAAGATTTCAGCACTTCTTAACCCGCTCATCACATAATTTTCGCTTGACCCTTTACGCTAAACCCATGGCCTTACATTATGAATGGCTGACTCCTCAGCTAGAACTGGAAGTTCCCACGTGGTGCTCTCAGAAGGAGCTCACCTTCGATCAAACCCGCAATATAGATACGCGCAGCCTTGCCGTCTTTGCAGAGACAAACGAACCTGTTGCCCTCGTAGAGTGGTTTACCCCTAAAGCACACCACACGCACTACTACCTCAATATAGAAGTAGCCCCGCATCTACGGCGTCGGGGTATTGGAACTGAAGTCTTTAGACTCGCCTCTTTATTACGGCATCAAGATATTCCGTTTACCTGCAGAGGGTACTTACATAGTGAGGAACTAGCGTTCGCCTATTCCTTAGGAGCAACCACCAAGCAAATTGTGCCGCCCGATAAAGCGAACATGACGCATAAAGATGAGCTCCGGCCCTTACCAAGTATTCGATCTTTGAAGACTGAAGAAGCAGCCACATTTCAGCAGGCGTATCTTTCAATGTACGAATGGATGCACGAGCAGTGGTCCCCGGTTTCAGGGGTTCATCAGCAGACTATTCAACGAGACGCTCTAGCTGACCTAGATTATGAAGCGACCTCGGTGCATTATGACAGCTCAGGCGCAATCGATGCGTTTATCGCCGTCTATCAAATGGATGGCTCCCCCATACTTCTGGGGGAAACCACTAGTCGCTCTGCTCAAGACGGCGAGCGAATTATTGAAGCGTGCTTGCGCCGCTCTCTGGATGTACTTTCTGAGCGGGGAGTCTTAGAAGTAGGAATGGACGGACACATTTCAGACCCCCACTGGTTTCCCAACTGGATCAAGCTCTCTCCCTATGGTGAATGGTTTCAGCTACTGGAGATTCCAGCGTCAGACCAACCCAGCATTATTTCTCCAAGACGCTAAACACTAGTTAAACAAACAGGTCGGTTCTCTACCGCAGTAGAGAACCGACCTGTTTGGAGGTATTGCCTCAATCAGCAATCACGTGTGATACCCGCTAGCGAGAAGAATTACGACGACGAGAAACCTCATACAGCGAAATGCTCACCGCAGTTGCCGCGTTCAATGATTCCATTGCCGAATCAATAGGAATCGAAACAATCTGATCGCAGTTCTCAGTAACGAGTCGAGAAAGACCCTTACCCTCAGAACCCACCACAATCATGAGAGGTTCAGAAGCTAGCTCAAGGTTGGGCAACTCGATGTCGCCACCGCCGTCCAAACCCACCACAAAAACACCAGCGCTCTTGGCCTGCTGGATAACGCGCGTAAGGTTGGTTGCCATTGCCACAGGAATACGAGCCGCAGCACCAGCAGAAGTCTTCCACGCAGAAGCAGTAACAGCGGCCGAACGACGCTCAGGAATAATCACCGCAGTACCACTAAATGCAGAAACGCTACGAATAATCGCGCCCAAGTTACGAGGATCAGTAATGCCATCCAACGCCACGAACAGTGGAGGGGTGCCACCCTGACCAGCGTTGAACTTATCCATTGCCGCATCAACAATATTTCCGGCGTCGGGATACTTATAAGGAGGAATCTGCAGTGCAACACCCTGATGTACTGAACCCTCGGTCAAGCGATCAAGCTCCCCGCGCGAAATCTCGAGCATAGGAAGCTCTTCTTTGTTCGCAATCGTCATGATTTCACGAACACGCTCATCAGCCTCAATATGGCTCATCACGTAGAGATGCTTTGCAGGAATCTCAGTCTTCAACGCCTCAAGAACAGCATTACGGCCGGTAACAAGTTCCTCACTCGTGCGCTTACCCCCCAAACGCTGCGGCGGACGAGAATGTTGCCCCGTCTGACGACGCTCGGCAGCACGCTTAATCTTATAAGCCTTGTGGTAAGGACGATCCTCAGCCTTAGGAGTTGGACCTTTACCCTCAAGCGAACGGCGGTTCTTACCACCAGAACCCTTAGTAGGGCCCTTCTTTGCAGTGGTAGCGCCCGGACGACGACCTGCTTTAGCCATGAAAACCTCTAATCTCAGCAGACCCCCATGGCCCGCTTTCAAACATCAAATACAAAAAACGAATCTTAGCCAGCGTAGCTGATGAACCCACCACCTGTGCCAAAGTGTGCGCTAGCCAATAGACCAGGACGAGCCACTTGCGCCGTCCTTGACCGTAATACCGGCGTTAGCCAGGGCATCACGGATCTGATCAGCAGTTACCCAATCTTTATTCGTTCGCGCTTCAGCACGCTGAACCAGCATGGACTGAATCAAAGAATCCAACGCTTCATGTTCGCCAGCGTTTTCTGAAGTTATTGAACCAAAACTCATCAGCTGAGTAAGACCCAGCACCTGTGCCATGGCGAAAACTTGAGAGACAATCTCAGCAACAGAACCGTTCTGCGCTACCAACGCGTTACCTTCGCGGACTTTCTCGTGGAGCACTGCCAGCGCACGAGGAATATTGAGATCATCATCCATTGCTTCTGCAAATTCTGCAGGAACCTCGGCAGTACGATTCAAGTCTTCAAGGTTTGCGCTCAAGAAAGCTTCAATACGTTCTACGGCAACCTTGGCTTCGTCAAGAGAAGTGGGGCGATAATCCAACACCGAGCGATAATGAGCCTGACCCAAATAGTAACGAACCACCAAAGGACGCGCGGTCTGCAACATCTCGGCAGGAGACACCGTATTGCCGATGGACTTGGACATCTTTTCGCCCTCGAACGTCACCAAGCCATTATGAAGCCAGAAGTTTGCAAAGCGATCACCAGCGGCAGTTGATTGAGCCAGCTCATTTTCGTGATGTGGGAAGCGCAAATCGAGACCGCCACCGTGAATATCAAAGTGAGAACCCAAGTATTTGCCTGCCATTGCCGAGCACTCTAAGTGCCACCCCGGGCGACCCCTACCCCACGGTGAGTCCCAAGCCGCAGATTCGGGTTCGCCGTCTTTATAACCCTTCCACAGAGCGAAGTCGCGAGGATCGCGCTTGCCGCGAGGATCGGCGTCCTGCGCATCTTTGAGCTCATCTAGTTTCTGATGGGTCAAGGCGCCGTACTGGGCCCAAGACTTAACATCGAAATAGACATCCCCAGATTCATCTAATGCGGAATATGCGTGACCGTTATCGATCAGGCGCTGGATCAATGCATGCATCTCAGGGATATGACCGGTGGCACGGGGTTCATACGTGGGAGGGTCAATACCCAACGCCGCATATGCTCGCGCAAAAACCTTTTCAAATCGGTACGCGAGCGCCCACCACTGTTCACCAGGGTACTCACCGTCAAAATCAGCATCAAAAGAGCGAGCTGAGTTTGCCAAAATTTTGTCATCAATATCAGTCACGTTACGTACCGTGGTGACCTTGTAACCGCGATAGGTGAGCCAACGAGAAAGTTGGTCAAAAACTAGCGCAGAGCGCACATGCCCAATGTGCGGCGCACCTTGAACGGTGGCACCACAATAATAGAGCCGTGCCTCACCCTCTTGAACCGGGGTAAAGTCTCGAACGGAAGCTGTCGCTGTATCGTAAAAACGCAAAGTCACGCCTCTAGTCTAAGCAAAATGCGCAAAGCTGTGCATGTTTTGATGACGCTCCGTTGCGTAATCACGTTTCTAGTTTGCATTGACCGGATAAACCAGAGCGGTTGCAATGGCTGCTACACCTTCTCCGCGACCGGTAAGACCCAAAGCGTCAGTGGTAGTGGCGGTAACAGTCACCGGCGCCGCCGCTGCCTCGGTCAATACTTGATTGGCTTCGTCTCTGCGCGGGGCAAACTTAGGTTTATTACCCACCAATTGCACCGCCACATTACCTATTTCAAACCCGGCTTCGCGAACGATGGCTGCGGCCTCGCGCAGAATGCGCACGCCAGAGGCACCTTTCATATCGGGGCGGTCTACCCCAAAGTTTGATCCCAAATCTCCGGTGCCCGACGCCGAAAACAGCGCATCAGCGGCGGCGTGGGCTACGACGTCGCCGTCCGAGTGCCCGCTCAACCCCCGCTCGCCGGGCCAGTGCAGACCGGCGATCCATAGTTCGGTGCTGGGATCTCCGAAAGCATGAACATCAATACCAATGCCGGTGCGGGGAATCATCATAGAGTGTCCTTTTCATACAGTGCTTTGGCTAATGCCACATCAAGCGGGGTAGTGATTTTGAAAGAATCGGCAGAGCCTTCAACGGTGAGAACCGGTATTTGTAGGATCTCAGCCAGCATGGCGTCGTCGGTAATGCTCTCGGCTAGCCCCTGCGCTGCCGCCTGCGTGTACGCGTCGTTGAGAATTTTGAGATTGAACCCTTGAGGAGTTTGAACTGCTCGCAAGTTTGCTCGCGCTGGTGTGCCAGAGACAAAGTTGAGCTCATCAACAGATTTGATGGTATCTACTACCGGCATCACCGGTATGACGGCGTCGTTCTTAGCTTCTACCGCCTCAACCACTCGAGAAAAAACCTCGGCGGGAGTAAAACAACGTGCCGCATCATGAACTAAAACTACCGACGGCGCGGAATCTGCAAACCCGGGTTGCGCTACCGCATCGGGGATTCGCGCAAGCGCCGACACCACTGACTCTGCGCGGGTACTACCACCGGTTACAGCTAACGCCCCAAACTCGCTGGCAATCGAGCTGAGCAGAGTATCGCCTTCTGGCACAGTCACCACCACACGAGCCGCCACGCCACTAGCCTGCACACCCTCAAGAGCCCACCGCAACAGCTCCTTGCCGGCAATTTTCACCTGAGCTTTAGGCACCCCATAGCCCAGACGAGAACCAGAACCTGCAGCTACAACAACGACGGCGACGCCAGAACGCGCTATTGCGTTCGTGGCAGTCGCCGTCGTAGAAAAATTATTGCTCTCAATCACGAGAAAGAGCTTACCTGAAACACGGGTTGACGTGAGAAGGTATTAGACAGCTTCGAGAATCTTATCGAGCTCTTCTTCAGCAGCAGATTCTTCAATATCTTTTGCCAAAGCAACTTCGGAGGAAAGAATCTGACGAGCTTTTGCAAGCATGCGCTTCTCACCAGCGGAGAGACCGCGGTCGTTTTCACGACGCCACAGGTCACGAACAACCTCAGCAACTTTGAGAACATCACCAGAAGCTAGTTTCTCAACATTAGCCTTGTAACGGCGGGACCAGTTTGCGGCTTCTTCAGTATCAGTAGCCTGCAAAACGTCAATAACTTCTTGCAATCCGCGCTCGTCAACAACATCGCGCATGCCAACCATGTCAACGTTCTCAGCGGGTACTTCAATCACAAGATCGCCCTGCGCGACCTTAAGTTTTAGGTACATTTTTTCTTCGCCACGTACCTTGCGCATTTTGACCTCTTCGATCGTTGCGGCACCGTGGTGAGGATATACGACTGTTTCGCCAACCTCAAAAAGCATATGGATAAACCCCTTTCAGCCTATCTATTCTATCACGAGGCACAAAAGGGGCATTCTTATGTAATAGTTAAGCTTTCTTTGGCTGTGTTTGCAACTCGAAACCAGCCTATGCAGACGTTCCCTCTATAAACCGGTAGACTGTCTTTGAAAAGACTCTGTATTTATACCTCTGTCTATTGCACACACACGTTCCGCTTAGATAGAAGAGTTTCATGACCATCAAGGAGTTCATGCCGTGAAGTTTGCAGCTTCCTCCACTCTCAAGCGCGCAGGCGCAAGCGTTGCCCTCACTGTTGCGCTGCTTTCAGCGACTGGGTGTGGCTACATTTACCACCAGCCCACTACCATCCACTACGCAGCATCTGATGGTGTTAACGCCGACGTCGCCGATGTTGACTTCCGCAACATCATGGTCATCGCTGAAAACAAAGATTCTGACGGACGCGTTCTGGGCACCATCTTGAACAACGGTGACAAAGACGCAACCGTTGAAATGCATTTTGCAACGGGCACTAAAACTCTAACCGTTCCCGCCAAGCAGGAAGTACGTCTTGAAGACGACGCACACAAGATTATTGTGTCCCCTGCTGGCGAAGCACCAGGCATGATGCTTGAAGGAACCAAGGTTAGCGTAGGTAGCGACAGCACCTCAATCAACGTTCCTGTACTCGATGGAACTCTTGAAGAGTACAAGCAGTACCTGCCGAACGCAGCTTCTGCAGATGCCTCAGCAACTTCATCGGCTTCAGCTTCAACCGCTCAGTAAAAGCAGTTCAAGCACATCCCAAACCGACGGGGCTATTTCACTTAGGTGAAATCGCCCCTTCTTTGGCTTTTGGGAACCTGTCTTCAGATTCTATGGTTTAGGGTTCGAATTTATAACCCAAGCCGCGCACCGTCACTACAAATCGTGGGTTAGAGGGATCCGGTTCAATCTTGGAACGCAGACGCTTGACATGCACGTCAAGGGTTTTGGTATCCCCCACGTAGTCAGAACCCCACACCCGGTCAATCAGCTGAGCGCGGGTGAGGACGCGACCGGCGTTGCGAAGCAACATTTCCAACAGCTCAAATTCTTTGAGCGGCATAGCAATATTTTCTCCAGCTACCGTGACGACGTGGCGTTCAATGTCCATGCGTACAGGACCACTCTCAACAGTGTTCGTTGAAACTTCTTCTGTTTCTTGCTGACGACGCAGCACCGCACGAACACGAGCAATCAGCTCACGAGATGAATAGGGTTTAGTTACATAATCATCAGCACCCAGTTCAAGACCCAAAACCTTATCGATTTCCGAGTCCTTGGCGGTGAGCATGATAATTGGCACCGCAGAAACTGCACGAATCTGCTTGCACACTTCCATGCCCGACTGCCCTGGCAACATGACGTCCAAAAGAACAAGGTCAGCGCCGTTGCGTTCAAACTCAGTGACGGCATCAATGCCGTTATCTGCAACTTGAACTTCAAAGCCTTCGCGGCCCAACAAGAACGCCAGCGGTTCGCTCAGCGATTCTTCGTCTTCAACCACTAAAATTCTGGTCACTAGATGGTGTCCTTCTTATCCGTTGCCGCTACGGAGCTTCCGCTGGGCGTTTTCTTGATATTCGACTGAACTCCGTCAGATTCAGAATTCAGTAAATCTTGTTCTGTGAGCTCGTCAACAGTCGGTAAAGTCATTGTAAAGGTTGAGCCCTCTCCTGGCACAGACCACAAAGAGATTTCACCGCCATGCTGGCCCATAATGTGCTTGACAATGGAGAGCCCCAAACCGGTTCCGCCCGTCTGGCGAGAACGAGCCGGATCGACTCGGTAGAATCGCTCAAAAATACGGTCCTGCTCGTCATCAGGAATACCCGGCCCCTGATCTTTCACCGAAATGCGCACGGTTCCCTGCTTTTCAGTCAGACCAATGCCCACCTTTGTTTTTTCAGGTGAATACCGAATCGCATTTTCAATGAGATTTCGCAAAGCGGTGCCAAGCAACTCAGGGTCTCCGTGGACAGGACGCTGCACGTTACCACCCACAATGAGCGTGATGTTCTTACCTTCGGCAGTAATCCGGTTATGTTCCACCGCCGCAGCTACCAGTTTATTTACATCTACCAACTGAGATTTACGCACGACGTCGGTGGATTGAAGCCGAGATAGCTCAATGACATCTTGAACCAGCGACGCCAACCGCTTGGACTCTTTCTGCAACCGAGTTGAAAAATACTTCACCGATTCTTCGTCATCAGCCGAGGATTCAATCGCCTCAGCCATGAGCCCAATAGCTCCCACAGGGGTCTTCAACTCATGAGAAACGTTCGCCACAAAATCATTTCGGACTGCTTGGACACGCGTGATTTCGGTGCGGTCGTCGGCAAGTACCAAAATGTACTCATCTCCCACCGGAGCAATCCGTAAATCGATATTCAGAAGCGTTTTGTTCACCGTGCCACGAGATAGTTCAATTTCTCGCTCCACAATAATTCCGCGACTACGCACCTGGTGAATCATCGAAATCATCTCGTCAGAGACCACCGTATGCCCCTTTACCAAGCCCAGCGCGTACGCACCGGGAGAAGCCTGGACGACGCCGTCGACCGCATCAACCACCACGTAGGCACGACCAATAACGGCCAGCACTTCAGCTGCGCCGTCACTAATACTTGGCTCTTCGACATCGGCCCACTGCGCACGCTCACGATCACTTTTATTGACCGCCCACATGCTCAAAATGCCAATGCCCAGCCCGATAACCATTGAAATCAAGGCAAGGAGGATGGGATCCACGCCTCTAAGCTTAGACATAACTGCTCAAGCTTTCCGAATCAAAAACCCAAATTACCAAGGGGTTAAACTAACGTTTACCCAGAGCTACCCATTCATTCATTCAGTTTTGGCAAGCTATCAATACGTGTGGATATTTATAGGCACAAGCCGTATCCACCGGAAATACCTCCACCTAATATGAAAGGACAGCGCGCGTGCGTAAAGTCTTTCAAGCAGAACTCCACCAGGTCAGCGAAGAACTCATTCAGATCGCAACCTTGGTCAAAGAAGCACTCGTACGTGCCTCCGAAGCATTCCTTAACGCTGATATCGCAGAAGCAGAAGAGGTCATCTCCAACGACGCCCGCATCGACTTTCTTCAGTCACAGCTCGACGAGCGTTCCATCGACATTCTGGCACTCCAAGGCCCCGTTGCCTCCGATCTTCGCCATATCGTCTCAGCTCTACGCATGAGCTCATCCCTTGAGCGGATGGGTGATCTTGCTCGCCACCTAGCTCAAATTGCGCGTATGCGTTATCCAGAAAAAGCGCTACCTTCAGATGTTGCGCCGCTTTTTGAAGAGATGGTTTCCCTCGATCTCAAAATCATCGAAGACGTTATTAAGTTGCTAGACACCCAAGAACTCCAGCATACCGAGAACATTTACTCTAACAAGGCTCGCATCAACGAGATTCACCGCGAAGTATTCAAGGTAATGAACGCTGACACCTGGTCACACACTCCGCAGGTAACCGTTGACGTCACTCTCTCTAGCCGTTACCTAGAACGCTTTGGCGATCACGGCGTCTCGGTAGCACGCAAAGAAAAATACCTCGTCACCGGCGAATGGGCATAACCTTTAGCGGCATCTCAAACTAAGGCTTGAACCATAAAAAGTGGGGCGTTCGGAGAAAATTTCCGAACGCCCCACTTTTGGTGTTACCCGACTATAGGGTAGAAAAGATTACTTCTTTCCCTGGTTTGCAACAGCTTGAATAGCAATCTTTGCTGCCTCAGGATCAAGGTACTCGCCACCTGCGGTGACGGGCTTGAAGTTCTCATCAAGCTCGTAGTACAGCGGAATACCTGTAGGAATGTTCAAACCGGAGATTTCATCATCAGAAATTCCGTCGAGGTTCTTAACCAGCGCGCGCAACGAGTTACCGTGAGCCGCTACAAGAACGGTCTTGCCGGACTCAAGATCAGTCTTAATGTCTGATTCCCAGTAAGGCAACATGCGCTCTAGAACGTCTTTGAGGCACTCGGTGCGAGGAGCATTTTCAACATCTGCGTAACGAGGGTCGTTAGCCTGTGAAAATTCGTCATTATCATCGATTGCCGGTGGGGGCACATCGTACGAACGACGCCACTGCATGAACTGCTCTTCACCGTACTTCTCGCGAATTTCGCTCTTATCTTTACCCTGCAACGCACCGTAGTGACGCTCGTTCAAACGCCATGAACGCTTCACTGGAATCCAGTGACGATCAGCGGAATCAAGCGCAAGGTTTGCGGTATTAATAGCGCGACGTTGCAATGAAGTATGAACAACATCTGGCAAGATATTGCGGTCTTTGAGCATCTGCCCACCGCGAGAAGCCTCTTCCATGCCCTTAGCGGTCAAAGGTACATCTACCCAACCGGTAAAGAGATTTTTTTCGTTCCATTCTGATTGTCCGTGACGGAGCAATACCAATTTGTAAGTCATACCTTTATTCTTTCACTTGTTACCACACATGCAAAGGCATTCCCACGGTAAAACTAGGCAATTCTAGCGAAATGCCCCGAGTGACTGCAAAAAAAGATGTGTGATTTGTTGTGTTTGCTTAACGACGACGCACAGTGACCGCGGGGCGCACATCAGCTAAGAACACGCCAACAGCGGTAGCCATAATCAACTGGAAAAGTAAGCTGGCACTACCACCACGAAGGGTAGTAAGAAGCGCCCATACCGAGAAAACTGTGCAAACAGCGGTGATAGCTACCCAAAAAGTTTTCGTACGCTTTGAAGCGCTTTCATAGGCATAATTAGTGGCCTGCAACGCCGAAATCAGCGCCCACACCGACATTCCAGCAATCACTAGGGTAAACAGACCCTCAATGATTCGAACAACTAAAACAACAAGCAAAATAGGACTCACCGTATTAGCCTATCGAATCTTTCGAAGCTTTGGGAACGCTACGCATCGCCTGATCAAGATCACGGTACAAATCCTCCACGTTCTCAATGCCCACCGACAAACGCAACAGCGACTCTGGAATCGAATCAGGCTCCGCCAAGTGACGACGACGGCGCTCAATCAACGATTCCACACCGCCCAACGACGTCGCGGGGGTCCACAACTGAAGTTGGTTAACCATGGCGTCGGTACCTGCGGCGTCAGCGTCTAGAACCACGCACAAAACCGCACCGAAACCGTCCATTTGCGCTACTGCTCGCTTGTGGAAAGGATCGGCGGGAAGACCGGGATAGCGAACTTCGCGAACCATGGGGTGCTCTTGCAAACGCTCTGCAAGCTCTTGAGCATTTGCCATAGAACGCTGCACACGAAGGGCAAGAGTTCGTACACCGCGAAGGGCTAAGAACGCCTCAAAGGGACCAGCGATAGCGCCATTGACCGTGCGGTGTTCCAGCATTGCCGCACGCAATACGGGGTTATTGGTTACTGCCAGACCCATCACGACGTCGGAGTGCCCGGCAATGAATTTGGTTGCCGAGTGCACCACAATATCTGCACCCAGGTTGAGGGGTTTTTGCACCAACGGGGTAGAGAAAGTGTTATCTACCGCAGTGACAATGCCCAGCTTTTGAGCGGCAGGCAGAAGAACGGTAAGGTCAGCGATTTCGAGCATGGGGTTAGTAGGACTCTCAATCCACATGAGAACTTTAGGTGCACGATAATCGATGTTTTCACCGCTCAGCGAGCGCGCTGATGCAGCAGCTTCCATTGCCGCAAGCGTGCCCTCAGTATCGTCGAGGTCGTAACGAATAACCTCGCAGACCCCGCGACGTTCCAACTTCTGTGCGAGCGAAATTGATGCCATATAGGTGTGGCGAGGAATAAGAATTGCTGAACCTACCGGCACCAAATCTTCAACAGCAGCTACCGCTGCCATGCCTGAAGCAAACGTTAGACCGGGTAGCTCAGCCTCTTCAAGAGAGGCGATAACCTCTTCAAGATCGTCCCACGAGGGGTTGTGAAAACGCGCGTACACCTTGTCGTTGAGGGTGTCCACCGTCTTTGCCCCGCGAAAAGTGGAGGTCATATAAATCGGGGTGTTCACCGGGGCGTCGTGCTCATGAGCCGGACGACCCTGCGATACCACCAAAGTTTCTGCATGTAATTTATGAGATTCAGTCATATTCGATAGCCTATGCGAGGTATTTCGCCAAGAAAAACAAAACTTCACATTTCGTCTTCCTTGCTACCCTTAGAGATGTGACTGACTCGCTCAAGTATTCCCCAGAATCTGCCCACCCCACCGACCACGCGGGGCTTTTTATCGCGTTCGAAGGCGGTGACGGCGCCGGCAAATCTACCCAAGTCAGCCAACTTGCCGCTACCTTGCGGGATGAGGGATACGAGGTGCTCACCACTCGCGAACCCGGCGGCAGCGAAATTGGTGAAAAGTTACGCTCGCTCGTGCTCGAGCACGGCAACGGAACCATCGACGCCCGCACCGAAGCGCTCATCTTTGCCGCCGCGCGCGCCGCTCATGCCGAACAAGTTATTCGCCCCAGCATCGAAGCGGGCAAGATTGTATTGTGCGATCGGTACATTGATTCTTCTGCCGCATACCAAGGGACCGGGCGCGGACTTGGCATTGAGAACATTACGAACTTGAGTCTCTGGGCCACGAAAAATTTGGTTCCTGATTTGACCGTGCTCATTGACGTTCCGCTCAGCGCCGGACGAAGCCGCACCACCGCTCGTGGGGCAGCTGATCGGATGGAATCAGAGTCTGATCAGTTCCATAGCGCGCTACACGAAACTTTTGGGGCGCTGGCGCAGAAGAATTCGGCGCGTTACGCCGTGGTTGACGGCACCCAAAGCATTGAGGCGGTGCACGCGAACATCTATGGCGCCGTCCACCAACTTCTCAAGGGGCATAAAGCATGAGCGTGTGGGAAAAAATTATTGGCCAGTCAGCAGCAGTGCAGCAGCTTCAAACTGCGGCAGCCTCTGGCGCACCAACTCACGCGTGGCTCGTCAGTGGCCCGCCCGGTTCAGGACGTTCGACCGTTGCGCTAGCCTTTGCCGCAGCGCTCCTCTGCGATCAGCCCGATCCGCACAGCCGCGGCTGCGGCACCTGTAAATCTTGCACCACCGTGCTAGGTGGCACTCACGCTGATCTCACCCACTTCACCACCGAAAATTCCTCTATCAAAATTGAGGAAGCCCGCGAGTTAGTGGTGAAAGCACAAGACCGCCCCTCGGTGGGGCGTTGGCGCGTAATCATCGTAGAAGACGCCGACCGCATGCTAGAGCGAACCTCTAACGTCTTGCTCAAAGCGATCGAAGAACCACCGCCGCATACTATTTGGATTCTCAGTGCGCCATCACCCGTGGATGTGCTGGTGACGATTCGCTCCCGCTGCCGTCCTGTAAAACTGCGGGTACCGGCACTTTCAGAAGTAGTTTCACTCCTTGAATCTGAGGGCGTATCTGCAGAGATCGCCACCCGCGTTGCCGCGCTCTCGCAAGGAAATATTGGTTTAGCTCGCCGGTTAGCGAATTCGCCCGATGCTCGCGAGCGCCGCGAAGCAGTAGTTCGTCTGCCCCTCACGCTGACTTCCATTTCTTCTGCGATGCGCGCTGCCGAACGGTTGATTGAGATTGCCGACGCCGAAGCTGAGGCAGACGCTCAAGCTCGCAACGACGTCGAACGCGCCCAGCTCATGACGACGTTGGGCATAGAAGAAGGCGAAAAAGTGAACCCCTCGATGCGGGCACAGATTAGGCAACTAGAGGACGATCAAAAACGCCGTGCCAAGCGAATTAAAACTGATACGCTCGATCGTTTTTTGGTGGATATTCAAACCGTTTTGCGCGATGTTTTGAGTATTCAGCTGGGAACCGGCGCCGCATTAATCAATGTGCATCTCGCCCAGGAGTTGCAACAGTTTGTCGCTCGCGTTCCCCAAGAACAAACGATTGAGAAATTGGATGCAGTGGCTCTTACGCGCCGTCGTATTGCAACGAACGCAAGTGCACGCTTGGCGTTCGAAGCGATGATGACAAGTTTTGTAGTCAATAGAGCGTAGACAAGAGAAGAATCCCCATGGCTCAAACCCAACCTCAGCCGCTGGTGCACCTTACCCCGCTACAACAATTTAGCGCCGGCAAGTTAGCGCTTCGGCTTCCGCAACTTTTTATTGGCCTCATTGGTTTTGGCGTGGCTGTTGCCACGATTATTCAAGCCGGGCTGGGCGCCATGAGTTGGGATGTTCTCACGCTGGGTCTGATGAATCATGTGCCGCTCAGTTACGGTGCGCTCACCGTGATCACCTCAATTTTGGTGTTGCTCTTATGGATTCCGCTCAAAGAAATGCCTGGTTTGGGAACGATTGCCAATGCCTTTGTGGTGGGGATTTCTTCTGACCTCACGTTGAAGCTTCTTCCAGAGGCGCACCAGTTAGGCACGCAGATTATCTACTTAGCAGTGGGGCTACTTCTTTTTGGGTTCTTTGACGCACTGTACATTGGGGCGCAGTTTGGTTCCGGTCCGCGCGATGGTCTGATGACGGGGCTGGTGCGAGTCACCGGACGTCCGGTGTGGGTTATTCGTACCGCGCTCGAGGTGTCTGTGGTGTTGATTGGCATCTTAGCCGGTGGGGATTTTGGAATAGGAACTATTCTCTTAGCTTTCACCGCCGGCCCCCTTGTTGGATTCTTTCTGCCGAAAGTAACCGTGGGGCTAACGCCGCGACGTCCTCACTAACTTTTGCTGTGATGCGCATAATGAAGTAATTATTCGGTGTGCTCACCGTGAAGTCACTGAATAGAAAGTATGCTTGCTGAAGTAAAGTTTCTTTAGCATCAAGGCAGACTATGACTCACACCCCTCAGAGCGCTGAATCTATGCAGTCTTCAGCCGTTCAGAACAAATCGGGCTGGCCCTTTGGCTTGCTCTTTCTTATTGGCGTTGGCGCACTCGTTGTGGCTTTCGCAGGGCTCAAAACCATGGCATCGGTTATTGGCCCTACTTTCTTAGCAATCTCACTCGTTATCGCAGTGCGCCCCATTCGCGAATGGTTGGTTAAAAAGCGTGTTCCAACTTTCTTGGCAGCAATGATTACTCTGGTCATTCTGCTGGGTCTGTTGATTGCGCTGATTGGTTCTCTCACCTACTCGGTGTATGCGCTGGTTGAGATTTTGCCCCAGTACTCCCAGAAGTTCCAGAGCCTCTATGAGCAGGGACTAGGCTGGTTGACTTCTACCTTTGGTGTGTCCCAAAACCAGATTTCTGATCAGTCCATGAGCTTTATGGAACCTTCTAAAATCGTTAGCTGGCTCACCACCTTCTTGAATGGTCTGAGCGCTACCGGCTCGGGCTTCTTCTTGCTCATTATGGTCATGGCATTCTTGGTAGTCGACTCGGCAATCATCTCTGGCCGTGGTGCATACTTGCGTAACCACCGCCCTCATTTGGCAAGCGCTTTGGCTGACTTCCAGTACCGCACCAACCGCTACTGGGTGGTCAACACTATTTTCGGTTTGATTGTTGCCGTCATCAACGTTGTTGCTCTGATGATTCTTGGCGTTCCGCTGGCAATCGTCTGGGGTATTTTCTCGTTCGTTACCAACTACATTCCCAACATCGGTTTTGTGCTGGGCATGATTCCCCCGGCTCTTATTGCATTGCTCGACGGCGACGTCACCACCATGATCTGGGTGATTGTGCTGTTCTCGGTTATCAACTTCACCATGCAGCAGATTGTTCAGCCTAAAATTACCGGCGACGCCGTAGGTTTGAACACCACCGTCACCTTCTTGTCATTGATTATTTGGGCCATGATTATTGGTCCTTTGGGTGCAATTTTGGCGGTTCCGCTCACCCTCTTCTTCAAGGCGATTGTGCTTGATTCTGATCCTCGCACGCACTGGATGAGCGTCTTCCTCACCACCAACTTTGCCAAGGTGAACCCTGCTGAAGAAAAGCAGGTTTCTTCTAAGGAATCTGTGCAGGCAGCTAAAGAGCAAAAAATGGCAGAAAAAGAACAAGAAGTAGAAGTTTCTAAGAAGTAACTTTCTTCAACAAAAGTAAAGGACGGGCGCACCAGCTGGTGCGCCCGTCCTTTATTTATGTTTCGCTTAGCGATACGTGGCGATATACGCCTCTGCCGGACCGATAAGGGTTGCCGAGGTATCGCTTCCCATATGGAGCAACGATTCGGTGGGTTTCACCGTGTGGTTTTGCTCGGTTGTTTGGAGTGCGAGTTCACCCGAGACAACGAGCAAAGTAGAGGTGCCTTCGAACGTGAAATCGAGGGTTTCACCCGCTTCGATGCGTAGCCGCGTTACCGAAAGGTGCTCGTTCCACAATGAGAACTTACCCACGGCGGCGTCGTCCGGTTGTGCCCGCACTATGGCAGGAGCGCTCTGGTCTTCGCGCAAAACCTTAATGAGCTCTTGGGTATCAATGTGTTTGGGGGTGAGCCCGGCGCGAAGTACATTATCGGAAGGGTTCATAATCTCTATTGCAGTGCCAGAAACATAGGCGTGCACTTGTCCGTCGGGGGTGAAGGCAGAGTCCCCTGGCTCAAGGTAGAGCAGGTTCATAACCGATGCCACCAGCAACCCGCGATCGCCGGGACACTTACTCTCAATGTGTTCTACCAGCTGCGCAGCGCGCGTCAAAGTACGGTTGCTGTCAGCGCTTTCTGGGGTCTGTTGCTCCAGCCACGCACGCGCACCTGCCAGCGTTTGTTCTAGCGCGCACTCAGCGTCAGAATCGCTGAGGCAAATCACCTTCTGCAACAGTTCTTTACCGTTGCTCACTGGCAAAAGTTGTTCTAACCAGCTCAGCTTAAAAGCTTCACTGAGCTCACTCAGTTCAGCGGCCGGACGCACGCCCGTCAAGATTTTCATGGGAGTTAGCGCAATAACGGTCTCTGGCTTGGAATGCTGATCTTTATAGTTACGCGCCGAATCGTCTAGGGCAATGCCTTGTTCGTTCTCGCGGTTAAAGCCAGCGAGCGCTTGTTCGTCAGTTGGATGAACCTGAATAGAAAGAGGCGCGTCAATCGCAAGAATTTTAAAGAGGAATGGGAAGTCGTTATCAGCTCGTTGGGCAGGAAGCACCCGGTCAGGATCAGATTCAACAAGCGCGTGTAAGCTTACTTCTTTGCCGTCGATGACGGCGTGAGAAGGTGCCGAGCAATGAGCGCCTACCCATACTTCGGCTTCTGGTTGCTTCGAAGGTTCAGAAAGTCCTCGCATATGGGCGAGCGTTGTATGGGAACCCCACGCATAATTTTGAATCTTGTTAACTAAACGAACTATTTCACCCATAGGTTAAATCCAACCATATCCTCGCAAAGCTGTCCCTCTTTAGGGGGATAGCGCCTCGTGTTCCTCACCATATAAAAGTAATATTCAAACTTCTCCACTGCAAAATAGGCAGTCCACCGTAGAATGAAAGCGTGAATACTATTGATCTAACCGCATCCTTTAAGGCCTACGATGTTCGCGGTATCGTTGGTGAAACCATTACCGAAGAGACGGTACGCGCCACCGCAGCAGCGTTCGTGGACGTGCTCGAACTAGCAGGTCAGAACGTACTTGTTGGTAGCGATATGCGCCCCTCCGGGCCTGAGTTTATCAACGCTTTTGCTGAAGGCGCGACTTTACGTGGCGCCAACGTCGTCAAAATCGGTCTCATTTCAACCGATGAACTCTACTTTGCCTGCGGTATTGAGAACGCTGCCGGCGTTACTTTCACCGCTTCGCACAACCCCGCTGAATACAACGGCATGAAAATGGCTAAAGCAGGAGCTGTTCCCATTTCTTCCGAAACCGGCTTATTTGATGTGCGCGATCTTGCGCAGAAATACCTAGAAGACGGTTCGATTCCCCAGGTTGAAACCCAGGGCACCGTTTCTGAAAAAGATGTTTTGAAGGATTACGCAGAATACTTGCGAAAGCTAGTAGACCTTTCAGGTATTCGCCCCCTCAAAGTTGTAGTGGATGCCGGCAACGGCATGGGTGGTATGACCACCCCCGCCGTTTTGGGCGATACCCTCTTGCCTGGTCTTCCACTAGAGATCGTGCCTCTTTACTTTGAGCTAGACGGCACGTTCCCGAACCACCCCGCGAACCCGCTCGAACCCGCTAACCTTGTTGATCTGCAGAAAGCTGTTCTTGAGCACAAAGCAGATATCGGTTTGGCTTTCGATGGCGATGCCGACCGTTGCTTCGTGATCGACGAAAAGGGCGAGCCCGTTTCACCTTCGGCAATTACCGCCATCGTTGCAGAACGCGAAATCAAGCGTGCACAGGCTGAGGGCAATAACGAACCTGTTGTAATTTACAACTTGATTACCTCCAAGGCTGTTCCTGAACTCGTTGAAAAACTAGGCGGCCGCTCCGTCAAAACCCGCGTGGGCCACTCCTTCATCAAGGCTGTTATGGCTTCTGAAGGTGGCATTTTTGGTGGCGAGCACTCAGCTCACTATTACTTTAAAGACTTCTTTAACGCTGATACCGGCATGCTCGCTGCCATGCACGTGTTAGCTGTTCTGGGCAACTCCGACAGACAGCTTTCTGAGATTGGTGCGCTGTACCAGCCTTACTTCTCCCCCGGTGAAATCAACTCGGAGGTTGAAGACAAGGACGCCGCTATTGCTCGCGTGCGCGAAGCACTGGGTGACTCTGTGGAGATTTCAGAGATGGATGGCACCACCTTTGAGAACATTTCAGAGGGCTGGTGGGCTAACCTTCGCCCCTCCAACACCGAGCCTTTCTTGCGTCTCAACCTTGAGGCATCGGATCAGGCAACGATGGAACGTGTACGCGACGACATCTTGAAGCTCGTGCGTGCGTAATCTATTGGCACGGTAGCTGTTGCTGCTGAATAGAAGGAGCCCTCTGCTGATTGCAGAGGGCTCCTTTTTGCTACGTGCATTTTCAGCGCGTTCTTTTTGGTGCGCACACGTTTTCAGCGCTCGCCGTGTGCGCCAAAAGAGAACCACAAATCGTTAATTGTTAAAAATCAGGTTGATCAGGGCGATAGTACCAATCACCAGAATCACCCCACGCAACAGGTTAGGCGAAAGACGACGTCCGATCTTTGCACCGGCAAAGCCACCCACGGCAGCGCCTAGTGCAATAGCTAGCACCACGAACCAGTTAATGGTGCTGCCGGCAAAAATCATGAAAATGACTGCCGAGAGAATATTGACCGCAGAAACCAGCAGGTTTTTGACGGCGTTGAGAGACTGCAAAGACACCGTAAGTAAAACGCCCAAAAACCCAATCATGAGCATTCCTTGCGCCGCACCAAAATAGCCGCCATAGACGCCGAGCAAAAAGACGATGACGATGGCCGCGATGCGCCGTCCGCCAACTGGTACCGCCGCCTCTTGGCGGTGAGCTAGAACCGGCAGAGGTTCTGCAGAGGCTTTTTCAGCGCGGGATGCCGCCACTTTGCGCTGGATGACGGGGCCCAGAACCACCATCAACAGGCCGAGCCCTACCAGGATCGGGACGATAAAATCGAATGCTGATTCGGGAAGAACGAGCAGTAGGCCTGCGCCGCAGATTCCACCCAGAATTGAGCTGGGCAGAAGCATTTTGACCAACGAAAGATTGTCTTTGATTTCCCGGCGATACCCCAAAGCGCCCGAGATATTACCTGCCACCAAACCCACCGAACTTGAAACGTTAGCGGTGAGCGGCGGGTATCCCAGAAGCAAAAGTAACGGAAAAGAAATCAGCGTTCCTGAACCCACGATGGAGTTGATAAACCCTGCCGTTGCACCGGCAAGCATAATAATCAGAAAGTTGAGGGTGGGATCAGCAAGCATATCTTGATGTTAGCGCAGGGCTTCGCCCGCACAATCTTTCTTTGTCACAGAAACCAATTTAAAGATGTAATAAACCACTGGAAGAAGAATCAGCGCTAAACACAGCAAGAATCCAAGGTTTCCGCCGTCGGGATGTGAGGTTGAATAGGCAATATTCCACACCATGGCACCCATACCGCATGACATCCATAGCAACATGTTACGGGTCAACGTATATGAGCGTTGCCAACCGGCTTCGGTGCGAGGAGCGATCGGCACATTATGCATGTGAGGGAATCGCGCCAGAACCAAGATCAGAAGCGTAGAACCGCTCAGAATGAGCGGACCAATAAGCGACTCACTCTTAGAACCCCAGGAATCGGCTTGACCATTTGACCCAAAATGAACGGGGACACGATCCGGCAAACCAATATCTGAAAAAACGAAATAGACGATTCCGCCTAAAAGAATCACAGCAGAGATTATCTCAAGGATTCGAGAGAACTTTTGCGGCGGGGCAGGGGCTGGACGCTCGAGTGGAAAAGGCTGATTCTGCGAGGAGGCTGCGTTTTCGCTCGTCGCAGTAGGATGAAAAGATTTTTCCACGAGATGTGGTCCTAGGCAGTAGTGGTTTACCTCAGTATATAAAATAGTGTGAGGCATGCTACTTATCTGGGGCGCGGGGTCTGCCCAGCGCTACGAAAAGCACAGCGCATTTCTACCCCTCACAAGCGAACAAGAAGGTTATCAATGAACGTTTTATCGTGGGCACTCGTGCTCCTTCTCGCAATTCTTGTTCTCGCAGCGGGCGCGTATCAGCTGCTCAAATTCATTGCGAGCCGCGATCCGCAGAATCTCGATCAGCTTCAAAAACGCACGCTGGCAAGCTCTGCTGGCTCCCTCAAGCTGGCGGTAGCAGATACCACCGACTCGCTGGGCAAAGGGTTATCAGGACACCAGAAACTCAAAAATGTTCACGGTTTGCTCCTGCTCCCTCCTGAACCTTCCGCAGCTCTCACTCTGCTTGGTGTGCAATTTCCACTCGATATTGTGTGGCTCGACGCCGAATATCGGGTGCTCAAGATAGCGCGCGACGTCAAACCCGGTTTTGGCACGCTACGGGTGCCCTCCCCCGCAGGTTCGAAAGCTGTGGTGGAGGTGCCTGCCGACAAGCTCCGCAGACTGGGAGCGATAGAACCTGGTAGCACCCTCACGCTTCGCTAAAGCTGTTCATACAAAAAACGCCAGCACCTCAAGATGGTGCTGACGTTTTGTTTTCAGAACAACAAAGCTCTATTTGTTCTCTGCTCGTGCAGTATCACGAAGCATCCACTGGTCAGGACCAAAGATTTCGTACTGAATCTGCACACCGGGAACACCAGCGTCTACCAGATGTGAACGGGTCTCTTTCATAAACGGCAAAGGACCACACAGGTACACTGCAGCGTTGGAAGGAACGTCTAGCTTGGAAACATCAACGTGGCCCGCATAGTCACCGGAATTGTCACCGGCAAACGATACAATCTTGCCGTTCTTGAGCTTGCCAACGAGTTCAATCATTTCTTCGCGCATGGGCCAAGCATCTTGAGAGTGCGTACCGTGAACCACTACAACTTCGCGTTCTGAACCCTGCTCTGCCAACTCGGAAAGGAACGCAATCATAGGGGTGACGCCAATACCTGCTGAGAAAAGGTACAGCGGGCCGCTGCCGTCGTCGCCAAATCCACCCAAGGTGATGTCGCCGTAAGGGTTCGAAAGATCAACGACGTCGCCCTCTTTGAGCGTGTGATGACGGCGAGTCATCTCGCCGTTGGGGTCAAGCTTAATTGCCACACGGCGCTGGTTCTTCTCTGAGGGGAGCAAAGTGTACTGGCGAGGCTGCAACAAACCGTCTTCTGCAGTGGTGAAGAGAGAAATGTACTGACCAGCTTTTGCCTCAGTCATAGGGGTGTCATCGGCAGGTTCAAACGTAAGATCTACTACCTGATCCCCTGTTTCTTTGCGAGAAACGAGCTTGAAGGGAGCCTTGGTGACGTCGTTTGCTTGCTGAGCGTAAAGACCTTTTTCAATCTTGATGAGCGCATTTGCCATGAGCCAGTAAACCTCTGACCATGCTTCGGCAACCTCGGGGGTGCAAGCATCGCCAAGATCAGCGGCAATCGCTTCAAATAGGTACTTGTACACGGTGGGGTATTCGTCTTCTTGCAAACCCAAGGAGGTGTGCTTGTGTGCCACGCGTGAAAGTACTTCATCGGGGTACTGATCGGGATGGCTCAGTATGTACGTTGCAAAAATAACGATGGAGTTTGAAAGCGCCTGCGGCTGAGTGCCTTCAAGCTGTGAGGAACGCGAGAACATACCGTCCATCAAATCAGGACGAGCGGCGAACATGCGCTTGTAGAACTCTGGGGTGATGTGCGGCATGCGTTCTGCCACCACGGGTGCGGTTGCCTCAATGATGGGACGAGATTTTTCGGAAAGCACGATAGCTCCTTACTGACACGGCGTTTCTAAACTCTTCTCAAAGTAGCATATTTGATGCATATTTACGAGTAAAAAAATGAGCCACTTTTTCAGTGACTCATTATTGTTAGTCAGCCATTCCTTCGCTGCGATTGAGCCAGCGGCCCCAAACCTAATTCCACAAACACCGGACCCATTTGCCGCTCATTGGGAAGCTCTGAAATCACCAGCGGATCAAGAACCTCAAAGAACGCTTCGCGTGCGCGCGCAAGCGCTCCCTTGAGCTGACACCCATGATTCATGGGGCACGCCCCCGCCTCACTTTCGCACTCCACCATAGGGGTCTCCCTCTCACTTCGTCGAAGAATTTGCCCCACCGTTACCTTACGACCGGAGTCAGAGAGAACGACACCGCCAGAGCGGCCGCGGCTTGCAATAACCCAACCGTTATTAGCTAAAAAAGCTACTGATTTAGCGACGTGATTGTAGGGAGTATCCACGCCCTGAGCAATAGTCTGAGTAGATAGTTTCCGCTCTTGTGCTCCCGCCAGAAGCATCATGATTCGCAAAGAGACATCAGAGAAAGCCGTCAACCTCATGCATCAACCCTCTCTGTCCGCGTTTTGGTTGACTTAAATTCTACTCTCTGTTTAGAGAACGGTGAACAAATTTAGCCTAGGAGGTCTGAGAAGTTGGCAACAAGGCAAGACTCACCCAAAAGTCTTCCCACATCACAAGTGTGTACGACATTTACTATTAAAATTAGTACAAAGAATGATATTGAAGACAACTTACTTGTGGGTAATATGTACATGGTTTGTTGCAGGAATCTATGCCGCAAACTAGTTATCAACACTATAAACTAGAGCTGGTTTGATTTTGTGGGCGCAAACAGGGTTTGCACAATAACTAAATCAATTATTTATTACACCAGTAAAGGACTCATCAATGTCACAGCTAGACACTTCCATTCAGGAACTTCTTTCCATTGAAGGCGCTAACGGCGCAGCACTTGTGGACATCTCTTCAGGTATGGCACTCGCTTCTGGCGGCAACCCCGGCTTTGACCTCACCGTAGCGGCAGCAGGTAACTCCAACGTTGTACGTGCTAAGCTCAAAACCATGTCTGACTTGGGCCTTGAAGGCAACATCGAAGACATCATGATCACTCTCAATAGCCAGTACCACTTGATCAACGTACTCAACTCATCAGACACCACCGGTCTGTTTGTGTACCTGGTTCTAGACCGCAACACCGCTAACCTTGCGTTAGCACGTCACAAGCTCAACAACATTGCCTCACGCATTTCTCTCTAAGTCTTTTTCGCATAGAAAGTTCTAGAGATTTAGTCGCTCATTAGAGTTACAACTAGGGGACAAAAAGCCGTTGACCTTTGAGGTCAACGGCTTTTTTATGAGCCAATGGAGCAAACCCGCCCCAGTAGCAAAGTCTTACTCAAAATCGCCAATAGCAGCTTCCATCAGAGTATCTTCTGTAGCCTCATTGTTGGCCTGCACCGATACAATCTCACCCTCGCTCATCACAGCAATGCGGTTACACAGCCCCATCAGCTCGGTCATATCTGAACCAATCAGCAAAATGGACGTGCCGTTTTCAGCAAGTTCCTTGAGCATCTTATAAATCTCGCTCTTAGCGCTGACGTCGATGCCGCGCGTCGGGTGATTCAAAATCAAGATGTCGCAGTCTGAGCTAATCCAGCGTGCCAACGCAACTTTCTGCTGGTCACCACCGGAAAGTTTGCCGATCTCGCCCTGAATGTTGGTGGTCTTAATACGCAACTTCTGAATCTGCTCAGCAACCTCGCGCAGTGCCGAAACCTCATGCAAGAAACCCTGCGTATTAGCCTGAACACCAGTTGACTCCATGAGCGTCTTGGCAATGGAGCGCTCGTTAGCAAGCCCTAGCTCGTCGTCATTATCAGAGAGATAACC
Organism: Rothia sp. (in: high G+C Gram-positive bacteria); assembly: GCA_030530925.1. Lineage (GTDB taxonomy): Bacteria > Actinomycetota > Actinomycetes > Actinomycetales > Micrococcaceae > Rothia. The sequence goes on along the minus strand of JAUMUA010000022.1, from coordinate 3,523 downwards.
GATACCGTGCGCCACCGAATCCTCCGGCGAGTTCAAGGTGACTTCTTCGCCCTTGATCCGCAAGGAGCCAAAAGTGGCGCTACGGTCAACACCAACGAGCGCTGAAGCGATCTCGTTGATACCGGAACGACGAAGACCCGTGAGGCCAAGCACCTCGCCTTTACCCACCGTCAAAGAAACATCTTTCACGAATCCATCAGCGGCGCTGAGATGCTCAATCGCCAGGTTTTCTTCATGATCAGATGTAGAGGCCTCGGGGCGCTGATTCATAGGAATCTCGCGGCGGAACATCTTAAACGCGATCTCTTCCGCCGTCATGCGACGAGGGGAAATTTCATGCGTAATCACACCGTCTTCAAGAATGACGGCGCGATCTGCCAACGAACGGATCTCATCCAAACGGTGAGTAATGTAGATAACCGAACGACCCTCAGAAACCAGTCGGCGGGTCATCTCGTGGAACTGGAAAATCTCGTAATCGTTGAAGGTTGCAGCAACTTCGTCCATGAGCACAAGCTGGGTTTCTTCAGCTTCCATACGCACAACTTCAATCAGAGCCTGCTCAGCACGCACCAAATCGCCCATTTTGGTGCCGGGATCAATCTGCAAACCTGCACCCTGCAATAGTTCAATGGCACGCGCGTGTTGGTCTTCAGGTGACTTATCTGCATGGAAAGTGGAGCGGAAAATAGTTTGCGCCACCGTCAGCTCAGGATCAACCTTGAATTTCTGGCGAATATAACCGACGCCACACGCTAACGCTTCCTCGGGAGTGGTGGGGTTATAAGGCTCCCCAGCTAGCGTGATGGTGCCAGAGTCTGCGGTGTCCCAGCCACCCAAAATAGAGAGAAATGTAGACTTACCCGCACCGTTTTCACCCAACAAGCCCAGCACCTCACCGCGAACGACCTCCAGGTCTACCCCTTTAAGAGCGCGCAAATGCTCATGTTTTTTAGTGACGCCCTTAACGCTGAGCAAATTATCCACTGGCGATCGTCCCTTCGAGTGGTGAGTGATAGCAAAAATTAGAAAATAAGAAATAGAAGCGAAAATCTATTTCGCAGTAAAATATTACTCAAGTTTTATCCCTGAATATCAATTATAGGGCAGGGATATTCTAAAAATATGAACCGGGTGTTTGAAGAATTTCTTCAAACACCCGGTTCGCTTTTATGTGTACTTCTCTTTTAGAGAGTTTTTAGCGAGCATCTTCGATTCGTTGTGCCAAAACATCACGCTGAGCGTGAATGCGATGAGGCAAATCTTCACCGAATTTCTCGAGCCACTCGTCAATTCCTACGAGCTCAGCTTCAACCTCATCAACGTTGACAGCCAGTGCCGCGTTGATTTCTTCATCGGTTATATTCAGTCCAGTCAAGTCCAAATCATCCTTGGTGGGAATGGTGCCCAAGATGGTATGCTGACCGCCCGCTTCACCTTCCAAACGATCGAAAATCCACTTCACCACGCGTGAGTTTTCACCGAATCCAGGCCATGCGAAACCGCCCTCGGGAGTGCGGCGGAACCAGTTCACGTAATAAATCTTTGGCATGTTTTCTTCGCCGTGCTTCGCGCCAAGATCAAGCCAGTGGCGGAAGTAATCTGAGGCGTTATAGCCAATAAAGGGGAGCATTGCCATGGGGTCGCGGCGCACCACGCCCACAGCGCCCTTAGCGGCAGCGGTGGTTTCTGATGAGAGAGTCACACCGCGGAATACGCCCTCTTCCCATGACTCAGCTTCAGATACCAAAGGAATGGTGGTCTTGCGACGTCCACCGAAAATCATGGCTGAAAGAGGTACGCCGTCGGGCGCGTTGAACTCTTCAGCGAGCATATCTACCTGCTCGATCGGGGTGCAGAAGCGTGAGTTGGGGTGTGCTGCTGGGCGGCCGGACGACGGCGTCCAATCGTTACCCTGCCAGTCGATGAGGTGCTCGGGAACCTCGTCGGTCTTACCTTCCCACCACACCGAGTTGTCATCGGTGAGCGCAACGTTAGTGAAGATGTTGTTGCCCTTGGCGATAGCGCGCATAGCGTTGGGGTTGGTTGACCAGCCGGTGCCAGGTGCCACACCGAACATGCCGGCTTCGGGGTTCACAACGCGGGGCTTGCCGTTTTCATCAAAGTTAATCCAAGAGATGTCATCGCCCACCATCTCAGCCTTCCAGCCGTCAATGGTTGGTTCCATCATGGCAAAGTTGGTCTTGCCGCAAGCGGAAGGGAATGCTGCTGAGAAGAAACGGGTCTTATTCTGCGGATTTGTGACCTTGAGAATCAGCATGTGCTCAGCCATCCAGCCTTCGTCATGGCCCATTGCCGAAGCAATACGCAAGGCGTAGCACTTTTTACCGAGTAGTGCATTGCCACCGTAACCGGAACCAAACGACCAGATTTCGCGAGTCTCGGGGAACTGCACAATGTACTTTTCGGGGTTGCAAGGCCAAGGAACGTCCTGCTCACCCTCTGCCAAAGGTGCACCCACAGAGTGCAAAGCCTTCACAAAGAAACCCTTAGTGTCTGACATCTTCTTCAAAACGTCAGTACCAATGGTTGCCATAATGCGCATCGAGCACACTACATACGCCGAATCGGTGATTTCTACACCGTAGCGAGGAGTGGTTGCATCGAGTGAACCCATTACAAAAGGAATCACGTACATGGTGCGACCGCGCATGCAACCGCGGTAAAGATCAGACATAATCTGCTTCATTTCAGCAGGATCGCGCCAGTTATTGGTAGGACCAGCAGCTTCTTTGGTCTCTGAGCAAATGAAGGTGCGTTCTTCAACGCGCGCGACGTCGTCAGGATCTGAGAACGCCACATAAGAGTTGGGGAACTCGTGGTCAGAAAGACGCTTGAAAGTCCCCGCCTCAACAAGTTCACCTGCAAGACGGTCATATTCCTCTTCAGTGCCATCTGTCCAGTAAATTGAATCAGGCTGGGTAAGTTCTGCTACCTCACGCACCCAATCCAAAAGTTCAGTGTATTGAGTGGGCGCCTGCTCAAGTTGTTGCAGAACCCGCTCGTTGAGACCAGAAGAAATAGTACCGTTTGAAAGGTCAGTCATCTGACGATTCCCCTTAAAGTTGCCCTATCTCGACACTGCATTGTGTCGAAAATATGTTCGCAGATTTTCGCTTCTTCGTCCTTAAAGAAACAAAATGCTTCATCTTGTCATGCAAGAGTCCGGCGAATCCACAAACTATCACTTCATTGTGATTAGAACACCAAAGTAACAGTTTCAATCCCCGATTTACGGTCAATTACGCCTAAAAATTAGAATCTGGTAGATTTTGCTGAGCCCTGAAGAACGAACTTCAGCCAAATTCTGCGAAAACTCAGGGTTTTAAGTGACCCACCAAAAGGTGTAACCAGAGTCACTCATTCTCGATTTGGCACAACCTCACAGCGCGTGTAAAGTATTACCTGTTGCTGAAACGGGCAAGACCCAGAAACAGAACATGCGCCTGTAGCTCAACGGATAGAGCATCTGACTACGGATCAGAAGGTTGGGGGTTCGAAT
>JAUMUA010000021.1:9589-27645 GCA_030530925.1 Rothia sp. (in: high G+C Gram-positive bacteria) | reverse complement strand
GATCACTCAGAGGTTCAGTACCTTGTAGATACGGGTCAGATTACCGCTCTTGAAGCTCTGACTCATCCCCGCCGTAACGTGATTACTCGTGCTTTGGGTACCGGTAATTACTGGGAACCTGACTTTTGGGTTATTCCAGCTCGTGAAGGAGATCGCCTCATGATGTGTTCAGACGGTTTATCGGGTGAACTTTCACACCAATATATGGCTCGCGTTTTGGCCACCGTTGAGCACCCACAGGACGCCGCCGACGTCCTTCAAATGGCAGCACTGCGTGCGGGCGGTCGAGACAACATCACGGTCGTAGTGGCAGATGCCATTACTGAAGAAACCTCTAAGCGTAATGAGGCGCTTCTTAAAGAGCTCACTGAAACTCAGCAAAACCAGCTGGTGACTTCTGTGGAGAACTTTGATGCCGCGCACACGGCAACTGTGGATCAAGAGTCGATTCAGGACGAGCGCACCCTCCTGCGCGGCGAAGATCGCTAAACACGGATTTTTAACCGGGGCCGGATTATCAGCTAGCGCTGGAAACATATAACAGTGCTACATCGTGGAACATCCCTGTATCTTCAAACAGCTCGGGGCATCGAATATAACGATGCCCTGAGCTGTTTGTTGTGCAACGTTATATATAGTCTCTAACATTCCACCGCTAGCCTTGATAAGGCAGAATAGTAAGAGTGAGTGAAGAGCAAGAATTTCCAGAAGCAGCCCCTGAGGGCATTTCGACCGATGTTAAGCAGCGTTACTCTGAACTAGTAGAGCAGGTGCGCGTCGCCCGTCAACAATATTATGTGAACGATGCCCCTACGATTTCTGATGCGGAATATGACACTCTGTTCCGTGAGCTTGAAGAGATGGAAGCCCTGCATCCAGAAATCGTGGCGAACGATTCTCCCACTCAAGAAGTCGGCGGTGAGCCCTCGGTGGCGTTTGCCCCGGTCACGCACCTGAGCCGCATGTATTCGCTTGAGGATGTCTTCTCGATTGATGAGTTGCGGGCATGGTTTGAAAAGACAGAAATTAATGCCACTCGTATTGCTGGGGAAACCCCGCAGTGGTTGACCGAGCTCAAAATAGATGGTCTTGCCATTAATTTGCTGTATCGCAATGGTGTCTTGGTTCGCGCGGCAACTCGCGGTGATGGCACCACCGGTGAAGACGTAACCCACAACGTGCTTACCATTAAAACGATTCCCACCCAGCTGGCAGGTTCAAACTGGCCAGAAGAGGTGGAGATTCGCGGGGAAATTTTTATTTCTTCCAAAGATTTCACGGCGTTGAACCAGCTCATGGTTGAAGAGGGCAAGGCACCTTTTGCGAACCCTCGTAATGCTGCGGCGGGTTCGTTGCGTCAGAAGGACCCTGCGGTGACGGCGCGACGTCCACTGTCGATGTTTGTGCACGGTATTGGCTTGCGTACCGGGTTGAGTGCGCAAACCCAGTCTGAAACGTATGACCAACTCCAAGAGTGGGGTCTGCCGGTTAGCCCGTATAGCCAGCTTTTTGAGAATCTGGATCAGATTTTTGCTTTCATTGAATCCTATGGTGCCAAGCGGCATTCGTTGGTGCACGAAATTGACGGCATTGTTATTAAGGTCAATAACTTTAGAACTCAGGCGCAATTAGGCTATACATCGCGTGTGCCGCGCTGGGCCGTGGCGTATAAGTACCCGCCTGAAGAGGTCAACACTAAGTTGCTGGATATCTTGGTCAATGTTGGCAGAACCGGGCGCGTGACGCCGTTTGGCATGATGGAGCCGGTTAAGGTTGCCGGTTCCACCGTTGAAATGGCAACGTTACACAACCAGGACGTCGTCAAAGCAAAAGGTGTGTTGATTGGCGATACCGTGGTGCTACGCAAAGCAGGGGACATCATTCCTGAGATTGTGGGCCCTGTGGTTTCGTTGCGTGATGGTTCAGAACGCGAGTTCGTGATGCCTACTGAGTGCCCTAGCTGTGGTTCACCGCTGGCACCGGCTAAAGAGGGCGATGTTGATATTCGCTGTACTAATCACCGTTCATGCCCCTCTCAGTTGCGCGAACGTATTTTCCATGCTGGTTCGCGAGGCGCATTTGATATTGAGGCGCTAGGTTATGAGGCAGCTAAGGCTCTTACCGCACCGGCAGAACCTGAGCGGCCTCCTTTGACCTCCGAGGCCTTTCTCTTTGATTTGACGGCGGAGCAGCTGCGCGACGTCAAAATTCAGCGCGAGAAAAAGGTGCGCGGCAAGGCTACTGGAGAGTTCGAGAGTGTTCCATATTTCTGGACGAAGCCAACGGCTAAGACCCCTTCAAAGCCCACCAAAAATACATTGAACCTGATAGATCAGCTAGAAAAGGCTAAATCTCAGCCGTTGTGGCGAGTGCTGGTGGCGCTGTCTATGCGTCATGTGGGCCCCACTGCAGCGCGTGCATTAGCCACCGAGTTTGGTTCGATGAACGCCATTCAAGAAGCTAGTGAAGAACGCCTGGCTAACGTTGATGGGGTGGGTTCAATTATTGCTCGCTCAGTCAAGGAATGGTTTGCCCAAGATTGGCATCAGGAGATTGTGCAGAATTGGGCGCGCGCTGGGGTGCGTATGCAGGACGAGCGTGACGCAAGTATTGAGCGCAATTTAGAGGGCATCACGGTGGTGGTGACTGGCACGCTGGAGCGTTTCACGCGCGATTCTGCCAAAGAGGCCATTTTGTTACGCGGTGGCAAAGCTTCTGGCTCGGTCTCTAAAAAGACCGACTTCTTGGTGGCAGGTGCCGCAGCCGGTTCTAAGTTAGAAAAAGCTGAACAATTGGGTGTGAAAGTTCTGAGTGAAGAAGGCTTTGAAGAATTGTTGGCAACCGGACAGGTTTCCTAGCTCAGTAATATCAAATAATTATGTTCCGTTCGAAATGAATTTTTCGAACGGAACATTTTAATTTTCGCCCTCAAATTTTTGGGAAGCTGGAGGTACGAGGTTCGTTCGAATCTGAAAATTATTCCTGCAGTATGGGTCACATTTTGTGGGGTAAAGGTAGGCTGTTTACATTTTTTAGACACTTTTTTAAAAATTTTTTTCGCGAAATTTAAGGGTGGATTATTGCGATTTGGTAACGATTTGAACTCAAATTCAATCAGCATACTGACGGTTTAGTTCCTTGAATTGGTGCGGAAATCACTTGATGTTAAGGGTGGTGCATATCAAAAACCGCGAATTTATCGCAAGAAATTGGCAAGGGTGCTGATTATTGATGTGGATGTGTTTTGCACCAAAAAGTGGTTGGCAGATTCGAAATCGTTACAGTATCGTTATCAACGAACGAAATACCCGAGTCATTCGGGAAGCCGATTCGGGAGTGCAAACTCCCAATCAACATGCCGGGTTTTGCCGCACACCTGAGTCCGTCTACAGGGCAAAACCTTACATAGATACCCAATAACATCTAGGGTAGACGGCGACGCATCGAACCCAGGGGACTGGGCTAGCGTTAGGTGGCCTTTTCGGAGCATCGTGAAAAAGACTTCAATTCGCAAAAACGTAACTCGCTCAGCTGCTGCACTTGTTGTAGGTGGCGCCGCAGTCGCATCGATGGGTGCACCTGCACACGCAGCATCTGAATCAACTTGGGACGCACTAGCAAATTGCGAATCCGGCGGTAACTGGGGCATCAGCACCGGTAACGGTTTCTCCGGCGGTCTGCAGTTCACCCCTTCAACTTGGGCAGCATTTGGTGGCACCGGTTCACCTACCACTGCTTCAAAGGCTGAGCAGATTCGCGTTGCAGAGAACGTACTTGCTGGTCAGGGTTGGGGTGCATGGCCTTCATGCTCATCACAGCTCGGTCTTTCCGCAGCTGATGCAGCTGGCACCCCTGCAGTAGCTTCTGCTCCTGCACAGAAAACCACTGTTACTACTCAAGCAGAGACTGTAACTCCTGTTCAGACCGAAACCGCAGCTCCTGTTGCACAAGAAGCTCCTGTACAGACCGCACCTGTTGCTGAAGCTGCTCCTGTAGTTGTAGCACCTGCGCCTGCTGCAGCTCCTGTTGCAACCGCTCCCGTTGCTGAAGTTGCTCCTGTAGCAGTAGCACCTGTTGCAGCTGGCACCTACACCGTTCAGGCTGGCGACACCCTTTCAGAAATCGCTTTCGCTAATGGTTACTCCTCATACTGGGATCTTGCAAACGCTAACGGCATTGCAAACCCTGACGTTATCGAGGTAGGTCAGGTTCTCGTTCTTCCTGCTGCATAATTTCAGTAGGGCGAATTAGCCCATAGATTTTCCAAAAGCCCTTGCCGCACTGACTTGATGTCGAGCGGTAGGGGCTTTTGCTTTTTAACAGCGTTAGAACGGCTTTCTTACCTACCCCTCTCAGAGTAAATTCAGCTAAACCGAACCTTGAGAGCTAGACTAGGTGAGGAAAACTTTTCGCCATATATGGAGAATTTATGTCTGACATTACCCGTGATACAGTCGCGCATCTTGCCGAGCTGGCTCACATTGAAATGACGGACGCCGAACTCGAAGCGCTTGCTTCAGAGCTGGGCGTTATTGTTGAGTCCGTAGCCTCAGTTTCACAGGCAGTTTCGGACGACGTCCCTGCAACCTCGCACCCGTTGCCTCTCAAGAACGTGTTTCGTGAGGACGTCGTGGGAGAAACCCTCACTGCGGAAGAAGCCCTCTCTGGTGCTCCTTATGAAGAAGACGGCAAATTCAAAGTCCCGGCAATTCTGATTGAAGACTAAGGGGGATTCATGAGCGATTTAACAAAACTTTCAGCAGCAGAGCTCGCTGAAAAATTGAAAGCATCTGAGGTTTCTTCTAAAGAAGTAACTCAGGCACATCTTGACCGTATTGAAGCAACTGACGGTCAGGCTCTTGAAGAAGCTAACCGCGCTGCTGGTAAGAGCGGCTTGAACGCATTCTTGCACACCAACGCAGAAGAAGCATTGCAGGTTGCTGCTGAGGTAGATAAGGCTCGTGCCGCTGGCGAAGAGCTACCTGAACTTGCTGGTGTGCCCATTGCTATTAAAGATTTGATTGTTACTAAGGGTCAGCCCACCACCGCTGCTTCTCGTATGCTTGAGGGTTGGATGAGCCCTTATGACGGTACGGTAACGCGCAAAGTTCGCGCCGCACGTATGCCGATTTTGGGTAAGACCAACCTTGACGAGTTCGCGATGGGTTCATCCACCGAGCACTCGGCATTCGGTGTAACCCGTAACCCATGGGCTCTTGACCGTATTCCCGGTGGCTCTGGCGGTGGCTCGGCTGTTGCTGTCTCAGCGTTCCAAGCACCCCTTGCACTGGGTACCGATACCGGTGGTTCCATCCGTCAGCCCGCAGCAGTAACCGGTTCGGTAGGCGTCAAGCCCACGTACGGTTCCATCTCTCGCTACGGGGTCATTGCCATGGCATCTTCGCTGGATCAGGTTGGCCCCTGTACTCGTACCGTTCTCGACGCGGCTCTTTTGCACGAGGTTGTAGGCGGTTATGACCCCAAGGATTCCACCTCGTTGAACGAACCTGTTGGTCCCTATGTTGCAGAAGCAAAGAAGGGTGCGGCAGAGGGCGGTCTTAAGGGTCTGCGCGTTGGCGTCATCAAAGAACTCACCGGTGAAGGTTTCCAGACGGGCGTAAGCGCACGCTTCAACGAGTCGCTCGAGCTTCTCAAAGAAGCCGGTGCTGAGGTCGTTAAGGTCTCACTTCCTTCGGTTAAAGAAGCACTCGGTGCGTACTACTTGATTATGTCTTCTGAGGTTTCTTCTAACCTTGCTAAGTACGACGGCGTCCGTTTTGGTTTGCGTGTGCTTCCAGAAGAAGGCCCGCTCACCATCGAGCGCGTCATGAGCGCAACTCGTGCCGCAGGTTTCGGTGCAGAAGCTAAACGCCGCATCATCTTGGGTACCTATGCGCTCTCGGCTGGTTACTACGATGCGTACTACGGTTCGGCACAAAAGGTTCGTACTTTGATTCAGCGCGATTACGCCGCTGCATTTGAAAAGTGCGACGTTTTGGTTTCGCCCACCGCACCTACTACTGCGTTCAAGTTGGGCGAGAAGACTGACGGTGATCCGATGTCTATGTACTTAGGCGATATCGCGACCGTTCCCACCAACTTGGCTGGCGTTCCTTCGATTTCGTTGCCCGCTGGTTTGGCTGATGAAGACGGTTTGCCCGTTGGTATTCAGTTCACCGCACCCGCGCACGAGGACGCGCGTTTGTACCGTGCCGGTGCCGGTCTTGAATCACTACTCAATAACAAGTGGGGCGCCCCGCTGTGGTCACAGATGCCCGATACCGAATCTCTGATTCGTGATTTTGATTTTGGGGGAGCTAAGTAATGTCAGAAGAAATCTTAAGCTTTGAAGAAGCGATGCAGAAGTACGATCCCGTTTTGGGTTTTGAGGTTCACGTTGAGTTGAACACCAAGACCAAGATGTTTGACGACGCTCCTAACACCTTTGGCGATACCCCTAACACCAATATCACCCCGGTTTCGTTGGGTCTGCCCGGGGTTCTGCCGGTGGTTAACGGCACTGCGGTTGAATATGCCATGAAGCTTGGTTTGGCTTTGGGCTGTGAAATCGCTCCGGTTTCACACTTTGCGCGTAAAAACTATTTTTACCCAGATACCCCTAAGAACTTCCAGACCTCGCAGTTTGATGAACCTATTGCTGCTAATGGCTCTATTGATATTGAGCTAGAAGATGGCACCGTGTTCACCATTGATATTGAGCGTGCGCACATGGAAGAGGACGCCGGTAAGCTCACCCACAAGGGTGGCTCAGCTGGCCGTATTCAGGGTGCAGACTTCTCGCTCGTTGACTACAACCGTGCCGGTGTTCCCTTGGTTGAGATCGTGACCCGCCCGATTGTTGGTGCTGGGGAGCGCGCCCCAGAGCTTGCTCGTGCCTATGTTGCTGCGATTCGTGAAATCGTCAAAAACCTTGGTATTTCCGATGCTCGCATGGAGCGCGGTAACGTGCGTTGTGACGCTAACGTTTCTCTCATGCCTAAAGGTACCACCACGTTCGGTACCCGTACCGAAACCAAGAACGTGAACTCCTTGCGTTCGGTGGAGCGTGCAGTGCGCTATGAAATTCAGCGCCACGCAGCTGTTTTGGATTCCGGTCAGAAGATTGTGCAGGAAACCCGCATGTGGCACGAGGACACTCGCGAAACTACCGCGGGCCGCCCTAAGTCTGACGCCGATGACTACCGCTACTTCCCAGAACCCGACCTCGTTCCCGTAGTAACCAATAGCGAGTGGATCGAGCGTTTGCGCGCCGAATTGCCCGAGCCTCCTGCTGAGCGTCGTCGTCGGCTCAAGAACGACTGGGGCTACTCTGATGAAGAGTTCCGCGACGTCGTCAATGCGGGCGCTATGGACGCGATTGAAGAGACCGTGGCAGCTGGTGCCTCAGCATCGGTAGCTCGTAAATGGTGGATGGGTGAAATTGCACGAATCGCTAAGGTGCGCGAAGTTGAACTCACCGAAACCGGTGCTACACCGCAGACGGTGGTTGAGCTCAACCAGCTGATTGTAGATAAGAAGATCAACGACAAGATTGCTCGTCAGGTTCTTGAATTCGTTCTTGCTGGTGAAGGTAGCCCCGCTGAGATCGTTGAAAAGCGCAACTTGGCTGTTGTCTCCGACGACGGCGCATTGAACGCTGCTATTGACGACGCTTTGGCAGCTATGCCAGATATTGCCGACAAGATTCGTGGCGGTAAGGTACAGGCTGCTGGTGCCATTGTTGGTCAGGTTATGAAAGCAACTCGTGGTCAGGCAGACGCCGGGCGCGTCCGCGAACTCATTTTGGAGAAGCTCAACGTGAGCGAATAAGTTCTCACAGAAGAATTTTCTCTAGAAAATGGGGAGAGCCGGCGGCGGAGTAATCTCACGCTCGCCGGCTCTTCTTGCTAGGGGTGGGGAAGCCCCATAGCTTATAGATACCTGACCACCAGAAAAGTCCAAAGTATCCGTTTTTCGCCGGGGGACCGAACCAACTATCAAAGACCGGTGACCCTCTCAGAGTATTTCCTAGCCAGTGAAAAACTCTGGGCGATACTTAGAGTATAAAAGTTGTCCTGTCGCGCTTATGGCGCAAGTTGAAATCCACTGCGTAATTGAAGCATCGGTTTTTTGTTTTGAACAACTTACAACTCGAAGATAACAATTTCGTTTTCTACTCGTTCCAAAAAAAGGGATGCCCTTTTTTGATGGATAGGTAAGTCAAAACTTATTTCTGAATTCTGCCCTGAATCCATAGTTGAAGTGCGAGTACATTTGAGAATCTGGGTATTAGCTGGATTTTCTTCAAAGAAGAAACGGTAAAAAACGTTAGAACGTGTTCTGTTGTATTTTACAGCTAGAATCGTTTCTTCAGCATCGGTTTCCGAGTCTTCTTTGATGTGGAGGGTGTAGTCGAGAACACCAGACTCTGAGGTGTCTAACGGGGGATCTAACTGGAAAAAGTGCAAATTAAACGTTTCTTGCCACTGCAAAGTTGCACCTCTGTTAACTTCAATCTTTTCCACTTCTGGCCCTAACGGTGCCCAGTAATAATCACAAGAATCTTCTAATGCTCTAAAAACGAAGTTACACCGGATTTTATATGTTTGTTGATTTCTGTTGATGTAAACATCGTACAAGTTAGTGTTGATATCAAAACGAGGAATGCGTTTTTCGGTCGGCAGGGTTTTGGAGTTTTGCGCTTGATCTAGCAGAGTGCGTATATAATTCACTGCCTCTGCACTAAACGAAAAGGTGTCTGCAAAAAGGCGCAGTGTTTCCAGAGTCATACGTTCTCCCAGAACCGCGCGCCGTACCCGATCTTTATAGCGATTGGGTGGAAGATTAATCCCATACCGCTCATTTTCTGCAGCTGAAATGGCCCGTGATATAGCACGGTAACTGAGGACATTTTTATCGGTAACAATATGGTGTGAAATAAACCGCATCCACACTTTCTGGCTATGAGGTTTGAGCAATTCTTCTCTCAGTCTTTCGCTCGCACGCTGAATGTGGGTGCCATCAGAAGAGACCGGTGAGAGCTGAGAGGTAAAAGATGCAATGCGTTGTTTGATTAGCTCTTTTTTACTGTTATTCATCCTGGAAACCTATACTGGGAGCAACTGGATGCAGTGATTTAACACTGCCAGACATAATTACTATTACCTGAGCTCACTTAGTTTTCAGCTGGGCGGCGAATGGGCCACATAAATCCACAAAAAGCCTTGTGCACAATGGGGTAATACATTGAATACCGAGTGCGACCAGGTGCGAGGGTTTCTTCAACTATGGGGTTTTCGTACGCGTTATCATCCCAAATGCAATGTTTGATCTTTACTGGGCCTTCTTCAAAATTAAGAATAATTGTGACATTAAACTTCGGTTGATCTGAAGCGCCGATGCCATAGTAATTAATAAAATCAATAATATCTTCAGCAGTTTCTTGCACAGTAACATGTACATGAATGCGGTGAATTTCCCCCTGTTTCAAAGTATAGGGAGATTCAATTAGCAGATTATAAATCTCATTATTTTCATTTGCCACCCTAGCTTTGGAATCAGCGGGAATTCCCTGTAATATCCCGCCTTCGAGTACTTCTATATCAAAACCAGAACCCTCAAATAACGGTTTAAAGTACCGCACGTCGTCCTGTTCTGCCATCACAATTTCTTCTACATCGAATTGGCGACAAAGCCCATCTTTGTTGATTAACAGGGTGAAAGTTTCAGAAAGAATCACATAGTCACGGCTTGGATCGAACCGGCGTTGCCCCTGCGAAAGATGCGAGGCAATCGAGTGATTCAGATACCGATGATGTACCACAGCTTGCCAGAGCTCTTCAGCTTCACGATCGGTAAAACCAAAGGCTGAAATAAACCGCCTCACAGTGCGGTCTGTGAGAATCTCACCTTTTAAAGAACGCCGAACGGAGTCTTTAAACTGCTCGGGTGTCATCTCATGCCCCGCGGCATCGGATAGCTCATATGCCATGAAAGAAGCGACGGCGCGAATGTTGATGCCACTGCCACGGCGTCGTTGCACAAACTGCCCCCACATATCTCGGTAGGGTTGTTTGTTGAGAAGTTCTTCAAGAACCTCATGCGGAAAACGGGGCGCGCGGGAGTGAGGGGTGGGTTTGTACTGAGTAGGAGCCATATCTCTTATACGTTCTCGGTACCTATGAGGTGGGTAAGAATAAAGGCAAATTCCCATGCAATTTCTTGCCAGCGGGTGTAGCGGCCCGAACCGCCGCCGTGTCCGCCGTCCATCTCAATTTTGAGAAGCGGGGTAGGTGAATCGGCGCTAATGGTACGGCGAAGTTGAGCAATCCACTTGGCAGGCTCCACGTAATAAACACGGGTGTCATTCAAACTGGTAATGGCAACAATCGGCGGGTAGGTAACATTTTTGATGTTTTCGTACGGCGTGTACGACTTCATGTATTGATAAACCTGCGCGTCTTCAATGGGGTTGCCCCATTCTTCCCACTCAAGGGCTGAGAGTGGCAACTGGGGATCCAAAATAGTGGTGAGTGCGTCCACAAAGGGTACCTCTGCCACCACAGCACAGTATTTTTCGGGAGCAATATTTGCTACGGCGCCCATCAAAAGACCACCGGCTGAGCCACCTTGAATCGCAATTTTTTCAGCGTTGACCCACGACTGTTCCGCCAGGAAATCAGTGGCAGCCACAAAGTCATAGAAAGTGTTTTTCTTAGAAAGCTTTTTGCCTTCTTGATACCAGGCGCGGCCCAGCTCGCCGCCGCCGCGAATGTGCGCCACTACATAGATGACGCCGCGATCAAGGAGCGAGAGGCGAGCTACCGAAAAATAGGGATCCATGGATGCTTCGTAGGAGCCGTAGCCGTATTGCAAGACGGGGTGTTCTTGGCTGCGATCGAGATCGGCGCGGTGAATGATCGAGAGCGGAATCATCGCGCCGTCCTGCGCAGGAGCCCACATGCGATACGCGGTGTAATCGGCCGAATCGTAGCCGCCTAACACCGGAGTTTCGCGGCGTAGCACTAGATTTTTTGCTTCGGCAAAGTAGTCAAAGATTCGCTGAGGCGTAATCCAAGAAGTGTAAACGATGCGTAGCACCGGGGAATCGATGGAAGAGTGCGCCACTCCGGTGGTGTAAATTTCTTCCGTAAATCCGGCAGGTTCCTCAGAGTCCAATCCGGCTGAAGAACGTGAGCGCAACACATCGCGCAGTCCATCGAGCGGGGTTAGGAATACGCGAACGGTGGTGTCTTGACGCGCGGTGAGCACCAGCTGGTTGCTCGTAAACCCAAAGCTTTCGAGGCGCACGTCATCGCGGTGCGGCACAACTTTGACCCAACTTGCCCGATACTCCTCATAGGTATGCTCTGCGTGGTCTTTGCCAGGATAGGGGGCAAGTACCAGCTCAGAATTCAATGCGTGATCATCGTGCAGAATCAGAAGATAAGGAGTGCCGTCAATATTGATGGGCTCCACGCTGTACTGAACCTGCTCCGCTTGAGAAATAACCATGCGCGCGGGGGAGTCCAACGCCTCAACAGGAATCAATCGAACTTCCGAAAATTCTGAGGAGTACGACGTCAACACAACGTGGGTACGGTCTTCAGAGAGCGCTGATTCGAGCCACATGCCCTGATCTGGTTCGGTGTAGAGCACTCGATCGGCTTGGCTGGCTCCAATGCGATGCTGGCGCACTTCAAAGGGACGCCAGGTCTCATCGGCAACGGAATAAATCAGCGAAGTTCCATCGGGGGTGAGGTAGGCGCCGGCAAAAACGTCATCGAGTTGATCTGCGAGCATTTCGCCGCTCTGCAGGTTCTTAAAGTATTGCGTAAAACGCTCATCGCCAGAATCATCGACGCCGAAAGTGAGCAGGGTGCCATCGAGTGAGGGTTCAAATGAGCCCAGTGAAAAGAAGGGTAGATCTTTGGCAAACGCGTTGCAATCTAAAAGCAACTCTTCACCGACTAAGGGCACACCGGCTTCAACGGTGGGCGGGGTGAATCGCTCTTCAACGCTGCCCTCGGAGGACGCCGCCACGCGGCACATGAGCGGGTACTGCTGGCCCTCAACGGTTCGCGAGAAATACCACCAATCGCCTTTGCGAGTGGGAACGGACAAATCGGTTTCTTGTGTGCGTTCTTTGATTTCACTGAAAATCTGATCTCGCAGATTTTGCTGGTCCGCGGTGACTTTTGCTGTGTATGAATTTTCTGCGCTGAGGTACTTCAGTACGTCGGGGTTCTCTTTTTCGCGGAGCCACTCGAAGGAATCGACAAAGGTTTCCCCGTGAAAGGTACGTTCTGAAGGAATCTCAGGGGTGTGCGGTGGCTGAAGCTGCTGATCCGAAAACATTTGACGTTCCCTTCAATCGGGGAAAGTGCGATTTAGGCACACTTCTTAACTAATTCTCAGAAATCATCTTAAGGGGCGTGGAGAGGCAAAGAACGACCATGCCTAGCTTAATGTGAAAATCTCATACTTAAGTTCAAAACAATCCGATTGTTTTTGCATTAAATGTCGCTTTGATTATGGGTTTTACCCCCTCACGCCCGTGTTGTTACGAAATGTTACAAACGCTAAGTCATGGGAAGACCTCTCGCAATAAGTCTTAGCACTGTTGACCCCGCTCTGCCTCGTTTGCTTTGATGAAAACAGGTCAAGAGAATCAGCGCTAAGCCCCAGCTTGCTGATCGGCAACCCTCCACTCGCGGCGGGGTGCCCTGGGTGAAGACCTGGCACTTTTCGCCATCGAAAAGTGCAAGCGCGGGACCGGTGCTCACTGAGCACTGCAGCAACATCGCAAGTATTGTACGTACTTCACACTTGCGCCTATCGGTGTAGCATGCGGCCCCCCAAACCACATCAAGATAGTGAGGCAAGCATGAGCACCCCAACCAACATCCCAAGCCCTAAAAACCCCACCGGCTGGAAGTTTGAAACACAGCAAATCCACGCAGGTCAAGAACCCGATAGCGCAACCGGCGCCCGAGCACTGCCTATATATCAGAGCACATCATTCGTTTTCGAGAACTCCCAACAGGCAGCAAATCGTTTTGCTCTGGCAGAACTAGGCCCCATTTACACCCGGCTCAATAACCCCACCCAAGAAGTAGTCGAAGAACGAATCGCAACTTTAGAAAAAGGAGTGGGAGCTCTGTTGCTTGCTTCAGGACAAGCCGCCACCACCACTGCCATCCTCAATGTGGCAGGGGCGGGAGAGCACATTGTGGCATCACCTTCGCTCTACGGAGGTTCCTATAACCTTCTCAAATACACCTTAGGCAACCTCGGCATTGAAACCACCTTCGTCAACAATCCGCACCACCTAGACGATTGGAAAGCGGCAGTACAACCCAACACCAAAGCATTCTTTGGAGAGACACTGCCCAACCCTCGCGGCGACGTCCTCGATATTGAACCGATAGCGCAGGTGGCGCACGACGTCGGCGTTCCCCTCATTGTGGACAACACCATTCCTACTCCTTATCTACTCAACCCCATCAGTTTTGGCACCGATGTAGTGGTGCACTCAGCCACTAAATATCTTGGCGGCCATGGAACATCAGTGGGCGGAGCTATCGTGGACGCGGGAAACTTTGACTATGGTGCAGACCCTCAAAAATTCCCCCTGTTTAACCAACCCGACGAGGGATACCACGGGCTGGTGTACGCACGAGATCTGGGCGCAGACGGCGCATTCGGCGTCAATCTCTCATATATTCTCAAAGCACGGGTGGGACTGCTCAGAGATTTAGGGCAAGCTATCTCACCTTTCAACGCCTTCAACATTGCTATTGGCCTTGAAACCCTCTCACTTCGCATCGAACGCCACATTGAAAATGCGCGTCAAGTGGCACAATTCCTTGAAAGTCATGAGGCAGTGGAATCAGTTCAATGGGCAGGGCTACCCACATCGCCATATTATGAGCTACACCAGAAATACATTCCACACGGCCCTGGAGCGGTGCTGGGATTTACTCTCAAAGATGCAGACGCCGCCACCGCGCAACAATTTGTTGATTCGTTGCAACTCCATTCCCTGCTAGTCAACATTGGCGATGTGCGCTCGCTTGCTGTGCACCCTGCCTCCACCACGCATTCTCAGTCGAGCGTGCAAGAGCTCGAAGCGCTGGGTATTAATCCTGCCTTTATTCGACTTTCGGTAGGTATCGAACACATCGATGACATTTTGGCGGATCTTTCCTTGGGCTTCGATTCGATTCGTTAGTGCAAGGGGATTCGGAAAGGATTCATCATGGTGTCCGTCAACGTGCAATACCACCAGGTAGGGGATCTACTGCTGGAATCTGGCGAGGTACTTCCAGAGACCACGATTGCCTATGAAACGTGGGGCTCGCTCAATGCAAGCGGCGATAACGCAATTCTGATATTGCATGCGCTAACCGGCGATTCGCATGCGGCATGCGGTTCGAACCGCCCGGCTACGCTTGCGAATTACTCGCCAGGTCATGAGGAATCTGGCTGGTGGGAGGGAATCGTTGGCCCAGGCTGTGTGATTGATACTGAGCAATTCTTTGTGGTGTGCCCCAATATTTTGGGTGGGTGCGGTGGTTCGACGGGACCAGCTACTGCAGCACCAACTGTTGTTGATGCGCAACAAAAACCGTGGGGGTCACGATTTCCTGCGGTGACGATTCGAGATACCGTTCATGCTGAAGCACGCGTTGGTCAGGCACTAGGAATCAACTCTTTTGCCGCGGTGATTGGCGGATCTTTAGGAGGCGCCCGAGCATTAGAGTGGGCACTTTTGTTCCCGGAATTGGTGCGGCGGTGCGTGGTTATTGCATCGGGCCCCTCGGCTACTGCAGATCATATTGCCTGGGCACATACTCAAAATCTGGCTATTCAACTGGATCCGCATTTTGCCGGAGGGGATTATTACCAGGGTGAACCGCCTCTTGCCGGGCTGGGGTTAGCTCGGCGTATTGCTCACACCACCTATCGGTCAGCGGCAGAGCTGAATTTTCGATTTGCTCGGGATATGCAGGACGACGCGCGGTGCCTGGCACCTGCTACAACGAGTAGCCGGAGCAAATACAAAGTGGAGTCGTATCTCGATCACCATGGGCAGAAGCTAGCGAATCGGTTTGATGCGAATAGCTATTTGGTGATTAATCGTGCATTGATGAGTCACGATATCAGCCGTGGGCGTGGCACACTTCGAGATGCATTGGCGCTTTCCCGGTGCCAGTGGACTATTGCTTCAGTTGATTCAGACCGGCTTTTCACCCCCTGCGAATCGCTGATCTTAGCGGCTTCGTTGCCTCAGCCAGTGGAAGCATTGACGATTCGCTCTGTTGCCGGGCACGACGGTTTCTTAATCGAAACCGATCAAATCGCCAACATTTTGCAGAGCGCACTCGCCAATAATCATCACGACGGACAACGATGGGGAGTCGATTCGCTGGCCTATTCTGCTTAGACTGAAAAGAAAACCGATGAAGTGGAGTGCCCTATGGAACAGACCGTGGTTTATAGTAACCGCCCCGAAGAACGCGCCGGAACTCATCTGGTGCTGATGTTGCACGGGTACGGTTCAAACGAACGCGATTTGATGCAAATCGGTTCTTTGATTGGTGGCCCTTTTACCTACGCTGGTATGCGCGCTCCTCAGCCCGTGGGTACACCGCTGGCTGAGGTTCACGATTCAGCAGTAATTCCCGGTACCGCATTTGGTTATCAGTGGTTCCCGCTCACCTACACTTTAGAATCGAATCTGCGAACCGTTGAGCTTGCTAGCGATTTCGTGATTGATTTTCTTAACCGCGAAGCATCGCACTACGAGACGGTGACTCTTCTCGGCTTTTCTCAGGGTATGGCTATGGCAACCTCGGTGGCGCGGTGTCGTCCTGAACTAGTCCAGAGTATCGTAGGGCTCAGCGGGTTCGTCATCCCCGACGAATCAGAATATTTTCACGACGAAGAATTCTCAGCACGCCGCATCCCCGTTTTCTATGGACGAGGCGACGCCGACCCTATTATTTCAACCGAACGCTCCGCTCACGCCACACAATGGTTGAGCGAACACTCCAAGGTGGAACTGCATGTTTACCCTGGAATGGCACACAGCATCAACCCGCAAGAAATCGAGCACGTTGCACAATTCTTGCGCTCGCAGGTTCTCTCATCAACCGAGAATAATTCAGTAAATAACTAACTCTGAACCACGCGCACGGTAACACCGTTGAGTGTGACTTCATCACCGGGGTGTAGTTGCTTGCCTCGTGCTTCTTCAATATCCCCGTTGACCTTGACCAAGCCGTCTTGAATGACGTCGCGCGCCTGAGCACCGTCTTCCACAAGGTTTGCCAATTTGATGAACTGGCCCAAACGAATCATGTCGTCGCGAATAAATACTTCTTCAATCTCACTCATGCTTTTCAGTTTATCGGTTGAGGGGCAACTGTTAGGCTAGTGCATAACGCAATCAGCGTTTGATATTTATCCAACCCCTGCACGTCGTATCCAGCGGCGGAGTACTAGGAGTGAAGCATGGCAGCTAAATCCACCCTTGATAACGTTATTACCCTCGCGAAGCGTCGCGGATTCGTATTCCAGGCGGGTGAGATTTACGGCGGTACCCGCTCAGCATGGGACTACGGCCCCCTTGGTGTTGAACTTAAAGAGAACATTCGTAACGAGTGGTGGAAGACCTTTGTGCGTGGACGCGAAGACATGGTGGGGCTGGATTCCTCGGTGATTCTTCCTCGCAAGGTGTGGGAAGCTTCGGGTCACGTTGCAACCTTTACCGATCCGCTCGTGGAATGCCTTTCATGCCACAGCCGCTTGCGCCAGGATCACCTGATTGAAGCGTTTGAAGAGAAGCACGGTAAAGCTCCTGAAAACGGTATGGCAGATATCAACTGCCCCAAGTGTGGCAATAAAGGTCAGTGGACCGAACCGCAGAACTTCTCCGGTTTGATGAAAACTTTTTTGGGCCCGGTTGATAACGAAGAAGGCTTGCACTTCCTTCGCCCCGAGACCGCTCAGGGCATCTTCGTGAACTTCAACAACGTGGTTACCGCCTCCCGTAAGCGCCCACCTTTTGGCATCGGCCAAATCGGTAAAGCATTCCGTAACGAAATCACTCCCGGTAACTTCATTTTCCGTACTCGCGAGTTCGAGCAGATGGAAATCGAATTCTTCGTTCACCCCGAGGATGCTCCCAAGTACTTTGATCAGTGGGTTGAAGATTGCTGGAACTGGTTTGTTGACTTGGGTATTAACCCAGAGAACATGCGCAAATTTGACGTTCCCGAGGACGATCGCGCGCATTACTCCGACGGCACTATTGACCTCGAGTACAACTTTGGATTCCAGGGCAACCCCTGGGGTGAGTTGATGGGTGTTGCAAACCGTACCGATTACGATTTGGGTGTTCACAATGAACACTCCAACGCCAAGCTTGAATACTTCGATCAGGCATCGGGGGAGCGCTACGTTCCTTATGTTATTGAGCCTTCGTTCGGCTTGACCCGTTCAATGATGGCGTTCTTGGTCGATTCCTATGTTGAGGACGAAGCGCCCAACACTAAGGGTGGCGTAGACAAGCGCACCGTGCTCAAGCTGGATCCCCGTTTGGCGCCCGTTAAGGCAGCTGTTCTTCCGCTTTCTAAGAAGGAAGAGCTCACTCCTACTGCGGAAAAGCTTGCAGCGGAATTGCGCAAGAATTGGAACATTGATTACGACACTTCTGGTGCTATCGGCCGCCGTTACCGTCGTCAAGATGAAATCGGTACTCCTTTCTGCATTACTGTTGACTTTGACACTCTTGAAGATCAGGCTGTGACGATTCGGGAGCGCGACACTATGAACCAAGAACGAGTTTCCCTTGATCAGGTTCAGAGCTACATCGCAGCTCGTCTTATCAAGTAAGTTCGCAGGGTAAAACAAATATTGGGCCGCACCTCAAATCGGAGGTGCGGCCCAATATTGGTTTTTTTTTTGGGGGGGGGGGGGGGGGGGGGGGGGGAGGCGCTGCCGTTGGGTTAATTTGAAGACGGTGTCGAGGGGGGGCGTCAAAACCCAAT
>JAUMUA010000021.1:2747-9579 GCA_030530925.1 Rothia sp. (in: high G+C Gram-positive bacteria) | reverse complement strand
AATCGCTTCGGATAATCGATTTGATAATAGCATCGTGATATTTGCCGTTGTAGTACAGCGCTTCGCGCAAGCGTCCTTCGCTCACGAATCCGCACGATGAATAAACGTAGCGTGCACGTTTGTTGAAATCGTAAACTTCCAGAGAAATTCGGTTGAGTCCTAATTCCTCAAAGCCGTAATCAATCATGAGTTTGGTGGCTTCAGTGCCTAACCCCTTGCCACGGCCCTTGGCACCAATGGCAATACGGTAGTTCACTGATTTGTTCTTAGAATCGTAATCGTTGAAAACAACTTCACCTACATACTGCTGGGTGGCTTGGTCGTAAATTGCCAAATCTAGGCGGTCGGTCTGTTCATTACGAGAGGCATACCAACTTTTGTAATCATAGCCGTATGGATTTGCTTCTGCTTCTTGAGCTGAATTGACGGAACCGGTTTTGATGAGCACTTCCGGGTCCATCAAAATGTCAAGCATAGATTCAGTTGCTTCGTTGTTAAAAGGGCGAAGTTCAATAAGAGTTCCGGTGAGCGTGGGCTTGTGTGAGAACAATTCAGCGGTAGTCATATTGGCTACCCTAACGGACTTGCGTGCACGCTTTCAAAATCCTTTCTAACTTCTGCGCAGAGCTGAGGTGAAATTTGAATGAATAGAGACTTGTGATGCTCCACGTATCTGCAAATTCTTCACTGCGCTAAAGTTAAAAGTAAAACTTAGCTTTCTAAGGAATTCATGAGCGAATACAGTTACCGCCCCTGGCAAGAGGGCGATGATTTAGAACTTCTACAGATTTGGCCCGATGCCGAAAGCACTAGTGGTGCCACGTTCCGCGCATCATTGGGGGTAGATTCTGACGATGCACCGTGGAAGCGCACGCTGGTGGTTGAACACCAGGGCATTCCCATTGGCGCAGGAACCATTTACGAAACGTCTTTGCATACTCAGCACCTATGGTCTTACGTGGAAATCGCCCCTGATCATCGCCGTCAAGGAGTTGGCACTGAATTACTACGCCGTCTGCGCGAGCTGGCGCAGCACTCGCCTTCTGGTGTGACGTCGTTGCGTTCTAAAGTTGATCTTGGTTCGGTTGCCGCAGACTTTGCCAGAGAGACCGGTTTCACTAAGCTTCAGCGCTCTAAAGTGGTGCGGGTGGAGGCAGGCTCGGTTCCCAGTTTGGCTTTGCACGAAACTGAGGACGGGCGCATTAAGCAGTCCATTGAAGATATCGCCACAGGTTCGGTTGAGCTAACTCAGCGGTTGTGGGAGTTTTATCAGCGCTCACATCAGTGGGATCCGCCGGCTGATATTCCATTAGGTCGAATCAATCGATTGTTTCTCTCGGACGAAGCTGAAGCATTTGGTGCCATTGTTTTGCGTGATGAAGTGTTAGATGCCATGCGTCAGGGTAAAAAAGGTGCCATTAAAGCGTTTGCTGTGAGCTATCGCCCGCTAGAGCAAGATATTCCGGGTTTTGAACTGGATGAGGACGCTGCTACTGAAGTTTTGCTGGGCTACGATTTTGATTATCCCCAGGCGCGCGAGGCAATTCTGCAACTCCTCTCGCCGTTAGTGGCGCAGTATCCGGTCACCATTGAAGTTGATGAGTCCATGGAGGACCTCTCAGTTATGGTAAATCAGCTTATTAAGATGGGCTCGGCCACGGTTGTTGAAGATACTTTGGTTGTTGCCGACTAAGTTTTTTTTCGAATTAGCTGAAAATTAACTGAAAAAATACCTTTATTTTCAATCACCCTTATTTTTACAGGGGAGTATTGAAAATGAAGGTGTTTTTGCTGGTCAAAGGTCAATTTTATGATGTAATGCGGGTGGTTTTTCTGTATATTTTGCAGGAAAAATCCCCTTAGATCTTTCTCAGTTTGCTGTAACAAGGCGACTTATTATCAGCAATCTTACCTTCTGTTTGCATTTCGATAATGCGTGTGCTTATTATTGTTGTGGTCGATGCGTCAAAGCGAAGTACCCGTAAAAGAATTACTTCGATTTCGTATCTAAAAAAGATAAAGGAAATGAGGAACAATGACTAACGCAAATACTATTGAAAACCTGAAGCGCTCAACTGTTTACTCACAGGATGGCGAGAAAATCGGTAAGGTTGGCGTTGTATACGTAGACGCTGATAGCTCACAGCCTACCTTCGTTACCGTAAACACCGGTTTGTTCGGCACTAACGAATCCTTCATCCCTGTCAACCAGGCTTCATACAATGGTGATGACATCACCGTTCCTTTCAGCAAGGAATTCGTCAAGGATGCTCCTAACATTGCTGAAGACGGCGAACTTTCACCTGAAGAAGAACAGCGTATTTACGACTACTACAACGGTCACTCAGGTATTACTCGCGAAGGTCACCGTGGCGATGCAACCGCTGCTGGCACCGCAGCAGGTATTGCTAACGACCGCAACGCAACTGCTGGTGTTGACCAGGAGCGTCGTGAAAACCATGCAGACCGTGATGGCGATGTTGTAGCTCACGAAGAGCGTCTCAATGTTTCCAACACCGCAACCGCTCGCGAGACCGGTCGTGTTCGCCTACGCAAGGTAGTTCACACCGACACCGAGACCGTTGAGGTTCCCGTACGTCGTGAAGAAATCCACGTAGAGCGCGAGAAGATCGATCCTAACTCAGCTGAGGCACGCACCAACGCTGGTTACGACTTCAAGGAAGGCGAGGAGGACGTTACCGTAACCGCTTACGAAGAGCGCCCCAACGTTACCGTAGATACCGTAGCTACCGAGCGCGTCAACGTTTCCAAGGACGTTCACACTGACACCGAGCGTGTTCAGGGTGAAGTTCGCAAGGAAGAAATCCGCGTTGAAGGCGACGATGTAGATGCACGTGATCGCAAGGATCGCATCTAATTCAATCGCTTCATAGCAAACTGATGAGCTACTAAAAAGGTCTCCTGCCCCTTGGGCGGGGGACCTTTTGGGTAAAACATTACATTTTTTGATTTTTAGTTAAAACCTTGAGTAAAAGAAGGGAACGTTATGTCTGAACTCATTGATCCACGTAAGAAATACCCCGTTATTGCTCCACCTGAGCAAACCCAGCCCGAGCCCGGTCTTGATATTGAGATGACTCCCTTGGCTGATTTAGGCGAAGACTCCTACAAGGGTTCCGGTCGTCTTAAGGGTCGTAGGGCTCTAATTACCGGTGGCGATTCAGGTCTTGGTGCTGCGGTAGCTATCGCTTACGCGCGCGAAGGTGCAGATGTTGCTATCTCTTACCTACCCTCAGAGCAACCAGATGCTGATCGCATCATTAAGGCTATTGAGGACGCCGGTCAGAAAGCGCTTGCATTGCCCGGTGACTTGGTAGAGCTAGAACAGTGCCAAAAGATTGTTGAGAAAACCGTTGAAGAATTTGGCGGACTCGACATCGTGGTTAACAACGCTAGCCGCCAGATTTGGCACGAATCGCTAGAAGATATTGATGATGATGATTTCGATCGAACCATGAAGTCGAATATCTATTCTTCGTATCGTGTGACGAAAGCGGCGCTACCTCACCTCAAACCCGGCGCATCGATTATTTTCACCTCATCTATTCAGGCGTACGAGCCTTCTGAAACTTTGGTTGATTACGCATTGACCAAGGCGGCAATGAACAACTTCAGCAAGGGGCTTGCACAGCAACTCGGTCCTAAGGGTATCCGCGTGAACGCTGTTGCGCCAGGTCCCTTCTGGACCCCGTTGCAGCCTAGCTATGGTCAGCCTCAGGAGAAGTTGACTCAGTTTGGTCAGGACACTCCTTTGGGTCGTGCTGGTCAGCCTGCTGAAATTGCTGGTGCGTATGTTTTCCTTGCATCAGATGAAGCATCGTATGTTTCGGGTGAGACTCTCGGCTTGACCGGCGGTCGCCCCACTCCATAATGAATCAAGAGGTTTACTCTAAATCTTGAGTAACTTTTTGCCAGCGGCGCACCAGCTCAGCATAATCTGTGCGGTGCGCCGCTAGTTTAACTCCGGTGCGTGCCTCGTTGCGCGCAATATTTTCTTCTTGCCAGTGAGGGAGCGCTTGATTAAAGTGCCCTGCAATCTCGCCTTTGACGTTGCAGATTCGCCACCACGGCACATTAGAACCCCAAAGTGCCATGACCCGTCCAATGACGCGCGGGTTTTCACCTACTATTTTGCCGATGTCGCCGTAGGTGGCGAGTTCGCTACGGGGCACGCACTCAACGGCTCGTAAAATGCCTTCGATACGGACATCGTCCATGGATACTCCTCAATACAATTCTGTGAGCTATCCTAAACTGCAACAAAGCGGTGCATGTGCAAGAATTGCAAGGTGACTCAAACTAGCGAAACTTCTCAGACCAAACAGCTGAAACTGCCCCCGCTCCAGTTGGGCAAGCACACCGTGGAAACTCCGGTGGTGCTGGCGCCTATGGCTGGCGTTACTAATAAGGCGTTTCGTCGTCTGTGCCGTGAGTACGGCGGCGGTTTGTATGTGACGGAGATGGTCACGGCTCGCTCGCTGGTTGAGCGTCGTCCCGAGTCACTGCGCATCATTGAGCATGATGATGATGAGAAGATTCGATCCATTCAAATCTATGGAGTGGACGCCGTCAACGTGGGTAAAGCGATTCGGCTGGTGGTTGAAGAAGACCGCGCCGATCATATTGACCTCAATTTTGGTTGCCCCGTTCCCAAAGTCACCAAGCTCGGTGGGGGGTCCGCTCTGCCATGGAAAACCGATTTGTTTACCGCTATTGTGCAAACCGCGGTCAAAGAGGCATCACGCAACGATATTCCGGTCACCGTCAAAATGCGTAAGGGCATTGACGAAGACCATCTAACCTTCTTAGATTCTGCCAAGATTGCGCGCGACGCCGGTGTTGCCGCCATCGCGTTGCACGGGCGCACCATGGAACAGCACTACTCAGGCACTGCGGACTGGAACGCTATTGCTGATTTGCGCGAGGCTATTCCTGACGTTCCAGTACTGGGTAACGGCGATATTTTCAGTGCCGAGGACGCGATTTCTATGGTGGAGCAAACCGGTGTTGACGGCGTTGTGGTTGGACGCGGTTGCCAGGGGCGTCCGTGGCTCTTTGGCGATTTGCAGAATGCTTTTGAAGGTTCCGATCAGCGCAATAAACCCGGTGTGAGTGAAGTGGCGGATATGATTTACCGCCACGCCGAACTGTTGGTAGAGACGTTTGGTGATGAGCTCAAGGGCTTGCGAGAAATCCGCAAACACGTTGGCTGGTACTTCCACGGTTATCCGGTGGGCGGTCAGCTTCGCCAGAAAATGGCTACGGTGCCTGATTTGGCTACGTTCCGGGAATACCTTTCAGAACTTGACCATACGATTGGTTATCCCGGCGCTGCAGTTGAAGGTCCTCGTGGTCGCGCCGGCAATCCCAAGAAGCCGCATCTGCCGCATGGTTGGTTGGACTCGCGTATTTTGGGAGATGCAGAGCGTTTAGGTCTAGTTGGTGCTGAACTTGATGTTTCGGGTGGCTAAAGCATGATTGACTATACGATTCGTGCAGAGGAACCTGCCGATCGCGCCGGGACTCGCGAGTTACTGACGGCTGCTTTTCCCACTGCTGAAGAAGCTGTTCTGGTAGATGCTTTACGAGAAAATCGTGGGGTATGGCAGCCGGGTGCCTCGTATGTTGCCGTGGATTCCACTCAGCGAGTTCTGGCTCATTCGTTGCTCACTCGGTGCTGGATTGACTCGTGGCCAGCATTGGCTCTTGCGCCTTGTGCCGTGTTACCCGAGTATCAACGTGCGGGCATCGGAACCGCCGTCACCAAAGCGGCACTTGAGGACGTGCAAAAACTCAGCCAAACAACCAACTCTCCGTTGGCAGTGGTGGTGCTGGGGCACGCCGAGTATTACCCGCGATTTGGTTTTGAACCAGCGCGATACTTTGGCATCAAAGCGCCCTTTGATGTACCGCATGAAGCGTTCATGGTGTTGAACCTCAATCCTGAATTCGAAATACCCAGCGGTACGGTGCACTATCCCAGCGAATTTGGCATTGCTGAGGACGACGACTAACACTATCCACAGCCCTCCTGCCTCTAAACCACGCGCCGGTAGAATATGGGGTATGAGCAAAAACGTTGACGCCGCCGACGGACTGGCTTTAGGTGCAGAGCTAGCCAACACTCCCGGTTATACTGAGCAAGACGCCGCCCGGTGGGTGCCTGAGCACCATCGCAACATCTACCGATCGGCGTATGAGCGGGACCGCGCGCGGGTTCTGCATTCAAGTGCTTTGCGGCGCTTGGGCGCTAAAACGCAGGTTATGGACCCGGACACCGACGATTTTGTGCGAACCCGCCTCACCCATTCGCTGGAGGTAGCGCAAATTGGTCGTGAAGTGGGCAGGATGTTGGGTTGCGATCCAGACGTGGTCGATACAGCGTGTCTCTCCCACGATTTAGGACACCCGCCGTTTGGGCACAATGGCGAAACCGCGCTCAATAACCTGGCTCTAACCGCGGGCGGGTTCGAGGGTAACGCTCAAACGCTTCGTTTACTCACCCGCATTGAACCCAAAGTTTTGCGGCACAACGGCGGCTCTGCCGGGTTGAACCTCACCCGTGCAACCTTAGATGCCACGTGCAAGTATCCCTGGGTGGCCGAGGCCGCACCTGAGCGTTCAGACGGCAAACCAAACCGTAAATTTGGTGTTTATGCAGATGATCTGCCGGTTTTTGACTGGTTGAGAAAAGGTGCTCGCGAAGCCGGTGTGACTCCCACGCAAAAGTGCATGGAAGCTATGGTCATGGATTTAGCCGATGACATTTCGTATTCAGTGCACGACGTTGAGGATGCCGTTTTTGGCGGTC
>JAUMUA010000021.1:0-2737 GCA_030530925.1 Rothia sp. (in: high G+C Gram-positive bacteria) | reverse complement strand
GTGCAATTAGAAGCGCTGCGAAATGCCGATGCACGCACGAAAGTTTTTGAAAAAACACGCCAGTGGTATCTGCCAGCAGTATCAGATGATGATTTGGATGCCGCCCTCACCCGCCTAGAAGCGCTGGAATGTTGGGTACCGTTTATGAGTGGTACTAGGTCTTCCATGGCCGCGTTCAAAGCGCTGACCTCGCAACTGATTGGCCGCTTTGCCGCCACGTCGATGGAAGCCACTCGAGAAAAATTCGGCTTTGATCGTCCCCTCACCAGATACTCGGCGCAGCTCATCGTTCCCGAAGAAACCGAACACGAGATCGCCGTGATGAAGGGAATCGCTACTGCGTTCGTCATGACGGTACGTGATGCACAGCCGCACTATGAAAACCAGCAAGAAATCCTGGGCGTGCTGGTTGAAGCACTCATAGAAAACCCCGATTATTTGGAACCGGTTTTCCGCGCCGATGTGCGAGAGCTTGGCGAAAACGACGATAAAGCTAAGTTGCGTTTGGTGATTGATCAGGTGGCAACTTTGACCGACCGCTCAGCGGTAGCGCTCTATAAGCGAATTACCGGTAATCATTGGACTTTGGGCGATAAACCTCTGTGGTGACACAAGCCCTCAGCTAAGCGGTGGCTGAGCACGCTCAACACTAGCTATCATGTTGGAGTGGCTGGTTTGATTCGACGTGAAGATATTGATGAGGTGCGTTCGCGCACCGATATTCGGGAAGTGATTGAGGGGTACGTGACCCTCAAGAGCGCCGGTATCGGTTCGTTCAAAGGGCTGTGCCCTTTCCACGACGAGCGCAGCCCCTCTTTTCATGTGCGCCCCCAAATGGGAACCTACCATTGCTTCGGTTGCGGGGAATCTGGCGACGTCATTGCGTTCGTCATGCAAATGGATCACACCTCTTTTGCCGAAACGGTTGAAAAACTAGCGGCACGCATCAACTACGAACTGCACTATGAGCAGGGCACCGGTGTGAGCAAAGAAGAGGTCGGTCGCCGTCAGCGTCTGCTCGATGCGCATAAAGTTGCCACCGAATTTTTTCAGAAAAATCTCTTCACTCCTGCCGCTCGTGAGGCGCAACAGTTTCTGGGTGGACGAGGTTTTGACCCGGCGTCCACCCGCCAATTCGGCGTGGGTTATGCTCCCCGCGGCTGGGATCACCTGCTCAACTATTTGAGAAATAAAGGCTTCAACGACGACGAGCTGGAAGCTACCGGCATGTTCTCGCGCGGTAACCGCGGACTGTACGATCGTTTTCGCGGGCGCCTCGTGTGGCCCATTCGCGGCATAGCGGGGGAGACCATCGGCTTTGGCGCACGCAAATTATTTGAGGACGATCAGGGCCCTAAATACCTCAATACCCCCGAGACTCAGCTCTACAAAAAGTCACAGGTACTATACGGCCTTGACTTGGCAAAACGCAATATTGCTAAGAAAAAACAGATTGTGGTGGTGGAAGGCTACACCGATGTGATGGCTGCGCATTTAGCAGGCATCGATACTGCCGTTGCTACCTGTGGCACGGCTTTTGGTACCGGGCACATCAAAATTGTGCGACGGCTTTTGGGCGACGACGGCTCGGGCGGCGAAATTATCTTCACCTTCGACGGCGACGCTGCAGGACAAAAAGCTGCGCTCTCCGCATTCCAAGAGGATCAGAAGTTTGTGGCGCAAACCTTTGTGGCGGTAGCTCAGCAGGGCATGGACCCTTGCGATTTGCGCCTTGCCCGCGGGGATAGTGCGGTGCGCGCGTTGATTGCTTCGCGGCGTCCTCTCTTTGAATTTGCTTTGCGAAGTACGATTAAAAATTTTGATATGAATACTTTAGAGGGGCGCGTGCAGTCCATGCGGGCTGTAGCTCCGATTCTTGCGGGAATCAAGGATCGCGCGCTGCGTCCTGCATATATCCGCGAAGTAGCTGGGTGGCTGGGCCTTGAAACCGATGAGGTTCAGCGTTCTGTGCTAGAGGCACAACAAAATCCGCAACAGAGCTATCGAGATAAAGCTCAAGCAACTCTGGATGCGCGGCAGGCGCAGGCACGGGAGGAACATCGAGCACAAGAGCAAGCCGAGAATCCGTTTGAAATTCCTGACGCGCGGGATCCTGTTGCTCGGATGGAACGTGAAGCTCTTGAAGTAATTTTACAGGTTCCGCATTATCTTTCGGGCGCTCAATGGCAAGAGCTGGTCAATGTTCAGTATCGTTACCGTATGCATAGCGCGTTGGCGCAGGGGATTATCGGCGCCGCAAGTGAAATTATGCCCCAGCCAGGGGCTGGATGGGTCAATATCGTTCGTGCGCATTGCCCGGAGCAAGTGCATGGGCTTTTGGCTGAACTCACGGTCTCGCCCATTCCAGCTCGTACTGAGGAGCAACTAGCTCGATATGTTCATGATATTTTGAATCGATTGTTTGAACAGCAAATTAATCGCCAGAAATCAGATTTGTTGATGCGACTTCAGCGCCTGAACCCTGCAGCGGATGAGCAGATGTATCAGCAATTACAAAGAGATTTGCTGAATCTTGAGATTCGCCGACGCAGCATTATGGAGGGGCAAAACTAGTCCTGCATTTTGTGAGGGAGGTCACCGAATCTCAATTTGCACGGTGCAAAAAACCTGTGTAGAGTTATTACTCGTTGCGGTGATAAACGCCAAAACAAAAGTATTCCTCCGTAGCTCAATTGGCAGAGCATTCGACTGTTAATCGAAGGGTTACTGGTTCGAG
>JAUMUA010000117.1 GCA_030530925.1 Rothia sp. (in: high G+C Gram-positive bacteria) | reverse complement strand
AGTCTGCGAGCCGCCTCTTCTAAAACATCAGGTTGTTTGCAGAATGCAAACCGCATCCAAGTTTTCATTTGGGGTGCAAATTCTGTGGTGACGAACGCGCTCATGGGTATTCCCACCATGCCGGCTTGTTCTGGCAAAAGGTGCGCGAGCTCTTGGGCGTCTTTAATTCCTTTGCGGGAGAGCACGTTTGTGGCATCGAGGGCTACAAAGAAGGTGCCGCCGGGAACGAACGGCACAAAATCACTCTTCTCAATACCCTGTAAAAAGATGTCGCGCTGATGTTGGTACGTGCGCTGAAACTCGGTGTAGAAAGAGCGGGGTAGCCCGACGCCGGCAGCCGCGCCGATTTGCAGAGGGGCGGCTGCGCTGTGTGAAAAGTACCCTTTGACCAGACGAATTTTCTCAACGATGTCTACGGGGGCGGTGAGCCAGCCAACTCGCCAACCGGTGAGTGAATGGGTTTTAGAAACTGCTGAAACGAAAATGGTGCGCTCTTTGGCTCCATCAAGTGCAAAGAGAGGCTCAAACGGTTCGTTGGTATAGGTGAGGTGCTCATAGACACCGTCTTGAATAATGTATGCGTCGAACTTATGCGCAAGTTGGGCAATTTTCGTTTTAGTAGCCCGAGAGAAGAGCTTGCCGGTGGGGTTATGGGGGTCGTTGACAATCACGAGCCGGGTTTTCTGTGAGAACGCTGCCTCTAGCGCTTCTTCATCAGGTTCAAAGGTGGGCGGGACCAGCGGAACAGTTTTCATCACTCCCTGCGCCAGAGCAATCGCAGCGGGATAGATATCGTAATAGGGCTCGAAAACGATCACTTCATCACCTGGATTGACCAGAGCGGCAATAGTTGCCGCCAGCGCTTCTGAGGCGCCGGCGGTAACCAAAACTTCTGATTCGGCGTCGAAATTGCGTCCGTAAAAAGTTCTCTGATGCTCGGCAATAGCTTGGCGCAGTTCTTGACGCCCCGCAATGGGTGCATATTGATTGACGCCGTTGCGCATAGCTTGAGTCGCCGCCTCAAAAATTTCGGCAGGTCCATCTGTATCTGGAAAACCCTGACCCAGATTAATCGCCTCATATTTCTGGGCTAGCGCACTCATTTCTTCAAAAATAGTGGACGAAAAACCCTGTTCCGTGAGCAAACCGGTAGCGTATCCTACGCGTTCGTACGGGTACTCGATGCGATCTTTGGGTGAAGCAGACATGAGATGGTTCCTTCTTACTGCGGGGGGTGCGACGTCGAAATGTTGCTGAACCTGAAACTGCAACTTTTTTTCGAGGTAAAAATTGGCTGTTACTCTGATGATATGCAACTCGTAGTATGCCCGGGGTCTTATGACCCCATTCACAATGGACATGTAGACATTATTACCCGCGCTGCCAGAATTTATGGGAGCGTCGTGGTGGCAATTGCCCAGAATTCTTCGAAGAATTCTAGTTTTTCTTTGGAAGAACGCCTGGCGATGGCGCAAGAGACCTTCGAATTCATTGACGGTATTACCGTGGAAATTATGCCCAAGGTACTTCTTGCTGACTATGTGAAATCCAAAGGTTCTGCCCTGATTGTCAAGGGTGCGCGCAATTCCACAGATTGGGAGTACGAGGTGCAAATGGCGTCGATGAATCGGCACCTGACGGGAGTAGAGACCGCATTTTTTGCCTCTGACCCTCGTTATTCGCATCTTTCCTCAACGCTAGTACGTGATGTTTCGCGCTATGGCGGAGACATTAATCAGTTTGTGCCGCGAGCAGTTCAAAAGCGTTTGATCGGCGAATAGGCCGCGGATTAGCTGAGTCGAAGGGCACAATCTGAGCCCTTGCATGGCACTTTGTGCCGTGGAATAGTTGATTAGTAACCAATCTGCAACTAAAGTTTGTAGCTGGTCAAAACTTTTTCATAAGGGAGTTCGTCATTTTACGAAAAGATTCATCGGCCCTGAAGATTTCAGTGAGAGATCTGAGTCATCGACCAGGGACCATGGAAACCCTGGATGAA
>JAUMUA010000020.1:14109-27895 GCA_030530925.1 Rothia sp. (in: high G+C Gram-positive bacteria) | reverse complement strand
CTGAAAAATCGGCGCCTTCGGTAATGCGTATGGGAGAAAAATTTCGGTTTTCAGGCAGAAGCCAGCCGGTGCCATAGGAATCGGTGTGGAACCGTTTGACGGTAAATTCGCCGTCGAGTGCCGCCACCACAATGGAACCTTCGCGGGGCTCCAATGAGCGATCGACGATGATTTCATCGCCGTCAGAGATTCCTGCGTCAATCATGGAATCTCCGTACACGCGCAAGATGTAGGTGGCTGCGCGATCATGAATCAAGATTTCGTTGAGATCCAGATAGGTGGAGGAGTAGTCCTGGGCGGGTGAGGGAAAGCCTGCAGGTACCCCGACGTCGGAGGTGGGGTAGATCGTAGGTTGCGAGTGCCGCAGGCGGGCAATGAGTACGACTTTCATGGCTTAATAGTAGAACATAGTTTCGAATTATGGGCACATTTTTAGAATAAATATTCTAAAAATGTGCTAGTTTAGAGGTGAAATAAGTTTCTTTCTCGAAAAACGGTGTGGTCTAAAAATGGGTTCTCGCGGTGGGCGAATATGGTGTCCACGATCACGTTTTACTACTAAAATCGAAATTATGACTGAACAAGAAAAATTTATGAAGGTTGAGAGCAAGCTCAACCCGTTGCCTCGCCCTGTCTTTTCTACGCTCCCTAAATATTCTGCCGGTAAAGCACCGCAGGTTGTAGAAGGCCTTCAGCAGTACAAGCTTTCATCGAACGAGAACCCCTTTGGTCCCGTTGACGAAGTTGCTGAAATCCTTGCCGGTTTCAATACGGTGCATCGTTACCCCGATCCTCTCTCTACTCGCTTGCGCGGCAAGTTAGGTGAGCACCTTGGCGTGAGCCCAGATGACATCGTCACCGGCGGCGGTAGCTTGGGTGCACTGAATCAGATTCTTGCCACTTTTGCTGGCGGCAATGACGACGGCAGCCAGGACGAAGTCATTTATGCGTGGCGTTCTTTTGAGGCTTACCCCATTAGCGTGGGTCTCGCTGGCGGTAAGAGCGTGCAGATTCCTAATAAGGCAGATGGATCTCACGATCTTGAAAAGATGCTTGAGGCGATTACTGATCGCACTCGTGTGATTTTGCTGTGTACCCCTAACAACCCCACCGGTCCTGCTCTGACCGAGAGCCAGGTTCGAGGTTTCCTTGACCAGGTTCCTTCGAACATCGTGGTGGTTATTGACGAGGCTTACTTTGAGTTCTGTGCGGCGTCTGAGATTCCCGACGGCGAAGAAGCTCCTGTTAATGGTCTAGACGTTTACCCTGACTACGAAAACGTCGTCATTTTGCGTACTTTCTCTAAAGCTCAGGGCTTGGCAGGTTTGCGCGTGGGTTATTCCATTTCGCACCCCGAAGTCACGCAGTATCTGCGTGTCAGCGCTACTCCGTTTGCGGTAACTTCACTCGCTGAAGAAGCCGCTATTGCTTCCATCGAGCACCACGATTCGGTCATGCAACGTGTGGAGCACTTGGTCTCAGAGCGTGAGCGTGTGAAGACTGCGTTAGAAGAGTTGGGTTGGTGGATTCCAGAAACCCGCGCCAACTTTGTATGGCTGGCGCTGGGGGAGCACACCCCAGAATTCGCCAAGCTGGCAGAAGAAAACGCTCTCTCGGTTCGCGCTTTTGGCACCGAGGGTGTGCGTGTGAGCATCGGTGAGGACGAGGGTAACTCGCGCTTCATCGAAATCTGCAAGAAATTTGAGCACAAGCCCGCGCGTCCGTAATAAGGCGCAGAGGGTTTAGAGACGGCGCTTACCTCACCTGCGCAGACCAAATAACGGTTTGAGTAGGTGAGGTGCCGCTCTCACATCCCTTTTCTTCAACGTGTGTGGTTCTACAAACGGGGAAAACAGGAATAGGCTTAACTGCGAGTCACTTTTATATATCTCACGGAGGCCACATGACAGCTGAGCTGAAACCTGAGCAGAGTTCTGAGAAGAACGTGTTTGGAATTCCTCCGCTCATTCAGTTGATGAATGGGTCGGGGCAGGTTGAGAACCACCCCAAATACTCTCCCTATATTGCCGATATTGAGGGGGAGCAGCTCAAAGAGGTGTATCGGCAGATGAAAATTACCCGCCGTTTTGACGACGAAGCTACTGCGCTTCAGCGTCAGGGGCAGATGGCGCTGTGGGCACCTTCGCGTGGGCAAGAGGCAGCGCAGATTGGCTCGGCTTGGGGTCTTGAGCCTAATGATTATGTGGTGCCTAGCTATCGTGAGCATGCGTTGGCGTTTGCCCGTGGTGTGAAATTTACTGAGATTGCGCGTTTTTTCCGTGGTGCTGATACGTGCCCGTGGGATATCAAAGCACATAATTTTCACGCATACACCCTGGTTTTAGCGGCTCAGGTGCCGCATGCGGTGGGCTATGCGATGGGCCTTTCGCTAGATCGTGAAGTTGAAGAGCAAACCGGTGAAAAGCAGGTGGGGCAGGGGCAGGCAACTGATCCGTCCACTGATAAGAAAACACCTGCGGTTGCTGTGTATTTTGGCGACGGTTCCTCCACCGAGGGTGAGGCGCACGAGTCAATGGTGTTTGCTGCCTCGTACAACGCTCCTATTTTGTTCTTTGTTCAAAACAATCAGTGGGCGATTTCTGTACCTTTTTCTACTCAGTCTCGAGTGCCGCTGGCTACTCGTGCTGCTGGTTATGGCATGGAAGGCATCCGCGTAGACGGTAACGATGTGCTCGCGGTTGCTGCGGTGACTAGGTACGCCATGGAGAAAATCCGTGCCGGTGAAGGTCCGGTGTTGATTGAGGCTGAAACTTACCGCTTGGGTGCGCACACCACTGCCGATGATCCCACTAAGTACCGCACCGATCAGGAACTGCAAGAGAGAACCTTGTTAGATCCGTTGGTGCGCCTTGAGAAGCATTTGCGTGAAAACGGCATAGCTGATGACGCTTTCTTTGCTCAGATTGATGATGAAGCGAACGAGATTTCCCGTGAGGCACGCACGGTAGCACTTGCTGCTGAGCCCGACGCCTTTGAGTCAAACTTTGATCAGGCTTATGCGGCACCGCACGCACAGACTGAGGCTGATCGTCAGTTCTACCGCGAGTACAACGCAGGTTTTGAGGAGGAGTAAGAACATGACCGTAGAAACACTTGCTCTTTCAAAAGCAATTACCCGAGCGCTCCGTGATGAAATGACGGCGAACCCCAAAGTGGTTGCCTTGGGTGAAGACATTGGTAAGCTCGGCGGCGTCTTTCGTGTGACTGACGGTTTACAGGCTGAATTTGGTCCGCGCCGCGTCATGGATACCCCGTTAGGTGAAGCCGGAATTATGGGCACCTCACTGGGCATGGCGTTGCGTGGCTACCGCCCGGTGCCTGAGGTTCAGTTTGAAGGCTTTGTTTTTCCTGCTTTCAACCAAATCACCACTCAGCTAGCGCGTATGCATTCGCGCACTAACGGTCAGTACGAGGTCCCCGTAACCTTGCGCTTGCCCTATGGTGGCGCGGTGGGTGCTATTGAGCATCACTCAGAATCACCTGAGGCGTATTTTGCGCACACTCCGGGGTTGCGTGTGGTGAGCCCGTCGTCGGCGCATGATGCGTATTGGATGCTTCGCAAATCGATTCAGCACCCGGATCCGGTGATTTTCTGCGAGCCTAAGCGCCGTTACTGGCTCAAGGGCGAGGTGGACTTCTCTGATACTCATTACAACCCGTTCAAAGCGGCGGTATTGCGTGAGGGCACTGATCTCACGTTGGTCACACACGGTCCGCTGGTACCGGTTGCGTTGGCGGCAGCGCAGGCGGCGCAGGACGACGGGCGCGATATTGAAGTAATTGATTTGCGCTCAATTTCGCCCCTGGATTTTGACACGATTACGCAGTCAGTACATAAAACGGGCCGCCTGGTGATTGCCCAAGAGGCATATAACTTTGTGAGCGTAGGCTCTGAGATTTCGGCAACCATTACTGAGCGTTGCTTCTACTCGCTAGAGGCACCGGTGTTGCGCGTGGGCGCTTTCCACATGCCGTATCCGGTTCCTCGTATTGAGGACGAATACGTGCCAGGTATTGACCGAATTCTCGAAGCTGTTGACCGTTCCTTCGCTTATTAATCGGCGGAACAGAACCATTCTAGGAGAGCATATGTCTCAAATTTTTAGACTTCCCGATGTGGGCGAAGGGTTGACCGAGGCCGAAATTCTGAGCTGGAAAGTTTCGGTGGGCGATACGGTTGCCGTCAACGATATTTTGGTGGAAATTGAAACCGCTAAATCTGTTGTTGAGCTTTCCTCGCCTTTTGACGGCGTAGTTGAGACCGTTCATGTGAATGAGGGCGACACCGTTGAGGTCGAGACTCCCATCATTACTATTTCGGGTTCTAATGACTCTGATTCTGCGGATTTCAACTCGGTGAATTCTGATTCAGCGGTCTCAGATTCTGCGAAGCCTTCGGTCGTCGAGGAAGCGGGGGAGGCCTCTGGCGGGGCAGAACCAGCAGAAGCTCCAGAGCGGACCTCCGGCACACAAGATTCAGCAGAAAAGACTGGGGACGAACCGCAGGCGCTGGTTGGGTCTGGTCCTAAGGCTGATCCTGTGAAACGACGGGCGCGTAAACGTCCCGTTGCTATTGCAGAATCGCCGCAGAACGCCCCGTTGCCCGTGCAAACCGCACCGGTGCAACAGGTGTCTGAACAGCAAGAACGCAAACTTTTGCGCAATTCGCTCGGTGGAATCACCGAACGTGCCTCGGCGCTGATTGAGGGCGGACTTCGTCGTTTGCCTAAAGAGAATAAGGACGCCGTAGCAGATGGCCCGGTGGGCTCCATTCCGCGCCCGCAGGCCCTAGCTAAACCGCCGGTGCGTAAAGCGGCTAAAGAGATGGGTGTGGATCTTACTCAGGTCACCCCCACCGGTGAAAGCGGTCAGGTTACTAAACGCGATTTGCTGAATTACGTGGCACATGTGCGCGATGAAGACCAAGCTGAGGCGCTACCGGAGTCATTCTGGATTCCGCAGGGTTCAGGCGGCGATCGTATTGAGCGTATTAAGGTTCGCGGTGTTCGTAAGGCTACCGCCAAAGCGATGGTTGACTCGGCGTTTAACGCCCCGCACGTCTCTATCTTTGTGGATGTTGACGCTTCACGCACCATGGAATTTGTTAAGAGCCTCAAGAAGTCCCGCCACTTTGAGGGTGTTAAGGTAACACCTTTGCTCATTTTGGCGAAGGCGGTTATTTGGGCTACTGCGCGTAATCCGCAGGTGAATGCTACCTGGACTGATCAAGAGATTCTTATTAAACACTTTATGAACCTGGGTATTGCGGCGGCAACCCCGCGTGGTTTGATGGTGCCCAATATTAAAGATGCTCAAGATCTTTCGTTGCGTGAGTTGGCGATTGCGTTGAACGAGCTCACGGTGCGTGCTCGTGAAGGTAAAACTCAGCCTGCTGAAATGCAAAATGGCACCATGACGGTTACGAATATTGGTGCGTTGGGCATTGATACCGGAACTCCGATTATTAACCCTGGTGAGGTGGCAATTATTGCGTTCGGTACCATCAAGCAGAAGCCGTGGGTAGTAGATGGTGAGGTTATTCCTCGCTGGGTAACCACGCTGGGAGGTTCGTTTGATCACCGAGTAGTGGACGGCGATCTTTCCGCACGCTTTATGGCTGATGTTGCGGCAATTATGGAAGAACCGGCACTGTTGCTCGATGAATAATCTTGCATAATTTCAATATCTAAAAAATCAATATTGGGAAGTTGAATTTTAGGAAGTTAAACGTAGGAGGCTCCAACTCAATGAGTTGGAGCCTCAAGTACGCTAAGGCGTTTACCTTACATAATCGATCACAAAACTATCTCCCCCAAGAAGTTAAGGACCGACGGGATAAAAATCCGCAGCGTAAGGAATCAACTAGATGCCTTATAAAGTTGAGGAATGTTGTTCTAACTCCGTCCCCCAACATCGTTAGAACGTAGCGAGTCCCCCGACTCGCTTATTTCTCAACACTTACTAGTCTTCCAAAGAAACAAGATTTTGTATGTCCCTATACACGCTTACAAATATTTATTGAAGAGCCCACAAGAAACGCTCATAAGAGTAAATTACTTCAAAACAAAAGTAAAAATTCTTTAGAAACGCTCCACTTTGCCACTATCTTGTTCAATTTCTATCGCGGATGGCTCATCGCTTTCAGAGTTACCATCGTGCACCAACATCACAGCCGTGGGATCATCTTTGGGGAAAGCACGAATAGTGATCGTTCCTCCGTGTGCGTTATCCAATAGGTCAACCGCACAGTGGGTCAACGACGTCACGAGGCGCGGCGGTAACGCCTCCCCGCGCTCGTCCAAAATATCTACCTTAGCCCCGCGGCGTCGGGCAGCCATTGCTGCCTCTAAAATTTCGTTGTTGACGATATGACGGCCGCGAATAGTGTCACGTAACTGAGCCTCCGTAAAACGGAATTCATCAATTTCGTCATGAGTTACAGGCTCCGAGTTGTACGCGATGCGGTGCAACATATCTTCAGTGAGGGCACGGACCTCTTGAACACGTTGAGCTGCAACATCAGATACGTCCTGCTCTTTTTCGCGCCCAAACTCCGCATGCTGCAACAGAATGCGGGACTGCCGTGCGCGGTGAGTAGCCTGGCGCATCTGACGCCGAAAAGTAAGAACGCCAAAAAGAATTCCGGCGGGAACCACAAATTGGGCAAAAATTGATGTGGGGGTAATAAATAGCCCTAAATGCCATTTGAGCACTAAGAACTGCACAAAGATAAATACCACCCAGGTTGCCACCACATGGGAACGCAAAATGAGTCCACTGCATACTGCCAGCGTGAAGAGAGCCAGCCACAAAATGTGAAAAGTGGTGAGGTTGTGCGGCAAATGATTCAGCATAAATTGAACCGTGAGTAGGGTGGTCAACGTGATTGCTGGAACCACAAATACCGGTAAGCGTAGAGCTCCGGTGGGGAAGAGCACCAGACTCATCACAAAGAACGCGCACGCCAAAAAGGGAAGCCATAGTAGCGGCATTCGCAGAGTAAAACCCAGATACCAGTTAATAAAACTAAAAAGCCCTAGAACCCCAAAGATTCCTATACCGGTAATAAAAACCGGATTTTTGAAGTATTGATTCAGCATATTAGTCCTCGCCCGGCCATTGTACGGTGACTTCGGTGCCACGATAGGGCGCAGATTTAATGGTGACTTTACCGCCTGCTTCTTCCATAGAACGAAGCATCGAAACGCGCACTCCCATACGGCGCAGGTCAAGATTCTTCACATTGAATCCTTGTCCGTAGTCGGTGACGGTGCAGAAG
This sequence comes from Rothia sp. (in: high G+C Gram-positive bacteria), assembly GCA_030530925.1. Classification (GTDB taxonomy): domain Bacteria; phylum Actinomycetota; class Actinomycetes; order Actinomycetales; family Micrococcaceae; genus Rothia. The sequence continues at coordinate 20,595 of JAUMUA010000020.1, read as the reverse complement.
ATAAACGGCACCTCGGCAGCCGATGACGGCGAATGGTGAGGACGGCGTAGTTCGGTGCGTACGCTAATTTGGGTGGTGCGTGTGCCAGAGTGGCGTGCAGAGTTTGAGACGGCTTCGGTCACAGCGTGAGTGAAGGCGCGAGCCGCTTCGGGAGAAATGGAAGAAAGCGGGTCTGCTTTGGGGTAGAGCCCCTCGGAATCTGCAACGAATCGTAGCCGTGAATTCCAGGGGTAAATACCGTTGGCTATTTGCTCGGTGAGCTTTTGGAACGTCACAGGATTTTGAGGTTTTACTCGGTTAGTTTCTTCTTCGAGCACGCTGATCGCACGACGCGCTAGGGTTACGGTGCGCTCTGCGATGGGGCCTTCAAAACGGCTGGCGTCTAGTAGTGCTGCCATCACGTTATCGTGTACGAGTTTGTCGAATTCTTGAAGGTCTTTAGATTGATCACGGGTTCGGGTGAGCTGGAGCTGAGCTGCCAGGGTTTCTGCGTAGAGAATGTCTGAACGTTCTGCATAAATTTTGGCGATACCAAAGAGAACACTGACGAGCGTGAGGAGAGCGGCGAGGTAGAAAACCTGGGCAAAAATTTCAGAAGGGATCACGGGAAGTCTGGTGGTGAGACTTGCGCAGTAGAGCGAGAGTGCTAGTGCGGCGGAGTACCCCAGAATATTTGCAGCGATAGCTCTCCAGTGCCCTATGCAGATGGGAGTCACCATGCCGTAGAGGCCAATCAGCCAGCACCACGGCGGAAAATAGGTGGTTATATCGTTGACGGCTAAGGGCCAAAAGATGTATGCCCCATAGGTTATATAAGCCGCCAGGGCTATCCATTTAGGTGAATATTCCCGGCGCAACCCTGAGTACATGAGCCAGGCTGCGTGAAAAAGTAGCGCCAGCATAAAGAAGAAGTGCCACCACCCAAAGTTAAGGGGGGCGTTTGAGAGCGGAATAAGCGCCTGAAAAAGAATGGCAACAGCTAACACTGCAAAGAAGATCTCTACAGAGTAAATAAGCCCAAAGCTTGAGGGGCCAGAGAGCTGGTGGTGCCCGCGAACTCGCGGTAGGGGAATGGGCCAGTGGGTATCGGTGCGCAAGGAACGCGCAAGATCCTTAGTAGCCCCGGTGCGAATCTTTTCCACAGTATGTAGTCCTGGTGATGTTGCCCAAAGATGGGGAGCGCAGAGAGGCGAACAGCGAGAGTAAGTGAGAGCGAGTTAGCCCGGTGTCATGACCCTAAGACTAACCCGCTTGAAGATTAAAAGTAGCGTTCAGCGCTCTTGACGTCTTCCATGGTGTCTACCAAGCCGTCTTCGATAGCGCGGATGCGCAAATCAATCTTGGTGGGTGCGGGGCGACCCACACGAGCGTACTTTTCGCGAATGCGGTCAATGTTGGTTTTGACAGCGGACTGTTTGATGCCCATGCGGCGTGCCACCTGCACCTGCGCAAAACCTGAAGCGTAAAGACGCAGGGTCTCTTGTTCGCGGGGCGAGAGGCTGGCGCGGGAGAACTCGTGGTCGCCGTCAATTGCAGCTGCGAGCTCTTTGGTAACAACAACCTTACCGTCGGCAATATTCTTAGCTTCACCGAGTGCGTGCTCGAGGGGCTCAGACTTGCGTACCAAACCGAGAGCGCCCGACTTGAGTGCCTCGCGAATCAACGCGGGGTTCTCGCCAATCGAGAAGATCAGAACTTTAATGCCAGCCTGGCGCAGCAGATCAACGTTTTCTGCCGGACGTGAGCGGTCTTGTAGCGAGAGGTCAAGTAGTACGACGTCGCAATCACGCTTGATTTTGCCAAGGTCAGCGGCAGCGGGGTCGCGGGGGTTGCGGCCAAGGGCTACTAAAAGGTCGTTGACGGTGGGGGAAGCCGCCACGAGCTCTACTTCTGTGGATTTTTCTGCGACTGCGCGCATGCCTTCGCGTACGACCTCATGGTCATCAACGATTGCTACCTGAGTTACTGACATTTTTCCCCCAAACAGGGCGCAATTATGCTTATAAATAGCGCCGCAAAATGTATATTGTTCCCGTTATTTTATAGTGATTTGCTTTTTTCAAGCCGTGCCTTTGGGCAACAATACCTGAAAATGACCACAAAAAATCAAAGTTGGTACTTTCGAATGAAAGCGTTAAACCATAGTGATGAAGTCAAAATTCACTAATCATAACGGCGTGTTGTTTTTTCGACACTTGCGTGACGGCAGTTTTTTGAGACCACCCCAGTTTAGCGGTTTCGGGCGAGGCGTTTATGGTATCTGGGGCCGAAAAGAGCGCCAACTAAAGCGCCTACAAGAACGAGCGCAAGAGCCACTAAAACACCCAAAATGTTTTCCATCAGAGAGTTTGCAAGTTGCGTTTGCAGTGCTAATCGAGGGCTTCCAGAGGAAACGTTGCCTATAAAGACCACAATGGTTGCAGCTATGACCATGATGATGTGCCACATCCACACACCGATCGCCTGTTTTGCTGGGGCAAATCGTGCCATGCGAGCGGCGGCATAACCGCCCATGGCGGCGCTAAGAAAAATAAGCGCTGCTGCGATGGCGGTGCCTACCCACAGCGAGGTGGCACTGGCTGAAGGAGCAGAGAGCCCCAAGGCTTGCGCGAATGCTGGGGCAAAGCGTCCGGGGTAGTTTACGCCAAAGAAATGATTCACCGCATCCATCGCAAAATCGCTAAAGGTGAGCAGAGAATATGTTGCCAGCCAACCTAAGAAGGCAGGCAAGAGGTGAATGCGAGAGTTTTGCGCTACGAGCTCTGGGTGAAGCCCGGCGGCAGGTTGATTCTCAAAATCAGCGGCATATGCCGGCGGGGGAGTCTGCGCTGTCGGGAGAGTCTGCGCAGGTGGCGCAGTATGCGACTGTGGCGCTGTGTATGCCTGCGGTGCGGCGTCCATAGTTCGTGTGCGGTCAAAAGAACGCGTGGGTGACTCATCGTAGTACGCCGGTAGAGCTTCGGTTCGGTCCTCGTCAGGCTCCAAACGGGCTGACTGGCTCTTGCGAGGTCGCGTTGCTGAAATATTGCGCTGGTGCGAATCTTCAATATCGCGAGGATTCAGCACTTCGGTTTCGTCGACGGCAAAAGAATCGTAGTGATTCTCTGTCTCCGGGGAAAGCACGCGGGTTGGGTCTTCGTCGGCAAAAACCGCATCCCATTCATCAGAACGAACCGAATGTTGACGGCGGCGCTCTTGATCGCCGGTTGAGTTATTCAAATGCTCGCTCATGTTAGATACCTAGTCCTATATCTGCCCCGCTAAACTGACCGCTGCTGGGGCGTTCGTTGGCGTCGAGGGTTTTAATGACCTTTGCGGGGTTGCCTACTGCCACAGAGTTTGCGGGAATATCGCGGGTAACGACGGCGCCGCCGCCGATGACCGAATTTTCTCCGATGCGCACGCCGGGCAAGATGATGGCTCCGCCGCCGATCCACACGTTGTCTTCTACGGTGATGGGTAGCCCGCCTTCCCAGAGATCACGGCGGTCTTTGGGGTTGAGTGGGTGGGTGGGGGTGAGGAACTGAACGTTGGGGCCCACTAAGACGGCGTTGCCAAAGCTAATGGGGGCAACGTCAAGAAGTACGGTGTTGAAGTTGAAAAAACAGTCGTCACCTACCGTAATATTTACGCCGTAATCAACGTGGATGCTGGGGCGGAACTCTACGTTTTTGCCGATAGATCCAAAGAGCTCTGTCAGAACTTGGTGACGCGCGGGGTCCCCAGCTCGGTAGAGCTCGGCGTATCGGCTGGTGAGTTCGTAGGCTTTTGCAGTGATAGCCATGCATTCAGCATCGGGTTTGTATGCTTTTCCGGCTACCATGCGGTCAAATGGACGTTCGCTCATGGTGTTAACCTCCCCATATTTTTAGCGCTGCGATAATAAGTATTCCGACGGCAATTACTACGAGCCCGGCAATAATGAGCCGTTTAATGATTTGGTGCATTAGCTCGTTGATTTCTTGCTCTGTGTAGGGCGGAAGCTCTTTCTTTGGCATTTTTCTAGTATTCCAGGCATGGAAGAAAATTCGTATTGTTGTGGCGCATGTCGTGGTTTTCGCAGGGGTAGTGATTGTTGTTAAGGGGGTTACTTAACCCCAGAAAAAATCAGCGATTTAGTGCGGTTCGTGGCAGAATCTAGGGTATGCAACAACCAGATCACACCTCTACGCACGCTTCGTTTCCTCTTGAGCACCGTCCCTGGGTGAAGAATTATAACCCTGAGGCAAAGCGCGATCTTTCGCTTCCTGAAACTTCGTTGAGCCACCTGATGGATCAGGCAGTGCGCGATGTTCCGCAGAAAGTAGCTTTGCAGTTTTTTGGCGCCACCACCACCTATGGTGAGTTGGGAGAGCAGATTGCTTCGGTTGCTGAGGGGCTGCGTCAAGCTGGTGTGAATGCTGGTGACCGGGTGGCTATTATTTTGCCAAACTGCCCTCAGCACATTGTGGCTTTTTATGCTGCGCTACGGTTGGGCGCTGTGGTGGTGGAACATAACCCGCTTTACACTTCGGCAGAGATCCGCCATATGTTTGAAGACCACCGCGCCAAGGCGGCGATTGTGTGGGATAAAGCGGCAGATAACGTGACCGGTTTGCCGGCAGATATTCGCCCGCAGGCAATTTTTGCGGTGAACATGATCGAGGCTATGCCTCTTCATATGCGAGCAGCTCTAAAACTCCCCCTCAAATCTGTGCGTAAATCGCGCGAAAAGTTAGAGGGCACCGCGCGTCAAACAAGGCCGTGGAAGAGCCTTTTGAAATTTGCGCCGTTGAGTGCAAATCATCATCGCCCCACCGCCTCTGATTTGGCGCTGTTGCTTTATACCTCGGGCACTACTGGCGCGCCCAAGGGCGTGATGCTTACGCACCGTAATCTTGAGGCGAATGCTCGAATGGGTGAGGAATGGGTGCAGCCGGGGAGCGATGAAGTTATTTACTCGGTGCTCCCGCTCTTTCACGCCTACGGTATGACGCTGGGGCTAACATTCGCCGTGGTTTCTCAGGCCCGCTTGGTGCTGTTTCCCACGGTTGATATTGATTTGATTCTCAAAGCCATGAAGAAGGTAAAGCCCACGGTTTTGCCGGCAGTTCCGCCGGTGTATCGCCGTTTGCTGGACGAGGCTAAAGAGCGCAACATTTCGTTGCAGGGTATTCGTTATTCGGTATCGGGCGCTATGAATTTGCCGCCCGAGTTGGTGGCGGAATGGGAAGAAGCGTCTGGCGGTTATTTGGTGGAGGGCTATGGCCTTACCGAGTGCGCGCCGCTGGTTGCGTGTAACCCGCTAAATGACACGCGCCGCGCAGGCTCGATTGGCGTTCCTTTCCCCTCAGTAGATATTCGCGTGGTGGATCCCGAAACATTGCAGGACGTTCCGCTGGGTGAAGAGGGCGAGCTGTGGGTACAGGGCCCGCAGCGCTTTGGTGGTTATTGGAAGCGTGAAGAAGATACCCGCAGCACTATTACTCCCGAGGGCTGGTTGCGCACCGGTGATATCGTCAAGCTTGATGAAGATTTCTTTATTTACGTGGTGGATCGCATTAAAGAGGTCATTATTACTGGCGGGTTTAACGTCTCTCCTTCTGAAGTAGAGGCAGCGCTACGTCAGCATGATTCGGTCAAGGACGCCGCCGTAGTGGGCTTGCCGCGCAAGAGCGGGGGCGAGATGGTAGTTGCCGCAGTGGTAGCTGCCGACGGTTTTGCCATCGATGAGTCAGAATTGCGCGAGTACTGCTATGGGCAGGTGACTCGTTATAAGGTGCCTCGCAAGATTTTTGAGGTAAAAGATTTGCCGCGCTCCATGCTGGGTAAAACGCTTCGCCGCGAGGTACGCCAGCAACTGGAAGAGAAATACGGTAAACAGTAGTTCCCCGGTATCCCGGTAAAAATATTTCAGTAAAAATAAGGGGTTCGTTGCTCTACTCACCCAAGAGGCAGAGCAACGAATCCTTTTTGTTACGATTTGTTACAACATGACGTAGTGTTGTGTAAGAAATGCCGTAAAACTACTCATTCGTACACACAATTCTGTGCAGAAAACATCTCATGTTTGAATATATTTACACCTCTTCTTGAACCCAAGAAAATTGCCACTTTAGAGCATCTTTGAACTTGTTCTCGAGCCAAAAGTGGACACGTACATCCAACAGAAAGATTCATAGCCGTGAAGAAATTTGTTGCCACTTTGGCGCTCGTACCCCTCGCATTTGGCCTCTCCGCCTGCGGATCCTCAAACTCAGATGAAAAAGTCGTCAAAATCGGCGTCGTCGGTACCGACCCCGCGAACGACAAGCTCAAAGAAGTTGCCGAAAAAGAAGGCATCGACATTGAGTACCAGGAATTCACCGACTACACCCAGCCTAACCCCGCGTTAAAGGCTGGGGATATCGACATGAACTGGTTTCAGCACATCGCTTACCTTTCAAACTACAACGTAGAAGCTAACGATGACCTTCAAATCGTTGGCCCCACCGTTATTTACCCCAT
>JAUMUA010000020.1:0-14099 GCA_030530925.1 Rothia sp. (in: high G+C Gram-positive bacteria) | reverse complement strand
CTCTAAGAAGCACAAAGAACTCAGCGAAATTCCTCAGGGCGGCGAAATCGCTATCCCTAACGACGCCGTGAACGAAGCTCGCGCGCTGTTGCTGCTCAAAGCTAACAACCTGGTGACTCTCAAGTCTGACGTTGCCCAGCCCACCACCGACGACGTCGATACCAGCAAATCAAAGGTAAAAGTAACTACCGTTGACGCAACTCAGACCGTAATTTCCATGGAATCAGTTGACGGCTCAGTGGTGAACAACGACTTTGTGCAGGACGCTGGTCTCAACCCCGACGAAGCTCTTGCGCAGGATAATCCCGAAGATAAATCAGCTCAGCAATACGTGAACCTCTTTGTGGCACAAAACGATAAAGCTGACGACGAAACCTACAAAAAGATCGTCGATCTCTACCACACCCCTGAAGTTCAAGAGGTTGTGAAAGAAGACAGCAAGGGCACCGCAGTTGAAGTAAAGACTGACGTGAACGAACTACGCACCACCCTCAAAGAAGCAGAAGACGCAAAGCGTAAATAAGCTTTTTGTGGCAAGAAGCGGTAATCGTGCAACACCATTCACAGAGTGCGTGCCATAGCGATTACCGCTTTTATGCCGTTCTCAACCTGATACGCGCATCCATTTGAAAGAAGTTTTATGAGTGTAGCTACCCCCACTGATGCACATACCGAGCAGAACATTGTGGTGATTGACAATGTCAGCAAGGTATTTAAGAGCGGAAAAAACAATGTAGCCGCAGTTGATGGGGTAACCCTCAATATTAAGCGCGGAGAAATCTTTGCGATTATTGGCTACTCCGGCGCCGGCAAATCAACGCTCGTCCGCCTGATCAACGGGCTAGAGAGCGTTTCAGACGGTCACCTTTCGGTCAATGGAACCACCATCTCCGGTCAGAAAGAATCTGCGCTACGTGAAGCCCGCCAGAACATTGGCATGATCTTTCAGCAGTTCAACCTCATGAACTCACGCACCGTTGCGGGCAATATTGAATTCCCGCTCAAAGTGGCGGGCTGGGACAAAGCTAAGCGTCGCGCTCGCGTGCAGGAAATGCTCGAATTTGTGGGGCTTGGCAACAAGGCAAAGAGCTACCCTGATCAGCTCTCTGGCGGTCAGAAGCAGCGCGTGGGTATTGCTCGTGCGCTCGCAACCTCGCCCAGCCTTTTGCTGGCTGACGAATCGACGTCGGCGCTTGACCCTGAAACCACCTCTGAGGTGTTGCGCCTGCTCAAGAAAGTTAACGATGAGCTGGGCATTACCGTGGTGGTTATTACCCACGAAATGGACGTGGTTTCAACCATTGCTGACCGTGTGGCTGTGATGGAGGCGGGCAAAGTAGTGGAAATGGGAAACGTGTATGACGTATTCTCGAATCCGCAAACCAGCGTGGCTCGCCGCTTTGTGGCAACTACCGTGAAGCAGGCACCGAGCGAAGAAGAAGCGTCGGTGCTCAAAGCACGCCACCGCGGTTACCTGGTGAACCTTGAGATTACCGAGGGTAATACTGGCATTGGCAAGGTGCTCTCGTACTTGGGCAACCGAGGGGTGCAGTTCAATATTGTGCAGGGCGGATTGGAAACCTTGCAGGGTAAGACTTACGGCAATCTCACGCTTGAGCTGATTGGTGATATCACCAGTCTTGACGCCGTGGTTGCTGAGCTGGCAACCGTAACTACCGTGAAAGAGGTTCGCTAATGAACGTGTTAGAAAACGCGGCAGTGCTCAGCGCCGCTCCTAAAGTGCAGTGGGATGAGTTTATTCCGAACAAGCTAGTTCCAGCGCTCTTTGACACCATTTACATGGTTGCTCTCACCATGGTGATTGCGGGCATTATTGGCTTGATTATTGGTATTTTGTTGTACACCACGCGTCAGGGCAACATTCTTGCTAACCGCCCGGTGAACATTGTGCTGAACGTGTTGGTGAACATTGTTCGCCCTATTCCGTTCATTATTTTGTTGGCAGCGCTTGGTCCGCTAACTTCTGCGGTTATTGGTTCGCGCTTGGGTGTGAACGCGGCGATTTTTGCTATGTGCTTTGGTGCAAGCTTTGCGATTGCTCGTATTGTTGAGCAGAACTTGGTGTCTATTGATCCCGGTGTGATTGAAGCGGCTCGCGCTATGGGCGCGTCAAAGGGGCGTATTTTGATGACCGTGATGGTGCCCGAGGCGCTTGGCCCGCTGATTTTGGGTTACACCTTCTTGGTGATTGGCGTGGTCGATATGTCGGCAATGGCTGGCTACGTTGGTGGTGGCGGTCTGGGTAAGGTTGCCCTCGTTGACGGTTACCAGCGATTCAATGACGCCATTACCTGGGTTGTTGTTTTGGTGATTATCGTGATGGTTCAGCTGATTCAGCTAGTGGGTAACTTGCTGGCTCGTAAGGTGATGCGCCGATAGTTTTGTGAAGTAACGGTGTAAGGTCCGCACTCTCGTGAGAGAGCGCGGACCTTTTTTGTGGGCGGTGTGCGTGGCGAAATATTTGCGCAATATAACTGCGGCGGGCGATGGGGCTGTTAGGGTGAGCTTGGTTTGTCCACAAAGAGGTGGGCAAGGAAGGGGCCAACCAATGGGGGAGGGAGTTGTGACGTTTTCACAACGGGCGGCGGTTATTCATGCTTTCACACCCCTAACGCCCTCTAATCCAGTCCGAGTCGTAGAAGTCTTGATCGTCTTTGCCGCGGTTCTTGGCGATGTCTTTTTCCATCTGACGCTCGGCGTAGTCGGTAGGGCGAATAATCGAATCATCGGTATCTTCTGGCGTGTAAATTGCCAAAATCAATAGCCCGTAGAAAAGCGCTGCACCCAGCAAGAATAGAAGAGAAATTTCATTCCACATCATAATGTGACTGCGCAAAAGATTGGGTTCTGCGCCGGCAAAAATCTCCGGAACCACCAAATAACTGATAACACCTGCAATAACGCCAGCCACTACCAAAAGATGCGGAATCCAAAAAAGCTTAGCTTTCTTATTTTTCTGAATTGGCGTCTGCCCCGGCACACGCAACGACTTAAACAAACGACGTCGTACCGCAACCAACAAACCCAAAGCCAACACCACAATGAGCCCGCACAACACAGTAAAAATAAGGCTCTCGGCAATCAGCGCAACCACGGTGAGCAAAATACCAAAAAGCATCAGAGTAAAGCTCAACCCGGTTGCCATCCGCACCCGAGCTTTCACCGTCTCATACGCAGAAAGCTGATAACCGGCGTCACCCGCTTGCGGGGCAGGCTCCTGCCAGAACTCGCGGTAATACTCGAGTTCGCTTTCGCTCATGTCCTCATAACGAAGACCAAATTTGTGGGAGTTAGCAGATTCTGAAGCCATGATTAACCCTGATGTTCTTGTGCTTTCTCAACCCAGCGGTCAATCTGTGTCAAAAATTCTGGGTCAGTAAAAGATGAAAAATATCCCTTGCCCTCAGGCGCGTCCGCAGGATCCTGACAGAAAATAAAGGTGTTCGAACCAGCAGTGCGGGCAGCCTTGGCGCCAGCGGCTGAATCTTCAACGGTGAAAGTGCGTTCGGGGGTGCCACCCAGACGGCGGATTGCCTCACTGTACATATCGGGTGCCGGCTTGGGGTTCTCGACGTCGTTAGCACCCACCCAGGTGGTAAGAACCTCTGCGTGTCCAAACTTTTCAAGCTTTTTGGTGAGCAATTTACTCGAGGAGTTTGAGGCAACCGCCACGGGCATAGCCGAGGCAAGTTTCTTAATAACATCTAGCGCACCGGGAATGGCCTCAATGCCGCGATCAACAATATTCATTTCTGTTTCTTGAACATCGGCGAGCACCTCTTTGCGAAATTTCTTGGTCTCTTCTTCAGACTGAGCGCTGGTATCGCTCAGGCGCACAATAGTCTCGGCAAGATCAGACGCCGCCGATCCCACAAGCTGGGCGCGGTCCTCAGCGGAGGGGGTCACTCCATATTTTTCGAAAAACTCGTTTTGAATATCGCCCCACACGGTCTCAGAATCAAGCAGTACGCCGTCGCAATCAAAAACAGCGCACGTGGGGAACCAATCGGAATCAACAGAAGAAGTGAACATATACCTATTGTTTCACAGGATTTTTGAGGTGGTACCGGGGTGAGAGCGTTCTCTCGCTGAAGCGCACCGGGCGCGGTGGTTCTGATTTGAGATAATAGGGGGTATGACTTCATCTCATTCCGCCCCGCGCGAAGAAGCTGTGCCACCAGCCCGAGTAGTTTTGATTCGCCATGGTCAAACCGATTGGAACTTAGAACACCGGTTTCAAGGCCAAGCAGATACCCCGCTGAACAACACGGGACGGGCGCAAGCACAAGAAGCTGCCGAGAACCTGCGCGCCTTTGCGCAAACGCAGCGCGCAACGAACCCCGATTTTGCGTGGGATGCCATTGTTACCTCGCCGCTTTCGCGTGCGCATGAGACGGGCGAAATCATTGCCCGCGAACTAGGGCTTGAGATTTCAGGTACCTACGAGGGCATGCAAGAGCGCTCATTTGGCGAGGCTGAAGGTGTGCAAGTTACCCCGGATATTTGGCAAAACATGGACGAGCATTTTGCCGGCATCGAACCGCTTGAAGACCTACGTGCGCGCGGCATTGAATCGCTGAACGTGGCACTGCGCGAACACGCCGGGCAGAACCTTATTGTGGTAGCTCACGGCATGTGGATCTCGCAAATGATTACAGAATTAACCGGTGAAGAGATGGCAATTCCGGTCAACGCGTCCGTCACCGAACTACCCCTCGAATTGCTCACCCACCACTCGCACGCCAAGCAGAACGCCACATCATAGGAGAACCACCCATGAACACTTCCGAACCAGACCTTTCCGGCTCCCTTATGCTGATCCGCCACGGTCAAACCGACTGGAACAAACAGCACCTTATGCAAGGGACCTCCGATATCCCGCTCAACGACCTCGGACGCCAGCAAGCACACGAAACCGGCAATAAACTACGCGAGCAAGGGTTGAGCTTTGACGTGCTCGTCTCATCCCCGCTGTCCCGCGCCTTTGAAACCGCGCAAATCATTGGCGAAGAGCTGGGGCTGAGCGTGAGCAGAACCTACGATGACCTCATCGAACGCGCCTACGGCGAAGCCGAAGGGCTCGATATTCCCGCCGAAGAACGCAAAGAACCCGATGCCTACTACGACGGCGTCGAATCAGAACGTGCGCTTTACGTGCGCGGTGTCAAAATTTTGCGCGAAATTACTCATGATTACCCAGGTCAGCGCGTTTTAGCTGTTTCTCACGGTTCACTCATTCGACGCGTGCTCAGTGCCGCGCATGGCAAAGAGTGGGCAACTGCCGTTCCTAACGCCGAAGCCTTAGACATTCCGCTGCCGGGGCTTTTTGACTGGGTTGAAGAACGCGAGCCGTTGCTTCAAGGTAAAAAGTAAATGCCCTCTATTTTTAACACCCATCTAAATACGCAAGAACTTCACATCCTGCACCACACAAGCCGCGGGATGAAGTTTTTGCGTGTTGCAGGGTCAATACTGCTGGGCATTTACCTACTGCTGATTGCTTGTATTGTTTTTTGGCCTGTTCATGTGGACGACAACAGCGGCGGGCAGTTCGTCCGCGAGTTTTTGCACAACGGGCATCAGAACGGTTGGTTGCCTCTGTGGTTTAGCTATAAAACCGTTGAGTGGCTCTCCAATGTGTTGATGTTTACCCCCGGCGGGTTCTTGCTCACTCTCCTCATGCCGTGGCGAAAGCGCGCATGGGTTCTACTCATCGCATTCGCTACCACCTGCTTTATTGAGTTCACGCAATTATTCATGCCCGGGCGTACGTCCTCCATTTGGGATATTGCGGCAAACACGCTCGGAGGCACTATCGGCTGGGTGCTTGCACTTGTGATTCAGTGGGTTTTCCTCAAGAACTCCCGCTGGCTGAAAGCAAGAAATACCACGAACAACCACACTGCTACCCGTGTTTAAATGTGGGAGGTTGGCATGGTTTCAATTGACGAAACAACACAAACCCACATAAAATCAAACTGCAAGGTTGTCTGCAAATCCATCCCCCCATTGTTCCGTTAGGTGATGTTCTTTATGTTCGCTGAAGAACGCCGTGCCGAGATCGCGAAATTAGTCGCATCTGCGCGTCGAGTAAATGGTGCCGAGCTAGCGCGCCGCTATGAAGTAACGATGGAAACCGTGCGTCGCGACCTCGCAGCCCTAGAAGCTGAGGGCAAACTACGCCGTGTGCACGGTGGTGCAGTAACGGTAGAACAATCTACCTCGGTGGAATCTTCTATTTCTCTCCGCCAAAGCATGAACACCCCCGAGAAGCAACGCATTGCGCACAAAACCTATGAGCTGATGCGTGAGGCAGACGCCGGGGCGGTGGTTCTTGACGCCGGCACTACCATCGAAATTCTTGCCGACCTTATAGCTGCCGAAAATTGCAGTTTGAAATCTGGTGCAGACCGACTCATCATCACCCACGCCCTTCACATTGCCGTGAAGCTGGCTGAAGCTGACGGAATCATCCTCGATTTGGTCGGGGGACAGGTACGCAAAATGACGTGGGCAGCCATTGGCGCGCGCACCGCCGAAGAATTTGCCACCATGCGCCCAGATATCGCTTTCATCGGTGTCAACGGACTCGACGCCGAGTTCGGATTAAGCACCCCCGGAATCAACGAAGGCATAGTAAAAACCGCCATCGTCAAATCAGCACGACGCGTAGTGCTCCTGTGCGATTCCGCAAAATTTGGTCGAGAATCGCTCGTGCGATTTGCCGGCCTCGAAGACATAGACACGCTAGTGACCGACAAGGCGCCAGAAGGCGCCCTTGCCGAAGCGCTTGAAGAATCCAACGTAGAGGTAGTAATCGCATGATCGTCACATTAACAGCAAACCCCAGCCTAGACCGCACCGTGGAACTGCCCGGCGAGCTCAAGCGCGGCTCGGTGATTCGCGCCGAACGCACCGCACAAGACCCCGGTGGCAAGGGCGTCAATATTGCCCGCGCCCTCAAAGTCTCAGGTTTTGACGCCGTGGCAGTGATGCCCGGGGACGACGAAGACCCCGTACTCATTGGGCTACGCGACGAAGACGTCCGCTACACCAACATGCCCACCGGCTCACCCATCCGCTCCAACATCACGGTAGTTGAACCCGATGGAACCACCACCAAACTCAACGCACCGGGCGAGCCTCTCAACGGCCAAGCACAGCAAGACCTCACCCGCTTGCTCATCAAAGAAACTCACGACGCCTCATGGCTCGTTCTTGCCGGTTCTTTACCCCCGGGGGTGCAAAGCGACTACTACTCGGTGGTAGGCCGCGCGATTCGCGAGGCGCTGGGCGAGCAAGCGCCACTGATCGCCGTCGACACCTCAGGTAACGCCCTGCGCGACGCCGTCAACGGCCAAGATGGTATGCCCAACCTCATCAAACCCAACTCAGAAGAGCTCGCAGAACTCGTGGGCCGCCCCGACGCCGCAGAAGAGCTCGAGGGCAACATTGAGCTAACCGCACGAACCGCATTTGAACTTGTAGAACGCGGCATCGACACCGTGCTCGCCACCCTCGGCGGCGAAGGCGCAGTGCTCGTGACCAAGGACGGCGCCTGGCACGCCAAGCACGAACCAGTAAAAGTTCGCAGCACCGTAGGAGCTGGTGACTGTTCACTCGCGGGCTACCTCATTGCCCACGAACAAGGAAAATCCGTAGAAGAATGCTTTAAACAAGCAGTAGCTCACGGATCAGCAGCGGCGTCGCTCTCTGGCACCCGCGTGCCCACCTTTGAACAAACTACGCCTGAAAAAGTCACCATCTCTCGCGTAGAACTCTAGTTTTTACCTATCGCAAACCCCTAGAAGCGCTGATTTACCCAGATAGGAAACCGCAACCTGCGGTTGTAGATTCAAACCGCTTCTAAAATTCGAGGAGTGCTTATGTCTGCCGTCATTACTGCAGATCTTGTGAGCCTAGATGAAAATCTGGGCGACTCACGCTTTGACGTCATCCAACATCTAGCTACTGCGGTGGCAAATGCTGGCCGAGCAAGTAACGTAGAACAGTTATTTGCCGACGCCAAAGCGCGAGAATCTAAAACTGACACCGGTATTCCCGGTGGCATTGCGATTCCGCACTGCCGCTCAGCGGCGGTTACCGAACCAACCCTTGCAATGGCACGCCCACACCCACCGGTTGATTTTGGCTCTAAAGATGGCCCCGCGGACCTCATCTTCTTTATTGCCGCACCAGAAGGCGCAGATCAGGCGCATCTAAAAATTCTTTCGACCATGGCACGCTCGCTCATGAAGAAGACTTTTACTGCTGCGTTGCGCGAAGCAAAAACTGCCGACGAAGTAGTGGGTCTAGTCAATGACGCTTTGGGTGTCAATGCTGACGGCGCTCCTAAGTCTAAAGAGCAGCCTGCTCCTGCTGCCGGGAACGCGGTACCTGCCGCTGCGGCGTCGGGCACGGCGTCATCTGTTGCCGCTACCCCCAACGATTCCGCGGGTGCTACTCGCAAGAAAATCGTGGCTGTTACCGCTTGTCCCACCGGTATTGCGCACACTTACATGGCAGCCGATGGTCTCAAATACGCCGCAGAAGAACTCGGTTACGACTTCAAGGTAGAACCCCAGGGTTCCTCCGGCGGCGATAAGCTTACCGCCGCAGATATCGAAGAAGCCGACGCCGTCGTCTTTGCCGTTGCTGTACCTGTTCGTGAACGCGGACGCTTTGTGGGTAAGCCCTACATTGAAGGCCCCGTAAAGCGGGGAATCGACGAGCCCAAGCAGATGATTGAAGAAGCACTTGCTGAGGCTGAGAACCCCAACGGACGCCGCGTTGCCGCAGCGCATGGGGAGTCGAATGAAACTTCTACCGACGCCGATAAGCCCTGGGGCACTCGAATCTACCAGGCGCTGATGACCGGCGTTTCGTACATGATTCCTTTTGTCGCCGCAGGCGGCATCATTGTGGCTTTGGGCTTCATGCTCGAGGCTATTACGGTGCCTAATCTTGGCGACGTCGATCCCAAGGCAATTCTTGAAGGCACCTCGCTTTGGAACCTGGGCGGCACTCCGCTGAGCCTTTACCTGGGTGCAGCTTTGCACACCATTGGTGGGTACGGTCTGAGCCTGATGGTTCCGGCTTTGGCGGCATATATTGCCTACGGTTTGGCGCAACGCCCCGGTATTGCCCCCGGCTTTATTGCCGGTTCTGTGGCACTGCTCGTTGGCGGCGGTTTCTTGGGCGGCATCGTCGCCGGTTTGCTCGCTGGTCTGTGTGCTTACTGGCTTTCGCTACCTAAACTACCTCGCTGGCTATCGTCTATGATGCCCGTAGTTATTACCCCGCTACTTGCCACGCTGTTCGCTGGCGGGCTCATGTTCTTCATCTTGGGTGCACCTATCGCATGGATTATGACCGGTTTGCAGGACTGGCTCATGTCAATGTCTGGTGCATCAGCTCTCTTGCTCGGAATTATTCTGGGCGCCATGATGGGCTTTGACCTCGGTGGTCCTGTAAACAAGGCGGCATACCTATTTGCTACTGCAGGTTTGGCATCGGGTAACCTTGCTAACCAACAGATTATGGCTGCAGTTATTATCTCAGGTATGGTTCCTCCGCTGGCTATGGCGCTTGCAACCACCATTCGCCCACATCTGTTTACTCAGCCTGAACGCGAAAACGGCAAGGCAGCATGGCTCCTTGGTGCGTCCTTCATTTCTGAGGGTGCTATTCCGTTCGCAACCGCTGATCCACTGCGCGTTATTCCCGCCTCGATGATTGGCGCAGCTACTGCTGGCGGTATCTCGATGGCAGCAGGCGTTGCTTCGCCCGCACCACACGGTGGTATCTGGGTGATTGCTCTTATGCAGAACTGGCCCATGTTCTTGGTTGCTGTTGTAACCGGCACTGTAGTTTCCGCACTGATTTATGTTGTCCTCAAAATGGTGACTTCAAATAAGCAGAAACGCTCCGAAACTTCGGCAGTTACCACGGTAAACTAGCAAACAATTTACTGACAAGAGATTTTTCAGAGTAAGGAAACAGACACTATGTCCACTTATAAAGGCGTAGGCGTTTACGCTGGTCGAGTGATCGGCCCCGTGCTACAGATGCCCGATCCCATTCAAGAGCCTAAAGCTGGCCTCAAGCTTGCTGACGGCGAAACCGTGGAATCAGCAAGCGCTCGTATTCAGTCCGCTGCTGAAGCTGTTAAAGCCGATCTTCTTGAGCGTGCTGAAAACGCAGGCCGCGACGGCAAAGCTGTTTTGAAGTCAACCTCTCAGATGGCTACCGACCGCGCACTGCTCAAGGGCGCTAAGAAGCTCGTTGAGAAGCAGAACATGGCTCCTGAGCGCGCTATTTGGGAAGCCGCTAGCGACTTCGCAACTCAGATGGAAGCTCTTGGCGGTTACATGGCTGAGCGCGTTACCGATATTCAGGACGTTCGCGCACGTATTGTTGCTGAACTTACTGGTCAGCAGGCACCCGGTATTCCCGTTTCAGAGAACCCCTTTATCTTGGCAGCCGTAGACTTGGCTCCTGCAGATACTGCAACTCTTGACCCTAACCAGGTGATTGCGTTGATTACTTCTGATGGTGGTCCCCAGGCGCACACCGCTATTTTGGCTCGTGGTTTGGGTCTTCCTGCTGTGGTTGCAGCTAAGGGCGTTACCGAAATTCCTAATGGCACCATGGTTTACGTTGATTCCAACGAGGGCATGATTGATACCGAGCCTACCGACGCTCAGCGTGAATCTGCTGATAAATACGCCAACCGTCAGCCTCTTGAGGCATTCGACGGCAAGGGCGTTTTGGCTGATGGAACCACTGTTCCGCTCTACGCCAACGTGGGCGACGGCAAGTCCGCTGAAAAAGCTGCCAGCCTTAACGCTGAAGGTGTGGGCTTGCTCCGCACCGAGTTCGGTTTCTTGGGTAACGACGCCGAGCCTTCGGTTGAGACTCAGGCAGAAACCTACAAGTCGGTATTTGACGCTTTCCCCGGTCAGCACATCGTGGTTCGTACCCTCGACGCCGGTGCAGATAAGCCCCTTCCCTTCTTGAACGTTAAAGAAGAAGAGAACCCCGCACTAGGTGTTCGCGGTTTCCGTACCGACTGGACCGTTCCCGGCGTTCTGACCCGCCAGCTTGAGGCTATCAAGAAAGCAGCTGAGGGTTCAGAGGCTGATATTTGGGTGATGGCTCCCATGATTTCAACAACTTCTGAGGCTCGTAGCTTCAAGAAGATGCTTGATGAGGTGGGCATCAAGACCCAGGGCGTGATGGTTGAAACTCCCGCAGCTGCTGTAAACGCAGAGGCTATCTTGGGTGAAGTCGACTTCATCTCTATCGGTACCAACGACCTCACCCAGTACACCATGGCAGCAGACCGTCTCTTGGGCGATCTTGCGCACTTGAACAACCCTTGGCAGCCCGCTGTTCTCAAGATGATCAAGCTCAGCGTTGAAGGCGCTCAGCAGGCATCGATTCACCACGGCGTCAAAAAGTACGTCTCAGTGTGTGGTGAAGCCGCTGCTGATCCCGCGCTAGCAGTTGTTCTTGTGGGCTTGGGTGTAGATACCCTCTCCATGAACGCTGGCGCTATCGCCGCTGTTTCGGCAGTGCTGAAGTCCGTGACTAAAGAGAAGGCACAGCAGATCGCTGTGAAGGCTCTTTCACAGATTTCATCAGCAGAAGCCAAGGCTGCAGCTCGCGAAGAATTGCCCATCTTGGACGAGCTCGGACTCTAAGAATTACCCAAAAGGGGGAGGCTCGGTGTCGCGTTCGGCGCCGAACCTCCACTAGACTCAATAGCGGAAGAATTTTTCCTCCACTCTATTAAAGGAGAACATCATGGCAGAACGTATCGCCACCATTGCAAGCCGTGTTGGCCTGCACGCACGTCCAGCAGCTATCTTCGCTGAAGCAGCTGGCGACCTTCCCGTAGAGGTAACCATTGCAGCAGAAGGCGAACCCGCTGACGAAGCAATGGACGCAGCTTCAATCCTTTCATTGATGTCACTTGGCGCTAAGCACGGCGACAAAGTTGTTCTTCGTGCAGAAGGCGACGGCGCTGAAGAAGCACTTGACACCCTCGTCAAGATTCTTGAGACCGACCACGACGCTGAGTAATCACAGTGTTTTGAGAAATGCTGAGTAGTTCTCAGATTTCTTGATTCTAGAAGAAGCCCCGCAATTCGCTCCAGAATTGCGGGGCTTTTTATGTGCTTGAGCCAACCCTCACGCTCAAAGAGCTGTATTCGGTGCCCGCACATCGTTAGACTTAGAAACCAGAGAAAAATTTGAGTGCGCGAGTTGTTCGCGCTAGTGGGAAGTTGAGGCTCTTGCAAGAATTTAAAGCACGCTTTGCGACTGATGAAGAGATCCGCACCTGGGACGAGCACGTGATCGCTAACCCCAATGGTGGCAACCTGTTGCAATCGGCGTCATTTGCTTCGGTCAAAGCTAAGCACGGTTGGAAGCCCCTGTACTTGGTGTATGAAGGCACCACGGTAATCGGCGGTAAATCTGCTCCTTTTGCCAGCTACAATTTGGTGCTTGAAAAAGCTGTTCCCGGGTTGGGCAAAATCTGGTACATGATCAAGGGACCGGACGTCAACAGCATTGAAGAGATCCCCGCGATTCTTGAGGCTAACAAGAAGTTTGTTGAAGAGAACAAACTGGGCGTGTTCACCATTAAGATTGAGCCCGATATTTTGGCTGACGATCAGAGCATGGCGTTCATGGCAAAGACTGGTCTGACTAAGTCATTCAACATTCAGCCCAACGATTCCACCGCTATTTTGGCTACCGACAAGAGCGAGGATGACGTCCTCAAATCTCTTTCTTCCCGTGGCCGCAACGCGGTACGCCGCTCAGCTCGTGAGGGCTGCGAAGTAAAGCGCGTGGAACTCACCGAAGAAAACATGAAGAAGATGTACGCACTCATGGACACCGTGGGCCAGGGTTCAGCTAACGTGAACCTGCGTTCATTTGATTACTACAAGGATTTTTGGACCACCTTTGAAAAAGCTGGTCAGGGTCGCTTGTACTTCACCTACGAAGACGGCGAACCTTCCGTTGGTGCGTATGTGATTAACTACGGCAACAAGGGTACGTACAAGGACGGTGGATCCAAACCACGACGTAAACAGTACGGCGATTCGCACCAGGTTCAGTGGACCGCTCTGACTGATTTGATGAAGGACCACAACATCGTCTCGTACGATTTCTGTGGCACCCCACCTAAGGATCAGCTCAAGAACAAAGACCACAACTACTACGGTTTGGGACTGTTCAAAACCTCATTCACCAAAGACGTTATTGACTACGTAGGTGTGTGGGATCAGGTGCTTTCACCTTCTAAGTACCAGGTATGGAACCGCCTTGCTGAAAAGGTATTGCGTGGGCTCTGGGTACGCAAGACTGGGCAGCCTTTCTACTAAGATTCTTTCGCTAAACTCTCAGAGAGCGTAGATCAGTTTTAAAGCGCTAACCGGTATCTTTGAAACAGATAAGAATTCTGAGGTAGACCCTCTTTGAGATGGTTTGAAATGCGGAGGTGTGTGCGTTGTGAATAATTCGCAAGAATTATCGAAGAACGCGTACCCCTCCGCATCTGTGTTTAACGAGCACGCTGTTTTTGAACCGTCGATAGATGAGCCGACGGTAGAAGTATCTGCGGCAGCGCAGCCGGTGGCAGAGATCTCTGCAGAATCGGCACCGCCAACCACCACGCTATTGCCGACGTCGTACCCCTCTGCAGACGTGGCCAACGCTCCACTTGCTCCTACCGCGACCCCGCGAAAATCCGCCGGTAGTGTGCGCTCGTCGTTGAAATCTTTTGTGAGCGCTGATCAGTCTCTCACTAAACCCGTGCGCGGAGTTGCTCGGTTGCAACAAAACCAGTTTGGGCTCAACGCTCAGTTGCGCCGCCAAAGCAGACTGCGAGAAAAAGAAGAAGCCCATAGGGTTCTCAACCTCACCCTGCGCATTGCTGAGGCGTTGTTTCAGTGTGGTGCAGATACGATTGACGTTGATTCGGCAATTGTGTCGGTATGCGCCGCCTACGGGCTGGACGATATCGAAGTGGATATTACTAACCAGTCCGTCATTATCAACTA